>NZ_CP161812.1:5129809-5431563 GCF_040801775.1 Luteolibacter sp. Populi
GCGGCTGGGGCTGCATGCGCTGCTGGAGAGCGGGCACTGGGATGCGGCGGTGCTGGTGGGGCCGCATCCGGGCTTGGAGAGGGAAGAGGAACGGGCGGCGCGGCGGGCGGGGGATGCGGAGTGGGCGAGTATGGCTTTGTCCGGGGAGTGGGGGGAGTTTTTGGAGAAGTGGGAAGGGCAGGGGGTTTTCGGGCGAACATCGAACATCGAACGTCCAACATCGAACGTCGAAGTGAAGATGGCGGGGCGGGGTGGGCTTGTGGGGCGGCGGCGGGAGGTGGCGCGGAGCTTTGTGGATTGGTCGCTAGGGGTGCAGGAGCCGCTGTGGGGGCGGCTGCGGGAGATCGCTTGCCCGGTGCTGTGGTGCGCGGGGGAGGAGGATGGGAATTTCCGGACGCTGGGGGAGAGGGCCGTGCCGCTGCTGCCGCGGGGGGAATTGTGGGTCGCGCCGGGGGCGGGGCACCGGGTGCCCTGGGATGCTCCGGCGGCATTCCAAGAGAAGCTGGGGGAATTTCTTGAGCGGGTGGCGGGCTAGGCTGAGACTCCCGCCGCCATGTGGACCAGCGTTCGGGAATTCGAGGACATCCGTTACGAAACGACGGATGAGGGGCAGATTGCCAAGATCACGATCAACCGGCCGGAGGTGCGCAATGCCTTCCGCCCGCAGACGGTGAAGGAGATGCTGATCGCCTTCGAGCTGGCGCACGAGGACCCGGACGTGGGCGTGATCATTCTAACGGGCGAGGGGCCGGACGCCTTTTGCTCCGGCGGCGACCAGAAGGTGCGCGGCCACGCCGGCTACATCGGCAGCGATGGCGTGCCGCGTCTCAACGTGCTGGACCTGCAGAAGAAGATCCGCGGCCTGCCGAAGCCGGTGGTGGCGATGGTGGCCGGCTACGCGATCGGCGGCGGCCATGTGCTGCACATCGTGTGCGACCTGACCATCGCGGCGGACAATGCGCGCTTCGGGCAGACGGGGCCGAAGGTGGGGTCTTTCGACGGCGGTCTTGGGTCGAGCTACCTCGCGAGAATCGTCGGCCAGAAGAAGGCGCGGGAGATCTGGTACCTGTGCCGGCAGTATGATGCGCAGCAGGCGCTGGAGATGGGCCTGGTGAATACCGTGGTGCCGCTGGCGGACCTGGAGAAGGAGACGATCCAATGGTGCCGCGAGATGCTCGAGCATTCGCCGCTGGCGCTGCGTTGCTTGAAGTCGGCGCTGAATGCGGACTGCGACGGGCAGATGGGTTTGTTGGATTTGGCGGGGAACGCGACGCTGCTTTATTATATGAGCGAGGAAGCGAAGGAAGGGAAGCAGGCCTTCGTCGAGAAGCGGAAGCCGGACTTCAAGAAGTTTCCAAGGGTGCCGTAGGTGCCTGACGCGGGCAGGGACCTTTCTCCGAAAGGTCCGGCGGGGGGCGGCTTGAACTTTCGCTACGATGCCGCTCCGATAAAACCGCCGCCATCCGCCGGACCGCTCGGAGAGCGGTTCCTGCCATTTCAAGGCAGCCTCTTCGGCTCTTGCACCGCAATCCGCAGCCGCCGCTTTGTTTGCTTGGCATCCGGGGGGCGGGGGGGCTTTCTCCCGGCGTGATCAAGCCGCTGCTGATGGCCACCCGGCCGAAGACCTTGCCCGCTGCCATCGTGCCGGTGTGGGCGGGCTGCGTGCTGGCGTGGAGGCTGACCGGGCGATTCGATCTACTGCTGGCGCTGTGCACGGTCGGCGGGGCGGTTTTCATCCAGATCGCGACGAATCTCTTCAACGACGCGATCGATGCGGCGAAAGGCGCGGACACCGAGCGGAGGCTGGGGCCGCAGCGGGTGACGGCCAGCGGGCTGCTGTCGCGGCGGGCGGTGATGACGGGGGCGCTTGTTTTCCTGTTGCTGGCGATCTTGTGCGGGGCAGTGCTGATCCATGCGGCGGGCTGGCCGATCCTGGCGATCGGGGTGCCTTCGATGTATCTGGCGTATGGCTACACCGGCGGGCCCTTCCCGTTGGCTTACCGGGGGATGGGGGAGCTTTTCGTGGTGGCCTTCTTCGGGCTGGTGGCGGTGGCGGGGACGGTCTTCGTCCAGACCCTGCAATGGCGGCCGGAGGCACTGCTTCTCGGTGGGCAGATCGGGCTGCTGTCGGCGGTGCTGATCTCGATCAACAACCTGCGCGACCGCGAGGAGGATGCCACGACCGGCAAGCGGACGCTGGCGGTGCGGCTCGGACCGAAGGCGGCGCGGATCATCGTGTGGCTGGAGATCAAGCTAGCGGTCTTCCTTGGCCTGGGCTGGTTCGTCTTCGGCCAGCCTTTCCTGGTGCTGGCGGTGCTGCCGCTGCTGACGCTGGGCCTGCGGATCATCTGGAGCGCCTTCACGATGCCGGAGGGACGGGAAATGAACCGGCTGCTGGCTTTGTCCGCCTTGCAACTTGTGGCCTTCGCGGGACTTTTCCACGTGCTGGCCATCCTCCTTTGAAGTTCCAAGTAAGAAGGACCAAGTGCCAAGAAAGACAGGAAAGACCTTTTGGAGGGCACTATGAGGCTGTTCATTGGCACTTGGAACTTCTCACTTGGAACTTCTCACTTGGAACTTCCTGCTTGGCACTTGGAACTTCTTACTTGGCACTTAGCTGACATGCCCATCACCGATCTCACCACGTCCTCCGGCACGCTGATCTGGTATTGGCATTACCGGTTGAAGAGCCGCCGCAATCTCAATTCGCGTTCGTCGCGGAAGGAGTTCGAGGGGGTGCTGCTCAAGGACTCGGAGGGCGGCCATGCCTGCCTGCATCCATGGCCGGAGCTGGGTGATCCCAGTTTGCAGAAGTGTCTGGAGGATCTCGCGGGACCGCGGAGCCGGTCGATCGTGCGGCGGGCGCTGCGCTGCCTGGAGATGGATGGTGCGGCGCGCTCGGTAGAGGATGCGCTGTTCGAGGAGCTGGAGGTGCCGGCCAGCCACGCGACGCTGGTGGCGGCCAATGCGGAGGAAGTCACGCGGGCGGTGGACGCGGGCTTCGGCGTGGCGAAGCTGAAGAGCGGTGCCTACATCGAGAAGGAAGGAGATCTGCTGGTCGCGATGGCGAAAGCCCATCCGGCGCTGCGCTGGCGGCTCGACTTCAATGAAAGCGGCGAAGCCGAGGAACTGGCGGCGTGGCTCAAGCGCTTGCCCGAGGACATAAGAAGCCGGATCGAGTTTCTAGAAGACCCCTGCGAGTATTCGGAGAGCACGTGGGGCAAGCTGCACCGCGAGACGCGGATCGCGCTGGCGGTGGATCGCGAGTCCTCGCCGCAGTCCGCGGCGGCGCAAGTAATGGTGATCAAGCCGGCGTTGGATGAGCCATGGCTGCTCGCGGAAGCGGCGCAGGAAATGGGCCAGCGCGTGGTGGTGACGAGCTACATGGACCACCCGCTGGGTCAGGCTTTTGCGGCTTGGGAGGCGGGGCGGCTGGCGCTGCAATTCCCCGGGCTGGTGGGTGTATGCGGCTTGCAGACGCATCATCTTTTCGAGACGGATGCCTTTACCGAAGCGCTGGGTCCGTGGACGCCGGCCTTCCATGCGCCGCCGGGCACGGGGCTGGGCTTCAATGACCTGTTAGACAAGTTGCCATGGAAGCGGCTGGCCTGATTGGTCACGAGTTTTGGGAGGCTGATGCGCCGGTCCTGATGGGCTGGGACGGTGCCGTGCCCGCGGGGATTCCGGGGTTGGTTTTCTTCCGCAGTTCCGGGAGCACGGGCGAGCCGAAGTGGATCGGCCTGAGCCGGGCCGCGCTGAAGGTCTCGGCCGCGGCGGTGAATGCGCATCTCGGAGTGACGGCCGATAGCTGCTGGGTACTGGCGCTGCCGCTGCATCACGTCGGCGGATTCGGGGTGGTGGCTCGTGCGGATCAGGCGGGCTGCCGGATGGAGCATTTCAGCGGGAAGTGGGAGGCGGCGGGATTCGCGCGATGGCTGGGCGAGGCGGGTGGAACCCATCTCTCGCTGGTGCCGACGCAGGTGCATGATCTGGTGGTGGCAGGCCTGCGCGCGCCGGCGAGTCTGCGGGCGATCGTGGTGGGCGGCGGGATTCTGGCCGAGGCGACGGGTCGCGCGGCCCGCGATCTGGGCTGGCCGGTGCTGGCGAGCTACGGGATGACCGAGGCGGGATCGCAGATCGCGACGCAGGATTTCGAATTACTAGATCAGCCGTATGTCACCGCGCCGCTCGGCTTGCTGCCGTGTTGGGATGCCATGACGGACGGGGAGGGGCGGATCATGATCCGCGGCGGGGCGCTTTTCTCCGGCACGCTGAAGTCGGCCGAAGGCGAGTGGAAGTACGAGGAGCGTAGTGGCGAGTGGTTCGCGAGTTCCGATCTCGGCCGCGTTGACAGGCGGATGCTGCACATTGCCGGGCGCGCGGATATGCTGGTGAAGATCTTGGGGGAACTGGTGGATCCGGTGGCGGTCGAGTCCGAGATCGTCGCGCTGGCGGGTGCTGCTCCGGGATCTGCCGTAGTTGTCGCGGTAGCCGATCCGCGGGCGGGCAACCAACTGGTATTGATCCACGAAAACGTCACCACGGATGCAAAGGCTTGGGAGAGGGCGCTGGAGGCTTATCACGGCAGTTGCCCGGGATACCGGCGGATCAGCCGGGTGATTGGGATTGAGACGATTCCGCGGAGTCCGATGGGCAAACCGCGGCGTGCGGAGCTGGCACGATTCGCGATGCGGAGTGTGATTTGAGGGTTGCCATTCCTGCGGCGATGGCGATAGTTCAGATGTCTTGATAAAGAGACCATTCCAATTGCCGCCGCGTGGCGGTTTGACGGGGCCCGGTGGCGGACCGGGATTCCGTTCCCCGTGATCCGCCGGTAACTTAGCCCTACCCCACCAGCCCCATGATCCATCGTGCCGAGGACCCCCAAGCCCGACTTTTCGAAATCCAACAAGGTGGAGGAAGCGGGCGAAGGGCCAGCGGAGCGGGGAAGAAGGCGCACCCGAGCGACTTCGGGTTGCGTGCCCCGAACCAAGCCGTGAAGAATTTCGTATTAGATACGAACGTGCTATTGCACGACCCGGCCTGTCTGGGCCGCTTCGCGGATAACCATATCTGCCTGCCGGTGGATGTGCTCGCGGAGCTGGACCGCTTCAAGACGGAGCAGACCGAGCGCGGTGCGAATGCGCGCAAGATCCACCGCATGCTCACGGAGATGTTCTCCTGTGCGCGGAAGGTGACCAGCGGGGTGCCGACCGATGGCGGCGGCAGCATCCGCCTGGTCGTGTATGATCCGCAGATGTGCCCGAAGAATTCGGACATGCTGACGCGTTTCCACCGGATCTTCCCGGACAAGGAGCGTGTGGACCACCGGATCCTCGCCTGCACCTTGCTGCTGATGACCCACAACCAGTCGCCGGTGATGCTGGTGACGAAGGATCTCAACATGCAATTGAAGGCCCGGGCGGTGGGCATCGATTGCCAGGACTATCTCAACGACAAGGTCGATCCGAAGGAGGCATCCGCCTACGATGTCCGCCGTATCGAAGTGGATACCTCGGACATGCAGCGCTTCGCCAGCACGGGCGAGCTCGCGGTGGGCCGGGATTTCGAGGAGATCACGGTGAATGAGTACGTGCTGCTGGCCTCGGGTGAAAAGCAGACGATGCCGGCGCGGATGGCCGCGGACGGCCGCCTGGTCCGCCTGCAGATCCCGGAGTCGCTGAAGATCCAGGACGGCACCGCGCTGAAGCCGATGAACCTCGGCCAGCGCTGCCTGATCGACGCGCTGCTCAATCCGGATATTTCGCTGGTGACCTGCTTCGGCCAGGCCGGGACCGGCAAGACCCTGATCGCGGTGGCGGCGGGTCTGCATGAGATGTTCAACCGCCGCTACAACGGCCTGACCGTGAGCCGCCCGGTGGTCGCGATGGGTGATCAGCTCGGCTTCCTGCCCGGCACGCTGGACGAGAAGATGCGGCCTTGGCTGCAGCCGATCCACGACGCGCTGGATCTGCTGATGCGGCCGGCGACCCCGCTGGGCCCGCGCCGGAAGCAGGCGAAGAAGGAGGACGGCCAAGGCGGTGGCGGCGGTCCGGTCAAGAAGCCGTGGGAACACCTGATGGAGCAGGGAATCATCGAGGTGGAGGCGCTGTGCTACATCCGCGGGCGCTCGATCCCGAACCGTTTCTTCGTGCTGGATGAGGCGCAGCAGCTGACCCCGCAGGAGGCCAAGACCGTGGTGACCCGGATGTCCCGCGGCTCGAAGCTGGTGCTGGCCGGGGATCCCGCCCAGATCGACAATCCTTACGTGGACAGCCGCAGCAACGGCTTGGTTTACACCAAGAACCGGCTGAAGGGCTTGCCCTTCGTGGCCCACGTTTCGCTCAGCCGCGGGGAACGCTCGGAGCTGGCCGATGCCGGGGCGCAATTGATGTAAGGACGGCGAAGCCGGGAAGTTCCAAGTAAGAAGTTCCAAGTGCCAAGGGTGGGAAGTTCCAAGTGAGAAGTTCCAAGTCCCAAGAAAGGCAGGAAGAGCTTTCCGGTGTCGTGCCGGGAGGCGGTTTCTTGGGACTTGGTCCTTATTACTTTGCACTTCCTGTCTCGGCTCCCCGCGCCCTGATTGACAGTCCGCGGGCTGCATCGTTTACTCGCACTGATGTTACGCTGGTTCCGCGGTTGTCTGGTTGTTGCCCCGGTGCTGATGTCCGGCTGTGGCATGTACCAGAAGAGCAACGGTTGGCGGGATGCGCTGATGATGCAGACGGCGCAGCTCGGTTACCGGAATTGGATCGTGGTGGCGGAAGCGTCTTTCCCGGCCCACAGTCGGCCGGGGGTGCGCCAGATCACTGCCGACGAGGAAATCCCGGCGGTGGTGGACGAGGTGCTGCGGACCTTGGAGCGGACCGAGCATGTCACGCCGAATGTCTTCGTGGCCCGTGAAATGCGGGTGGTGGAGAACGACTACGCGCCGGGGATCGACGAATTCCGCAAGCAATTGCACGGCGCGCTGCATTCCCGGGAGACCACGGAGCTGGAGCAGCAATCGCTGCTGACCCTGATGGAGGACGCGACCAAGAGCTTCGAGGTGCTGGTGATCCGCACCAATACGGCGCTGCCCTACACCAGCGTCTTCATGGAGCTGCAGCCGGGCTACTGGAATGCCGATTCGGAGGACCGCCTGCGCGACCGGATCGAGCGGCAGCGGATGGAAAAGCTGGCCCGGCCGCTGCCTTGAGGGCAATTTCCCGCGGCGAACATGAACAAGACCGAAGAAATCCGGCTTGAGCGGGAGTCCGCTTGGATTGGCGATGCCGTGCTGGCGCTTTTTGCGCGGAGCTGGGTATTGCGCGAGCGCGGGACGATGGATGGCGAGTGGTTCACCCGGCTGACCTCGAACGGCTTCCTGAGTGCCTTCGGCGCTCCGACGGCGGTGGAGGCGAAGATCGGCAAGATTTACCGTGAGCAGGGGCTGGAGGCGGCCTTCGCGTGGATCGAGGCGGAATTCGTGCCGCTGTTCCGGAAGCAGATGGCGAATCGGTAGGCGGCCTATTTGAAGGCGCGGCCTTTCGTGAGGTAGCCGGCGAGGGCCAGGGCTGCGAAGGCGATGAGGGCGGAGATTCCGGTGAGGGTCCAGACGCGGGAGTCATCGCCGACCTGGAAGCCGCGGTAGATGGCGAGCGGCAAGGTCTCGGTGACGCCGGGGATCAGGCCGGCGACCATCATGGTGGCACCGAATTCCCCGAGGGCGCGGGCGAAGCCGAGGATGAGGCCGGCGGCGATCCCGCGGCGGGAGAGCGGGATGCTGACGCGGATGAAGACTTGCCACGGGGTTTTGCCGAGGGTGGAGGCGGCTTCTTCCAGATAGCGCGGGACTTCCTCGAAGGCGGTGCGGATGCAGCGGAGGAGGAGGGGGAAGGCCATGACCGCGAGGGCGATGACGACGGCCTTCCAGGTGAAGATGACCTCGATGTCCATGCGTTCCAGCCAGGGGCCGAGGGGGCCGCGTTTTCCGAAGAGTCTGAGAAGCAGGAGACCGGTGACGACGGGCGGCAGGACCAGGGGCATCATGGCCAGGGTCTCGACCAGCGCTTTGCCGGGCCAGCGCTTGCGGGCCAGGACCCAGCCAAGGGCGAGGCCGAAGGGCAGGGAGACGACGACGGCGAGGGCTGACATGCCCACGGTGAAGAGAATCAGCCTGATGTCGTCTGCGGGCATTCGGGATGAGGACAAGAGACGCTGTTTAGGATGGGCGGGTCAATGGGATCTTGAAGTACGGGGGAGCTGGTAGAATCGCGGCGCAGCCGCTTTGGAGCACCTGAACCGCGCTGAAGGGGTGTGGAGCATGGAGTAACTCGAAAAAGAGGTTTTACTGAAAACCAAAGGGTTATAATTCTTGTTACTCGGGAGTGCGGCGAGCATCGCCGCTTTTCCGCATTGAATCCACCTGTTAGTTGACCTCACCGGACGATCGAAAGCGTCGGCCCCTCCGACCCCTCCGGCGCACTCCTTGGAATCGCCGTGTTCCGGGACTTCTCGGGGTAGGGGAACATTCCATAGGTGGATTCGGTGCGACGATCTCCGGGGTCCACGCGCAGGAAAGCGGCGATGCTCGCCGCACTCCAAAGCGGCTGCGCCGCCTTCTGTTGGACCCGTCTTGGTGGAGGGGATCAGTGCGCCCCGGTCGGGACTTGCGCGATGCCGAAGCCGCGGGCCTTGAAGACGGCGGTGGCTTTTTCGGACTTCAGGAACGTGACGAACTTCGCGGCCCCGTCGGCGTGCTTGCTCTCCGTGCAGACGGCGACGGGATAGATGATCTCCGGGGCATCTCCCGCGGGGACGGTCCAGGCGACCTTGGCCTTTCTGGAGACTGCGGCGTCAGTCTTGTAGACGATGGCGGCGTCGACATTGCCGGACTCCACCGCGGCGAGGGCGGCGCGGACGTTCTCGCTGGCGATGCACTTCGGCCCGATCTTTTCCCAGAGGCCGGCCTTGGTGAGCCAGGCCTTGGCGTAGACTCCGGCAGGCACGGCGGCGGGGTCGCCGATGGAGATGCGCTTGAGGCTTGCCAGATCCGCGGCGGAAGCGATCTTGGCCGACGAATCCGAGGGCACGACGATGACCAGGGAATTGGTCAGCAGAGGTGCGACTTCCTTCACGAGATTCGCCTTGGTGGCTTTGTCCATGTTCGCTTCGTCGGCGGAGATGAAGACATCGATCGGCGCGCCTTCCTGGATCTGGCGGACGAGGACGTTCGAGCCGGCGAAGACCGGGGTGGCCTTGTTGCCGCTGTCCTTTTCGTAGGCGGCGGCGATCTCGGTGAGGGCCTCGGTCAGGCTGGCGGCGGCGGCGACGCGGATTTCCCCGGCGCGGGCGGAGAGGACAGCGGCGAGGGCGAGGAAGGAGCAGAGGATCAGGGATTTCATGGCGCGGGGACGATCGGGCGGGTGAGGATGATCTGCTTCACTTGCCGGATCCAGCGGGAGTGGCGCAGGTCATCGGCAGCTACCACCATGCGCGGGCCTTCATGATCGTCCAGCGGCTTTCCATCCGCTTGGTCGGCGAGGATGATGTTTTGAGCGCGGAAGGCGGGATCGAGTTCGGCAAGGGAGAAGGCGACCTGATAGTTGTCTGCCGCTGTTAGGAGGACGACGCGGTTCATCTCGGGTCCGCGGAGGGTGTCGCCACTCGGTGCGCCGAGCAGCTTGAGGACTTCCGACATGGCCACGCCGGAGTAGAGCTTGTCGGTGCCGTCGCGGGCTTTCCCCTTGAGTTCGGCACGGGGCAGCTTTTCCCACGCTGCCTGGTCGAGTTCCTTCCACTGCTTGCCATCGTGGAGACGCAGCAGGGGTTCGGCGAAGACGGGAGCGATCAGGCAGGGGATCGCGGCGAAGATGAGGAAGAGCTTAGAATTCATGGCGGAGATCGACGAAGAGGCTGCGGCCGGGTTCGGGGAAGCCCTCGTCCAGTTGTTGGTTGCGGTCGAGAAGGTTGGTCGCGCCGAAGCCGAGCGTGCATTCGCCGGGCAGGCTGACCTCGGCCTTGAAGTCGACGCTGGCGTAGGTGCCGACGCGCTTGCCGGTGCTGCTGACATCGCGGGAGTCGGCCCAGACGAAGGAGGGGATGAGCTTCACGTTCTCGTGGACTTGGATCTTGGAGAAGAGGAAGACCTCGTGCTCCGGCGTGCCGATGATGTGGATGCGCGGGTTGCTGCGGTTCTCTGCATTGATCCAGGCGTAGCGCAGGCCGGTCTCGATGCAGTCGGTCCACTTCATGCCGACGGCGGTCTCGAATCCGCGGTGCTCGGCTTCGCCGACATTCTGGAGCTGGAAGAGGCCTGCGCCGCCGGGGGTGAAGGCGACGTTGTCGAAGCGCTGGATCGCGTCGTCGATGCGCGAGTAGAAGACGCCGGTTTCCCACTGGAAGCGGTTGTCCCAAGCGGTGCCGGCGAGGCCGAGATCAAAGTGGTCGACGGTCTCCGGCTTCAGGTCGGGATTCGGGATCGCCTGGCCCATGCGGTAGGAGTAGCGGTCCTTAATGGTGGGGAAGCGGCTCTTCTCCGCCCAGCCGAGGTGGCCTTCGAGGGTCTCGGAGAACTTGTGCTTCCAGATCAGCGAGGGGTTCCATGAGTCGACCTCCTCTCCCGTTAGAGGCGCGCCGGTGTTGGTGTCCACCGCGTCATTGATCCGCCGCCAGTCGTAGCTGATGCCGGCGACAAGCGAGCTACCCCAGGGGAAGCTGTGTTCCGCTTCCAGGCCGAGCGATGCGGTCTCATCCTCGAAGGTGTACTTCGGCGCGCCGAGGTTCATCTCCTCGTGGTGGTCCACCTTGTAGTGGAAGGCGGTGGCGATGCGGGTGGCCTTGAGCGAGCGGTTCTCCACTTTCACCATGCCACCCGCGGTCCAGTCGTCATAGTAGGAGTTGAAGGAGGATCCCAGGGTCTGGGACGAGTAGCTGGCGTTGTCGAAGGCGCGGAGGAGGTTCTCGAAGCGGTCGTAGTGGAGATTCGTCTCCAGCGTGGTGTCCGCGCCGAGCTCGGTGCGGGTCAGCATGTAGTAGGTGTCCTTGTCCCACTGCGGCCACTGCCAGAAACGCGGACGGATGGTCTTGTCGTAGCCGGTGTAGGGCGGATTGCCCTTCTCGCCGCGCTGGATCCAGAAGCCGAGGACGTATTCGTCCTCCGGTGCCGGGGTCCAGCCGAGGCGACCGGAGGCGCGCCAGTCGTTGCGGTAGGAATTGTTGCGGCGGCCGCCATCTTCGGTGGGTCGGGGCACGAAGTCATCGGAAAGCTCGAAGGCGGATTGCTCGATCCAGGAGAGATCGAATTGCCAATACCACTTGTCCTGGCGACCGCCCGCGCCGAGGCCGGCTTCCCAGCCGCCGCCGCTGAAGGCACCGGCGTGGACATCGCCTTCCAGCTCTTTGGTCGGACGGCGGGTGAAGACATTGATCAGGCCGCCGAGGGTGTTAGGTCCTGCTAGAACCGGGCTGAGGCCCTTCGCGACTTCGATCTCGCCGGCATCGGGAATGGTGAAGCGACCGAGGTCGGGATAGCCATCGTAGACGACGTAGGCGGGAATGCCGTCAATGAAGACGGGCACTTGGCGCAGGTCGAAGCCGCGGACGGTGACCATCGTTTCGGCGCGGGCTCCCACACGGGTGAGGCTGACGCCCGGCAGGAGCGTAAGGGCTTCGGCGAGATCACGGCGCTCGAAGTCCTCCGCTTCCTCGCTGGTCACGCGGTTGCTGATGTCCGGCTTCATCGCTTCGACTACCAGTTCGCCGAGTTCGGAAGGATCGGCCATTGCGGCCAGCGGCGCGATCCACAGGAGGGGGAGTGCTCTCATCGCGAGCTACCTCGCCATGTTCGATATGTTTTGTAAAGTATATCGGTGGCCTGCGGAGTCTGCCTGCGATGAATTCGCTTAATCGTTCCCAAGCATTGAACGCATCTTTTCCAGCGAGGGTTGTGCGGCCTTCTCCGCTGCGGCGACCGCTTTCCGGTAGAGTTCCATGATGGTGGCGCCCGATTTGGTCAGCTCCGCTCCGCCTTGGTCCTTGCCGCCGCGGTGGAGGATCACGACCGGCTCGCGGAAGGCGAAGTTCATGCTTTTCACGAGCTTCCAAGCCTTGGAGTAGGACATGCCCATGGCGCCGGCCGCATCCTGAAGGCTCCCGAGGTCGCGGATCTTTTCGAGCAGTTCGGCCTTTCCCGGTCCGAAGGATAGATCGCCGCGGACATGGAGGCGGATGAGGTGTTTCTCCGGCGTCACGATCCATGCTCGCCATGGAGACGGGCCTGCGGCAAGACAATCGGCGGATGGATTGGCGCGAACATCCCGCGAACCGCGACTTCACCCCGGAGGCGAAGGTGGAGGTGCTGCGGCAGATGATGCGGATCCGGAGATTCGAGCAGACGACACTCAAGTATTATAACGGCGGGAGGATCGGAGGCTGGCTGGTCTTGAGCATCGGTCAGGAGTCGATTGCCGCTGCTGCGCGTTCATTGATGGGCCCGGAGGACCATTCGATCAGCGGTTGGCGCGGGATGGGTCATGCCATCGCCGCGGGGATGGAGATGGGGCCGTGCATGGCGGAGTTGTTTGGCAAGGCCGGCGGTTGCTCGAAAGGGAAGGGCGGTGCCTTGTCCTTCTTCGCGCCGGAGAAACATTTTTGGGGCTGCTACCCTTTGGCTGCGGCGCACACTCCATTGGCGGCGGGCTTGGCCTTCGCCTTGAAGCAGAGGCAAAGTGAGGGTGCGGTGGCGTGTTTCTTGGGAGAAGGTTCGGTGAATCAGGGTGTCTATCATGAGTCCTTGAATCTTGCCGGACTCTTCGGGCTGCCGGTGGTGTATGTGATCGAGAACAATCGCTTCGCCATGTTTACTTCGGAAGCTCGCTCATCGCGGTTCAAGGATTGTCTGGCGCGGCGGGCGGAGACCTACGGGATTGCCTGGGACAAGACCGGCGATGGCGATCTTTACGAACTGCGGGCGCGGCTATCCGTGGCCTTTGATCGGGCGAGGAAGGAGTGCCAACCGACGGTGATTGAGATCCCGACTTACCGCTACTACGGGAGCCACGTGGCGGATGCGAACCACAAGAAATACCGGACGCCGGAGGAGATCGAGCACATGAAGGCGACGCGTGATCCGATCGTGCGCTGGAAGGAGACCTTGCTCTTGGAGGGATTGGTCAGCGATGACGATGTGGAGCGCATGGATGCCGAGGCCAAGGCGGAGGCGATGGCCGCTGTAGAATTCGCCGAGGCGAGTGCGCCGCCGACGGTGGAAGATATCGTGAAGGACGTCTATTGGGAGTCGGACCACGGGACCGAGGCCTCGAAGATCGGCCGGCATTTCTTTTAGGTGGTCCACAGTCACCGGGCTGGGGACCATCCCCATATGCATGAAGTGATGCCTGCCTCCGCGGTCCCGGGGGGCAGGCATGCGGCGGATCGCCTTGCGTTACCTGTGGAACGCCAGCCAGCCGTAGAAGGCGGTGAAGGTGAAGAAGAGCAGGGTCAGGAGATGGTAGCCGGCGCGGAGCCACCACTTGGTGAGGAAGGGCTCGGCGTCCATGACCCATTGGAGGGCGACGCGGACGCCCCAGAAGAGGGCATTCGCGCCGCAGACCATCTTCGCGAGGCGGCTGTCGCCGGCGAGATCGCTGGCGGCGCAGAGGCTGAAGAGGCCGAGGGTCAGGATGGCGGCGGCGGTGTAGACGCCATAGATCCAGTACATCTGGCGGTGGAGCTTCGGGAGCACCGCGAAGGCTTCCTTCCAGTTCAACTGCTGGGGCACGAGGGCCGAGGCGATGAGGATCGAGATCTGGAGCGCTCCGGCGGCTTGGATGGCCAGGGGCAGCGGGATATCAAAAGGCAAGTTCATGGAGGTAGTCGAAGAAGGGATTGATGATCCGCAGCACGAAGGGCGGCGGGAATAGCAGTGCGACTGTTAGAAGGAGCAGGCCCTGGGTGAAGGTCCAGCCGCGCGCGCCCTTGCCGAGGCCGAGGCGCTTGCCGGGTTTGGTGCGCTCGGCCAGTGCGGCGAGACCTTGGAGAGTGAAGAAGATCATCGGCCCGCCGTAGCCGCCGCCCGCGGGCACGGTGATCGCGAGTTCGTGGATCACGCCGCTGAAGAGGAAGCCGGACATCAGGGCGGCGGCGCTGCCCCACCTGCGCAGGACCGGCTTGAAGACCATGCGGTGGGTCAGGTCGCGGAAGGCGATGTTCCAGTGCTTGCCCCAGAAGGCCGAGACGGAGGTCGCTGCCATCGGGCGGTTCATCAGCGGGACGGCGTTGATGCCGCGCGAGCGCCAGAAGCAGCTCAGGAGGTGGAAGCTGCCGAAGTGCAGCAGGAAGATGATCCCGACCATGGCGATCCAGCCGCGGACCATGGGTGGATCAAAGGCGCGCGAGGCGAGGAGCAGCCCGATGCCGAGTGCGGTCTTAAGTGCTGCCGCGGTCCATTCCGAGGCTGTGGGAGCTTTTTTGGCGACCCCTCTGAGGAAGGCGTCGGCATCCATGCCGGGCCAGAGAAAGAGGTAGGCCGCCTTGCGCGGGGAGGAGGCTTCGGTTCCCTTGGCCCAGCGGAAGCTCAGCCACTTCAGGATCGCAAACATCGCAACGGCGATGGCCCACATGAAGGCCCAGCGGGGGACTTCTCCGGGTAACCACGGCACTGTTTCCACGACGAGGCGATCTAACACCTTTGCCGGCCAATCAGGAAGCCAATAGCAAATCCTTCATGCATTCTTCATCTCTTCTTTCAGGAGTTGGAGGAACTTCGCCAATGCCGGGTTGGTGTCGCCCTTCCGCCAGCCAGCTCCCACCGACCAGGCGGCATCCTTGTCCTTCAGGGGGTGCACGCGCATGCCCGGGAAGCGGCTGGTGCCGACGGATTCGGGGATGATGGCGATGCCGAGGCCCGCCTGCACCAGCGCCAGGGCGGTGGTGAATTCGGGAACCTGCTGGACGACCCGCGGGTGGAAGCCGGACTTCGCACAGAGCCGCAGCATGTGGTTGAAGAAGCCCGGCGCCCGCTCTTCCGTGATGCTGACGAAGGGCCGCTCGCGGCAGTCGGCCAGTGTCGCATGGGCGGGCAAGGGCAGGGCGGGGGAGGACACCAGGACGAGGCGGTCCTTGATCACCGGCAGAATTCGAAACGCGTCCGGAGCGGGGAGGCGCAGGAAGCCGAGGTCGAGCTTGCCGTCGCGCAGGGCCTCGACCTGCTCGGCGGTGGACATGTCGCGCAGGTCCACGCCGATGCCCGGGGCGATCTCGCGGAGGCGGACGATCAGGCGCGGCACGAACTCCAGGGTGTGGAAGCCGAAGCCGATCGAGAGGTGGCCGCTTTCGCCGCGGGCCGAGCTTTGGGCACGCTCCAGCAGGCGCTCGAAACCGGTGACCATGGTCCGTGCTTCCTTCAGGAACTGCTTGCCGAAGCTGCTGAGCGCAGTGCCGTGCCGCCCGCGCTCGAAGAGGGGGCTGCCGAGTTCGCCCTCCATCCGCCGGATCTGCTTGGTCAGGGCCGGCTGGCTCAGGTGCAGCAGGCTGGCGGCGCGGCCGAAGTGCAATTGTCCGGCCAGCAGGACGAAGGATTTCAGCTCGCGCATCTCCATAACCGGAGGTTATCACGGTCATGAGAAGATGCCATTGGAAGAATCGGATGGAATCGGGCAGGATGCCGCCATGCATCAAGAGGCCACTTACGCCGGAGCTGCGCTGGCGAGCGCGGAAGAGCAGGGGCGCAGCCGTCTGGCGGCGTCGTTGCTGTTCCTGGTGAACGGCATTGGTTTCGGAACCTGGGCGGCGCTGATTCCCTCGATCAAGCAGAAGTTCGGGCTCACGGAATCGATGCTCGGGTGGGTGCTACTGAGCCTCGCTGCCGGTGCGATGATCTCCATGTCCCTGGTGGGCCGCGTCCTTGCCCGCCACGGCAGCCGCTCCTTGCTGCGCTGGCTCGCGCCCGCCTACTGCATCGCGCTGGCGATGATTCCGCTGGCGCCGAATCCCGCCGTGCTCTTCGTGGTGGGTATCTTGTTCGGAGCCTTCAAGGGCTCGCTGGATGTTTCGGAAAATGCGCAGGCGATGACCATCGAGAGCCGTCGCTCGACGCCGATCATGTCGAACCTACAGGCGCTCTGGAGCCTTGGCGGCTTGATTGCAGCGACCGCGGTCGGAATGGCATTGCGGAATGGGGCGGAGCCGGTGGCGATCACCCTCTCGATCGCGGGCGTGCTGCTGTTGACCTCGCTTTTCTGCACGGGAAGCCTGGCGGGCGGGGATGCTGCCGCCACCAAGCCGAAAGGCGGCTTCACGATGCCGGATAGCAGGCTGCTGCGGATCGGGGCGCTGGCTTTCCTGGTGCTGTTCATGGAGGGCGCGATGATGGATTGGAGCGCGGTGTATGCCCGCAGCGTCGCGCAAGCGGCGGACTGGCTGGCACCTTTCGCCTTCGGGGCTTTCTCGCTGTCGATGGCCACGGGTCGTTTCCTCGGCGACCGCATCCTGGCCAAGCACGGCGGGCTGACGGTGCTGCGGGTGAGCGGTATCCTGATTTTCATCGGGCTATTGATCGTCGTCTTCCTGCCCTTTTGGCAGATGACCTTCGTGGGCCTCGGGTTTGCGGGTCTGGGTCTGGCGAACATGGTTCCGGTCCTGCTCGTGGCGGGGGGGCGCGCGCACAAGGGAAGCGTGGCGCAGGGCGTGGCGACGGTATCGGTGATCGGTTACTTTGGCTTCCTGGTGGGTCCGCCTGCGATCGGTGGCTTGAGCCATTGGGTGGGCTTGCCGGGAGCTTTCGGGATGATCTTGTTCTTCGCGCTGCTACTGGCGTTGCCGGGACCGGCGGTGTTGCGCTCGGCCTCGAAGGCCTGAGCGCGGGCGGGCCATCGATACCACGAATGGTGGTGATCGGAAGATGCGATTGGCCGCGGTGGCGCTTTGGGGGAATGATGACGGCGATCACTTCCTCTTGCCGTCATGGAACTTTACCAACTCCGCACCTTTCTCGCTGTCGCCGAAGAACAGAATCTGACGCGTGCCGCGGAGAAGCTCTTCACCAGCCAGCCGGCGGTGAGCGCCCAGATCAAGGCGCTGGAGGATGAAGTCGGCGTGCGCCTCTTCGACCGCGGCGCGAAGGGCATGAAGCTCACACGCGCCGGCGAAGTGCTGCGCGAGCAGGCCCGCCGGATCGTCGATGCGGCGAAGGACTTCAAACACAGCGCCGACAGTCTGCGCGGCTCGGTCTCGGGGGAGCTGGTCTTCGGCGTCAACAATCGTCCGGAAATCCTGCGCCTGGTCGAGATCCTGCGCTCGATCTCCGACGAGCACGCGGATCTGTGCTTCGAGCTGGTGAATGGCAGCAGCGGCGTGGTGCTCCAAGGAATCGAGGAGGGCAGCATCTCGATCGGCTTCTTCGAGGGGCCCTGCGAATCACAGAAGATTGTTTCCCACGAAATCGATCAGATCGAACTCTGCATCGCCGCGCCGGTGGAGTGGGCCAAGGAGCTCTCGAAGCCCGATTGGAAGCTGCTGGAGAGCAAGCCGTGGATCTTCACCTCGCCCGCCTGCTCGTATTCCCGCTTCATCCAGCGCATCAGCCAAGAGCAGGGTCTGAGTCTCAACCGCCGCTTCCAGGTGAACGAGGATCTCACGGTGCTCAACATGGTGGCCGAGGGGCTTGGCCTCACCGTGACGGCCATCGCGCAGATCAAGGCGAACGGTTTCGAGGACCGGGTGGTGCCGTTGCCGCATTTCCGGGCCATGTCGCCGCTGAGCATCGGCTACCTCGCCGCGAACGAAAACGATCCGTCCATCGCCGCCGTGCGCGATCATGTCCTGCAAGTCTGGGAGAAACCGGCGCACCTCACGGTCCCGGTCATTCCCTTCCGCAGCGCCCGCGCCATCCAACGCAAACCCCGCTCACGCTCATGAATATCTTCGTCCCTTCCACGACGATTCCGGCCGAGATGCGCCGGCGGGAAGCCGCACGGGCGCGGATCGCCTATGGTCAGGTATTTTCACGCCTGCTGGAGGACACCGAGACGGTGAGCTTCCGCGTGATCTCCGGGCACCTCTGGGTGACCCAGGAAAACTCGCGGGACGATCTCCTGATGAGCGCCGGCGATGCCATGGCCTTTACGGGCCCGGGACGCCTGGTGGCCGAGGGCATCGAGGATGGAGCGGTGGTGGAACTCGGCTAATAGCGCCGCGCCATCATCATCATCTTCGGGCTCATGTAGAAGCCTTCCTTGGCGTAGAAGTCCTGCGCTGCGGTCTCGCGTGCGGTCAGCGTGTAGATGCGGTTGACGCCCGCCGCTTGCAGGCGGGTGTGAAGCTCTGCAAGCAGGGCTGCACCGATGCCCTGGCGCTGGCGGTCATTCGCCACGCAGAATTCTAACAAGAAGTAGTGCAACTCCTCCTGGTAGCGTTGCGAGTAGCCGAAGGCCAGGGCCACGATGTCCGCGCCATCCTCCGCGATCAGGCCGAGGAAGTTCGGCGTGCGTGCGCAATCGGCGAGGCGTTGCAGCGCGCTATCGTCGGTCCACGCTTCGTTCCATGGCGGGGCGTTGAATGCCTCGCGGAAGAAGGTGGCGCAGTCGGTCCAATCCGCCGGGACCGTTTCACGGATTTTCACGCTCATGAGGATGATGTCGGTTCGAGGGCTTTGGAGAGGATCACGCTGGTGTAGTTCGTGTTGCCCCAGGAGACGCGTTCCACTTCGCGATAGCCACAGCGGGCATACCAATCGCGCAGGCGATAAGCGCCTTCGGCGGTATCGAGAGCCAGTTCCTCCGCTCCCTTTTGACGGGCCTCGTCTTCCATCAACCGCATCAGCTTGCTCCCGATCCCCCGGCCCTGGAGATCCGGCCTCACCCCGAATTGCCCGAAGGAGAACACCTCGGGACGGCCGTACCAATTGCAGTCCGACCCCGGCTCGCTCGAATACAGAGTCACCGTCGCCACGATTTCCCCGGCGAATTCCCCGACAAAAGGGAATCCCCGCAGCAGCCGCTTCAGCGTCACCTCATCCTCTTGATAAGTCGCGGTGTAGCGTAGCCCCATCGCCGCCAAGGGTGCATACGCCGCATGCAGCATCGCCGTGATCGGCGGAATCTCGTCTTCCTCCCGATAGGGCCGGATGATAAGCGCGGCGGGCATGCGTCGCATCTAACTGCCTGCTTCCTGCCTGTCGATCCTCTCGCGCGGTGCTTTCACGTTTCCCGTCATGTAGGGGAAATCCCTTTTAATTGCCTTCCGACCAAAAAGTCGCAGACAACGAAGACTTGCTCCGCAAAGGTGGGAGGACTTTTCCGCGTTCCCGACATGCATGACCTTGACCTGATTCTCACTTTCACCGGCGGCCTCGGTGCCGCGCTTTTGCTCGGCTATCTCTCCCACCGGATCGGTCTGTCGCCGATCGTCGGCTATCTCTTGGCCGGGATTGTGGTGAGCCCGCATACCCCCGGATTCGTCGCGGACCGTCATCTGGCCGAACAGATGGCGCACATCGGGGTGATTCTCCTGATGTTCGGTGTGGGCCTGCATTTCCACTTCAAGGAATTGCTGGCCGTGAAGCGCATTGCGGTCCCCGGAGCGATTGTCCAGAGCGCCGCGGCCACGATTCTCAGCATGGTGATCATGCGTGCCTTCGGCTGGTCGTGGACGGAAGGGGCGGTTTTCGGCATGGCCATCGCGGTCGCGAGTACCTGTCGTCCTCACGCGGATCCTGGTGGACAACAATCACCTCCACACTCCGATCGGCCACATCGCGATCGGCTGGCTGGTTGTGGAAGATATCTTCACCGTCTTCATCCTCGTCCTGCTTCCGGCCGTCTTCGGCGGGGAGGCTGCTGCCAGTGGTGGCGGCATTGCCATGGCGCTGCTGTGGACGACGCTCAAAATCGGGGCGCTCATCGCTTTCACCTTCATCGTGGGCGGTTGGGCGATTCCCCGCTTGCTCACCCGGATCGCCCGCACCGGCTCGCGGGAACTCTTCACCCTTACCATCCTCGTGCTTGCGCTCGGGATCGCGGTCGGCTCCGCCAAGCTATTCGGAGTGTCCATGGAACTGGGAGCCTTCCTCGCCGGCATGGTCGTGGGCCGTTCGGAGTTCAGCAACCGTGCCGCCATCGATGCCTTGCCGATGAAGGACGCCTTTGCCGTCCTGTTCTTCGTTTCCGTCGGCATGCTTTTCGACTTCAAGAGCTTGCTGGAGTCTCCCTGGCTGGCCGCCGCCACCCTGGCCATCGTTGTAATCGGCAAGCCCCTGGCTGCCATCTTCATCGCCGTGATCCTCCGCTACCCCCTTCGCACGGCGCTCTCGGTCGGGGCGGTGCTCGCGCAGATCGGAGAGTTCTCCTTCATCGTGGCGACCATCGGCATGCAGTACAATGTCGTGAGTCCGAAGGCATTCAACGCCCTCGTGGCGACCGCGATCCTCTCGATCACCCTTTCGCCCCTGCTTTATCGCGCCGTGGGGCCGGTGGAGCGGTGGGTGGCCGCGCGGCCGAGACTATGGAAATTGCTCAACCGGGTGGAGGTGAGCGGCGAAGACGGTCCCGCCGACGAACTCCACGGCACCACGCGCCTTGCCTTGGTCGTCGGTTACGGGCCGGTGGGCCGGACCCTTGCCCGACTTTTGAAAGCCAACGGGTTCTCGCCCTCGATCATCGAGATGAATGTCGATACCGTCCAGGAACTCAATGCCTCCGGCGAGCGGGCATTCTACGGAGATGCCAGTCATCCCGAGACGCTGAAGAATGCCGGGGCGGAGCGAGCTCAATTTCTCATCCTCAGTGCTTCCAGCGTCCGCATGGGGAAGGAAGTCATCGAGGAAGCCAAGCGACTCAACCCCGCGATCAAGGTCATCGCCCGGACCGGCTACTTGCAGGAGGCGGATGATCTCCTGCAGGCGGGGGCTGATGAGGTATTCTCCGGGGAGGGCGAGGTGGCACTGTCCATGACCGAAAGTGTTTTGAAGAACTTCGGTGCCACGGGTGAGCAACTCGACCGCGAAAATGAACGGGTCCGGCGCGAATTCTTCCCGCATCGCAAGGTTCCGACGTCCTGAGTGGAGGAGAAGGCAGGCCGGGAGGGAGCGGGTGGAAAAACCCACCCTCGTTTCCAATTGCCGGGCCCCGCGCCCGGCAGCTACCTCTGGATGTTCATGCTTGCTGAATCAATCGCGTCGGTCCCGGTGTCATGGTGGGTGGCGTTCAATGCCTTCGTGATGCTGATGCTGGCCCTCGACCTGGGGGTCTTCAACCGGAAGGCGCACGTGGTGAAGCTGCGCGAAGCCCTCGGCTGGACCGCGGTCTGGATCGCCCTCGCGATGGTCTTCAACACTTGGATAGGCTGGAAGATGGGCGGAACCGCAGCGAAGGAATTCTTCGCCGGCTACCTGCTGGAGAAATCGCTCTCGGTGGACAATGTCTTCGTCTTCGCGGTGCTTTTTTCCTTCTTCAAGGTGCCGCGGGAGTATCAGCACAAGGTGCTTTTCTGGGGCATTTTCGGCGCGCTGGCCCTGCGCGCGGGGATGATCGCCGGCGGCGCGGCCCTGATCACGAATTTCTCCTGGATCATCTACGTTTTCGCCGCCCTGCTGGTCATCACGGGGATCAAGATGTTCTTCCATGACGAGGATTCGGTGGACCCCGGCAAGAGCATCGCCGTGCGGCTCTTGCGCAAGGTCATGCCGATCACCCCGGAATACCACGGGCAGAAATTCCTGGTGAGACAGGATGGCAAGCTCTGGGCCACGCCCTTGCTGGCGGTGCTGATCTGCGTGGAAGTGACCGATGTGATCTTCGCCGTGGATTCGATTCCCGCGATATTCGCGATCACCACCGATACCTTCATCGTCTACACCTCGAATGTCTTCGCGATCCTCGGCCTGCGTTCGCTCTACTTCGCCATTGCGGGCATTTTGCCCTACTTCCACTTCCTGAAATACGGCCTCGGCGTGATCCTCGTTTTCGTGGGCGTGAAGATGTCGCTGGGCCACACGCAATGGAAGATCGATACGGACCTCTCCCTGGGGGTGATCGGCGGCGTGCTGGCGCTCTCGGTCCTCGGTTCGGTCATCCATCGCAAGCTGCACCCGCTGCCGGCGGCCGGCGACGAGGGGAATGACCCGGAATAATAATCCCGCGAAACGATGCTGAAATCCGTTGCCGGACCTGCTTAGGATGCCGGGGAAATGACCTCTGTCCTATTGGAGATCGCCCTGATTCTCGTCCTGCTCTTGTGCAACGGGGTCTTCGCGATGACCGAAATCGCCCTCGTTTCATCCCGCCGCGGCCTCTTGCAGGCGCGTGCGGAAGCCGGGGACAAGGGGGCCGCGCGGGCCCTCGATCTCGCCGATTCCCCGGATCGCTTCCTCTCGACGGTCCAGATCGGCATTACCTTGGTGGGGATCTGCGCCGGAGCCTTCGGCGGCGCGCGGCTCTCGGACAGGCTCGCCGCGGTGCTCGATCCGCTGCCGGTGATTGGCGCGGGGGCAGGGACGATTGCCTACGTGATCGTGCTCGGCACCATCACGTATCTCTCGCTGGTGGTCGGCGAACTGGTGCCCAAACGCCTCGCGATGCGCTATCCGGAGGCGATCGCTTCGGCCACCTCCGGGATGATGGCGAAGGTTTCCGCTGCCACCAGTCCGCTGGTTTCCCTGCTGACGTATTCGACCCGCGTTTTGCTGCGCCTTTTCGGGGTGAAGGAGAACGAGGAGTCGAAGCTTTCGCGCGAAGAACTCACCGTGCTGATCCGCGAGGGCATGGTGGCCGGCGGTGTGGAGCGCAACGAATCCCGCATGATGGAGGGTGTGCTCGGCTTCGAATCGCTGGATGTCTACGACATCATGATCCCGCGGCCGAAGATGGTCTGGATCGGCCGCGATGAAAACCACTCCGAGGTCTGGCCGCGGATTGTGAAGAGCACCCAAGGCTTCTTCCCGATCTACCATGGCCAGCGCGACAATCTGATCGGCGTGGTGTCCGTGAAGGACTGCTATGCGCAGCTCGCCGCGGGGATCGAGGTCCGCTTCGCCAATCTGATGCAGCCGCCGCTGCTGGTGCCGGAGGTGCAGAAAGCCAGCCTCCTGTTAGAGGATTTCCGCCGCACGGGGAATCACGCGGCCTTCGTGGTGGATGAGTTCGGCGGGGTGATCGGGATGGTAACGCTGATCGACCTGATGGAGGCGATCGTCGGCGATGTGCCCTCGAAGGAAGAACGCCTCAACATGCCGATCAAGCAGCGCAAGGACGGCTCTTGGCTGATCGACGGGCTGTTCGATATCGCGAAGCTGGAAAACTTCCTGAAGGGCTTCGCGATCCCCGAGGGAGGAGGGGAGGACTTCCAGACCTTGGCGGGGTGGTTTTCGCAACACCTTGCCCGCGTGCCGACCGAGGGCGATGCGATCGACGAGGGCGGCTGGCGCTTCGAGATTGTGGATATGGACGGCATCCGCGTGGACAAGGTGCTGGCGATGCGTTTGCCGGGGAAGGGGAAGGCGGGCTGACTGAAGCGGGCAGCGAGGGATGCCTCCCTCACCCGATCTTGAAATTCGGCGACTGGCTGAGGAAGCGCTTTGGATTCTCGAACAGCACCCGCTCGATCTCTTCCGCGGACTTCTTCCGCCTCTTCATTTCGAAGCCGCACTTCACGACCGCCAAGGGATCGGAGACGCCCCAGTCGCAGGCCGAGTTCAGCCATAGCCGGTCGCTGTCGCAGGTCTCGAGCATGTCGATGGCCCGGTTCGGCGTGCATTTGCTTTCGGGGTAGAGGGTCATCCCGGCCCAGTAGCCTTTTTCAAGTACGAGGTTCACCGTATGTTCCTCCACGTGGTCCACTATCACCTTGCCGCGGTCGAGCTTAGAGAAGGAACCGAGGGCATCCAGGATCAGCTTGGTGCCCTTCAGCTTGTCTTCCAAATGCGGCGTGTGGATCAGGATCGGGAGATCGCGGTCGAGCGCGAGTTGCACGTGCTCCTCGAAGATCGCCAGCTCGTTCCTGGTGTTCTTGTTGAGGCCGATCTCGCCGATGCCCAGCACCGTCGGCTTGTCGAGGAACTCGGGGATGATCGACATCACCTCCCGTGCGAAGACGGGATCTTCCGCCTCCTTCGGATTGATGCAGAGCCAGCAGAAATGGGGGATGCCGTACTTCGCGGCGCGCTTCGGTTCGTAGTCCGTGAGCTGCCGGTAGTAGTCGTAGAAGCCGGCCGGCGAGGAGCGGTCGAAGCCGGCCCAGAAGGCCGGTTCGCACAGCGCCGCGCAGCCCGCGAGCGCGAGCTTTTCGTAGTCATCCGTCGTCCGGCTGACCATGTGGGCATGAGGCTCGATGTATTTCATTGTGGTGCGCCGTAGGCGAATTGGATGGTCGCCGCCTCGGCCGGTTCGGTCGAGTGATCGGACAGTGCTTCCAACACCGCCTTGGCCCGGCCCGGCTGATCGGACAGCAGGATCGGCAGTGCCTTTTTGAAGCCGGCCAGGCGAAAATCCGCCTCCCCGGGATGGCGCTCCACCCGGTCGAGGAATGCCGCCAGGTCGATCAATTTGTAGCGGGCGTCCATGAAATGGAGGTCCAGGATGTCCTTCTTGCTGGGCATGGCGGAATTGTAAACAGGCTCGCGGGGATTCCCAGTGGGAAAGCGCCAAGAACCGGCCTCGCGATCTAAACCTTTCACCGCGGCGCGACATCCCTTATTCAGGACAGCATGGATCCCGCCCTAGACCCGGCAGAGGCCTCCGAATCCTTCGTCCGCGAGCTGACCGACCATCAGACGGCCATGCTCGCCTTCATCCGCGCCCTCATGCCCGGCTCCTCCGGTGCCCGCGATCTCCTTCAGGAAGTGAACATCATCCTTTGGCAAAAACGCGAGCAGTTCGAGGCCGGCTCGAACTTCAAGGCCTGGTCGTTCAAAGTCATCCGCTACCACCTCATGAACCACCGCCGCCGCCTCGCATCAAGGGGCTGGCTGATCTTCGACGACGAATTGGTCGAGCGCATTTCCCCGGCGCTTGAAGCGGACCCGGAGGAGCTGGAGATCCGGCACCAGGCGCTCCATCACTGCCTCCAGAAACTCCGCCCGAAGGACCGCGAGCTTCTCCAGCACCGCTACGCCAGCGGGGCCCCGCTCGCCGACTACGCCAAGGCCATCAACCGCAGCTCCGGCACCTTGAAAGCGATTCTCTTCAATCTCCGCGGTGCCCTGCGCAAGTGCATCGAAGCCCGCTTCAAGGAGCAGGGCATCCCGTTGCCATGAGACTCTCCGACCACCAGCTCGTGATGGCTGCCTTCGACGGCGAACTCGGTGCCGCCGAGTTTGAAACTCTCCAGCGCCGCCTGAAGGAGGAGCCGGAGCTGCTAGCGCTCTACCGTGAGCATGCGTTGCTCCACCACTCCCTGACGGAGGAGTTCGAGGGCCGCCATCCGCTAGGGGAAGGGGTCCCGTCCGTCAGCCGCGGTCCGCGCTGGCTGCTGCCGCTGATCGCCTTCGCCGCGCTTTTCTCCATCTTGCTCGGCGTTTGGAAATGCACCCGTACCGAGCCCCCTGCCGCGTCCGCCCCGGGTGGCAGCCCCCCGGAGCGCGTCGAGATCCCGGCCACGAATTCCCACGGTCCCGGTGTCACGATGCTGGAGGACCGCTTCGATTCCGGCAGCATGGAGACCGGGCGCCGGCCCCTGCAGGGCGCGAGCCATTGGCGGCTGGAGAAAGGGCAGCCGCAGATCGTCGGCAAGCATTTGGAAGGCAGCGGCTTCGAGACCTACTTCTACCTCCCCGCCGATGCCGTCTCTGCGGCGCGCCCGGTGCTGCTGATTACCGTCGAGACCGTCGCCTCGTCCACCGGCACCTTTCACACCCCGGGCTGGGCGGGCTTCAGCCTCTATCAGGAGGGCTACGAGGTCTGCTTCTTCGGCGATAGCTACGGCCCTGAGGAAACCTGGGCCCTTGATGTCAAACGCAGCCTCATCCCGCTGATGCCCGCGCGGCCCGTCACCGGCCCGCGGACGATGACCTTCCGCTACGACCGCCGCGACGGCACGGTGGAGCTTTATGAGGGGCCGGAACCCGGCGATACACCGCTCATCCGCTCGAAGATTCTGCCCGGCCTCAACTTTGACCAGATCCGGATCGGCGCGTCGCCGGAGGCCACGCTGGCTGTCCACTCGCTCCGGGTCCGCGCCAACGAGGCCCCGGGCCGGTAATTCTGCCCGGCCAATCCTGCGCATCTGTGAAAGAGTTGGCCGGTAAAATGCGTACCCATGGCCGGTTCATGCGTTGCACAATCCTCATGCTAGCTCTGGTTTCCTGCGCGGCTGCGGAGGAGAAGCACTGGGCCTATGTGCCACCGGTGAAAGCGGAGATTCCCGCTGCTTCCCATCCGGTGGATGCCTTGCTTGCGGCCTCGTGGGAGCAGGCCCACTTGAAGCCCGCCGCGCAGTCCCCGCCGCGGCAGTGGCTCGAGCGCGCCGCTTTCACCCTGACCGGCCTGCCGCCTTCGGATGAGCAATTGCGCCGCATCGAGGCGAATCCCGATGACCCGACTTGGAGGGCGCTGATCGACGAACTCCTCGCTAGCCCTGCCTATGGCGAGCGCTGGGCCCGCCACTGGATGGACGTCGCCCGTTACGCCGATACCCGCGGCTACAATTTCGACCAGGACAACCGCTACCCCTTCGCCTACACCTACCGCGATTGGCTGATCAAGGCCTTCAACGGGGACCTGCCCTACGACCGCTTCGTGAAGCTCCAGCTCGCCGCGGACCTCCTAACAGACAAGCCCGACGATCCGGATCTCGCGGCGCTCGGCTTCCTCACCGTCGGCCTGCGCGGCGGCCCGGTTGAGACCATCGACGACCGCGTGGACGTGGTCACCCGCGGCTTCCTTTCCAGCACCGTCGCCTGCGCCCGCTGCCACGATCACAAGACCGACCCGATCTCGACGAAGGACTACTACTCGGTCTACTCGATCTTCGACAACACCAACGAGCCGGACGACAAGCCGGTCATCGGCAAGCCGCCGGACGAGGGTGCCTTCGCCGCCTATGAGGCGGAGATCGCGAAGCTCGACAACAATGACCGCGAGGCCCGGCAAAAGATCGTCGATCACGTCCGCGCGAAGGAGAACTTCACCAACTACCTCGACATCGCCTGGATCGCCAAGAAGGACAATTGGGACCAAGGCAAGGCGACGGCGGAAGGCTTCAAGCGCGGCAAGCTGCGGGCCAAGGCGATCATGGCCTGGCGGGAGTTCCTCAAGGAACAGGCCTGGAGCGAGGGCGGCACGCCTCGTCTCAAGCAATGGGCCCAGGAGATGGATGCCGCCGCGGATGAAGGCGCGCGCAAGGTGCTCTGCGAGGCCCTGGCCAATGAATGGCTCGGGGCAGGGGAGGGCAGCGAACTCGCCGGGATGAGCGCCAAGGGCAACTGCCCGCTGAACTACGGCGTCGATCGTATTTCCGAGTTCATGGACCAGGAGGACGGCAACCAGCGCCGCCAGCGCGCGAGCGCCATGAGCAAGGTGATGGCCGAGCACCCCGGCTCGCCGCCCCGCGCCATGAGCTTGGGCGACAAGAAGGATTGGTCACAGGCCGTGGTCTTCGTGCGCGGCAATCCCGCCACGCGGGGGGAGACATTCGACCGCGAGTGGCTCAGCTTCCTCGGCGGTGGCAAGTTCGAGGACGGCAAGAGTCCCCGCCTCTCCTTCGCCGAAAAAATCGTGGATCCTGCGAACCCGCTGGCCGCGCGCGTGATGGTCAATCGGGTCTGGGCCTGGCACTTCGGCGCACCGCTCGCGGAGCCGGGGGACTTCGGCCCCCAGACGCCACGCCCGGCCCTGCTGCCCTTGCTCGATTCGCTTGCCGTTTCCTTCCGCGAGAGCGGCTACTCGCTCAAGGAGCTGCACCGTCTGCTGCTCACCTCGCACGCCTTCCGGCTCGCCGCTGCCGGCCCTGCCGAGAACAATGCGATCGACGAGGCCAACACGCACTTCTGGAAGTGGAACCGCCGCCGCCTCGACTTCGAGACCATGCGCGACCGCGTTCTCTCATCCAGCGGCGTGCTCGATACGCGCGGCACCGGCGGCCGTTCGGTGCGCTTGGAAGACGCCGGCTCCGATCCGCGCCGCAGCGTCTACGCTTTCGTGGATCGCTACGCCCTGCCCGGGACCTTCGTCTCCTTCGACCTGCCGCATCCGGATCACCACAGCCCGAAGCGCGTGGAGACCACCGTCCCGCAGCAGGCGCTCTATTTTCTGAATGGCCCGCTGGTCCTGCGCCAGGCCGCGCAGCTTACCGCATCCGCTGAATTCCGCGCGCTTCCCGACGACAAGACCCGCGTTGCATGGGTCTATAACAAGCTCTTCCGCCGCGCCCCCGCCGCTGATGAATCCGCCTCCGCCGTGGACTTCATCACCAGCGCTTCGCCCGCCGACTACGCCCCTCGCCTAGGCGGCTACTGGGAAGTCCGCCACGGCCCCGAAACCGGCGGCCCCACCGAGGACCTCGCCACCTTCCCGCTCTTCGCGGACAAGGTCTGGAAGACCGGCCCCGATCCCGCCACCGCGCCCATCCGCTGGCTGAATGTCGGTGCGGGCGGCGGCCACGTCTCGAACGGCCACGTGATGGTCCTGCGCTGGCGTGCCAATGGCGTCGGCCAGGTCCGGATGGCCGGCCACCTTGCCCGCGGCCAGAAGGGCGGCGACACCCTCGCTTGGCGCATCGACGGCCAGGGCAAGGAACTTGCCGGTGCCGGGTTTCCCGCCGAATCCTCCACCGACATCGCCGGCACTTGGATCGATGTGAAGGCCGGAGATACGATGGATCTCGTACTCCGCGCGCCCCATGGCGACTCCTGCGGGAACATCGCCTGGAACCTCCGGATCGATGGCCGCGAATCCCCGAGCGCGCCCGCGGAGGAGATCGGCAACTTCAACGAGCAATTCCCCAAGTCGAACGACCCGGCCCCCGGCACCACCCCCGCCGACCCATGGGCCGACCTCGTTCAGATGCTTTGGGCCTCAAACGAATTCCACTTCGTCGACTGACCAAGCCCCGCATGTCCCACCACGCCTTCACCGCCAACAACCTCGTCCTCGACCGCCGCGACTTCCTGCAGCGTTGCGGCATGGGCTTCGGCAGCCTCGCGCTGGGTGGCCTGATGACCGGCAAGTCCGCCGGCATGGGCGCGGACTTTCCCGAGCCTCACTTCGCGCCCAAGGCCAAGCGCGTCGTCCACCTCTTCATGAACGGCGGCCCGTCGCAGGTGGACACCTTCGACCGCAAGCCGAAGCTCCAGGACTTCCACGGCAAGACCATGCCGCTGGAGACCATGAAAACCGAGCGCCCTACCGGTGCCGCGCTCCGCAGCCCTTTCGAGTTCCAACGCTACGGCGAGTGCGGCTTGGAAGTCAGCGAACTCTTCCAGCACACCGCGAAGCACGCCGATGACCTCTGCGTGATCCGCTCGATGACGGCCGACGTGCCGAACCACGAGCCCTCGCTGATGCTTATGAATTGCGGCGATGGCCGTCTGTCCCGCCCCTCGATGGGTTCCTGGGTCAGCTACGGCCTCGGCAGCGAGAATGAGAACCTGCCCGCCTACGTCTCCCTCTGCCCCGGCGGGATGCCGATCAAGCGCGCCGAGAACTGGCGCTCCGCCTTCCTTCCCGGGAACTTCCAGGGCACCTACCTCGACAGCTCGATCGAGCAGGTCGACAAGATGATCGAGAACCTGCGCAACCCCGGCGCGCGCGATTCCCGCCAGGCCCATCAGCTCGGCTTCCTGCGCCAGCTCAACGAGCGCCACCTCGCTTCCCATGAGCACGATCCGCAACTCGAAGCCCGCATCCGCAGCTTCGAGCTGGCCTACCGCATGCAGAGCGAGGCCACCGATGCCTTCGACGTCACCAAGGAGCCGCAGCACGTCCGCGACATGTATGGCCCCGGTGCCTTCGCCCGCCAGTGCCTGATGGCCCGCCGCTTGTTAGAGCGCGGCGTCCGCTACATCCAGCTCTGGCATGGCAATGGCCAGCCTTGGGACAGCCACGACGACATCGAGGACCACCGCCGTCTCGCCAAGGAATGCGACCAAGGCATCGGTGCCTTCCTCGCCGATCTGAAAATGCGCGGCCTTCTCGATGAAACCCTGGTCCTCTGGGGTGGCGAATTCGGCCGCACCCCCGCTGTCGAACTCCCCCAGGCCGGCTCGAACGCCGGCGTGATGAAAGGGCGCGACCACAACCACTTCGGCTTCACCGTCTGGATGGCCGGCGGCGGCGTGAAGGGCGGCCACGTCCACGGCGCGACCGATGAGTTCGGCTTCCGCGCCGTCGAGAAGCCGGTCCACGTCCACGACTTGCACGCGACCATGCTGAATTTGTTAGGCTTCGACCACGAGAAGCTCACCTACCGCTACTCCGGCCGCGACTTCCGACTTACCGACGTGCACGGCAAGGTGGTGCAGGACATCATCGCTTGAATTCTGCCGGCAACCGGGGAATCTCGTTTAGAGATCCATCTGGACTCTGCCGAATATTCTCAGGTTGAAATCCAATGAACGAGGTTCTTGTCTCTCTCCGATCTGAAACACACCCTTTAGATGGGGATTTCCTTCTACAGCTTCATGCTCAATTGAGTAAGGAGGGAATCGGAGCTTCATTGGCGGACGAAACCACGATAGCAATGGAGAAAGGGCCTGCAATTGCGCGGCGAATTGGATCTACTCGATTTCTTCTAAACGGGATGGTGTGCGAGAGCATTATACCCGGCGGTTCACACCGGATTGCGGACGCTTTGGATTTATTGGGATTGTATGCCAAGGAGTTGTTTCCGACCACCTCTCTCACGATTGTGGACCCTTACTTCTTCGGAAGTTCATCGGACCTTGAAGCCCGGTTTGATCGCGTCATCGGACGGGCCTTGCCGCCCACGGTCCAACTGAAAATTGTTCATCTAAGTGGAACGACCGGGAGTCGGGCTCGTTTCTCTGCCCATGTTTCTGCGACGTATCCAGGCATCAGCCTCACTACTCAGGCGACGAACAATATTCATGACCGATTCTGGATCGCAGACGGCTCAAGGGGGTTGGTCGTCGGAACGTCGTTGAACGGCTTTGGAAGCAAATTCTGTTTTGTCGAAAATCTCTCTGAGATGGACGTCCTCGATGTTGTCGAAGAACTCAGAATCCTCGGTGTCACAATGGTGTGATGAACCGGAAAAAATTGATCCGCCTCTGCGGCCTTCAAAAGGGCAATCAATTCCGCCAGGTCAGCGCGCCCTTCTTGAGCGCATAGACGTAGGCGAAGGCCAGCACGCCAGCGAAGCCGGCCATCGAGACCAGCGGCACGGCATTTCCGCCAGCCACCAGGTCGCGGAACTGGACCGCCCATGGATACATGAAGACGACTTCGATGTCGAAGATCACGAAGAGCATCGCGACCAGGTAGAACTTGACCGAGAAACGCGGCGCGCCGTCGCCGATCGGGAGCATCCCGCACTCGTAGGCACTGTCCTTGATCTTGTTCGTCCGCGCCGACTTCCCGAGCAGCACGCTCAAGCTCAGGCTCACGGCTGCAAAGCCGATCGCCACCAGGATCTGCACGAAAACGGGAAGGAACTGCGAGGACATCCGCGCTGGTGATAATCACCCGTCTCCGCGCTGGGGAGCAAAAAATCCGCCAATCCTCTCCACGACCCGGCGGGAATGCAAAGTGCCACGGTCTCTTCACACTAACCCCCGGCAAAGAAAAATCCGCACCGGTTGGCCGGTGCGGATTTTTCTCAAAAGGGGAGGCAAACCGGCGCCCATGCGCCGCCTTGGCTTTCAATTAATCTTCCTGCTGCTGTGCGAGGTATTCGCTCGAAGCCTCGTGGACACGCTTCGTGCCTTTGTATTCCTTGCCGATCTTTTCGACCAGACCGCGGGTCACCAGGTTCTGAAGTTTCTCGTAAGCGCGCAAGCGAAGCATCTCTTCGCCCCCGCTTACGGCATTACGGACCTTAAGGTTGTCGAACACCCGTTCGAACAGGTCATTGAAGCCAAACACCTTGTCTTCCGCGAGGACGTTGCAGAGTTCATCCGTGACGTGATCAGGAAGCCGGCGTGAAAACCGGGTGCGTTTCGTGGTGGTTGCCATAGCGCCGCAATCATAGCAGCAGATTGCCACTTGCGCGACTCAAAAAGAGTCGTGCATCTAAAAAAACCCTTAAGATTTCTCAAGTAAAATATTTTAAATAAATATACAAGCCCGTGACGCTGTGTGGGTTCCTGCATGTTTAAATCACATACATGCGTAATTTTGCTTATCGTGACTCCCGCACGATAAGATTTTTTTCGTCGAGGACCACCTTCTTGGCAAGCACAGGTGTCTCCGAAATGCCGAAAGCCATGATGGCCACCCGCTCGCCCTTTTTGATCCGGTGCGCGGCTCCACCGTTGATGATGATGTGCCCCGTGCCCGGTCGTCCCGGCTGCACGTAGGTCTCCAGGCGGTTGCCGGTGGTGATGGATGCCACCAGCACCTTCTCGCCCTCCCACAGTCCCACCGTCTCCATCAGATCCAGCGGGATCTCGATGCTGCCTTCGTAATCGACATCCGCGGCGGTGATCATCGCGCGGTGGAGTTTGGACTTGAGGACTTGGCGGAACATGGCGGGCGGGAAGAAAGTGATGCTTGCCCGCGGGGTCAAGAGGGAAGGTCGGGATTTGGCGCGTGAAGGCAAGAGGGCATGGACGGGTCCGCCGCCCGCGGCCTACTTGCCGTAACACCCGTGCTCCGCTACCGGATGTCGGCCAGTCCCCCAAAGTAACAGCCGGATTTGGACCAGAATGGATAGGATGCCGTGAGTTGATGGTCTCTGGTTGATGGTTGATAGCAGAACCAGCAACCGCCCTAAGCCCGTGCTTTTCTTGCCATCAACCATCAACCATCAACTTTCGACCATCAACCTCTATGGATTGAGGGCCTCAGCAAACCCGACGGAGGGCCAAATAAAACGGCCCGGAGTTTCCTCCGGGCCGCCTTGGGTCATGAAACTTGGATTGGACGGAGATCCTTAGATCAGGCCGGCCTTCTTCAACGTCACGTGGGCGCCGTTCTTGTTGATGGTCTTGATCGCCTTGGCGCTCAGGGTCAGGCGCACGAAGCGATTCAGCTCGGGCACCCAGATGCGCTTGGACTGGAGGTTCGGAGCGACCTTGCGCTTCACCACCTTGGTCACGTGCCGGCCGATACCACCCTTTTTCTTAGCGAGACCGGAACGGTTGATTTTGCCACCGGAACGAACTCGGCTTCCTCGGATGCTGCAGATACGGGCCATGATAAGAATTTGAAAAGGGTTGCTTGCGCGGGCAGGGAGGATGGCCGGTCGCGACAAGCGGTCAAGGCAAATTCTCCGTAGATTGTTTGAACGGGCTCCTTTCCAAGTGCCGAGATGTTTGACTAATCTAAAAAATTCGGATAATCGAACTGCTTGTGATCGCCCGCGACCAGCAGCAGTGGTTCTACGCGACGCCGGATGGCCAAAAAATCGGCCCCGTCGGCTTCGACTACCTCATCGAGCTTTCCCAGAACGGGGCGCTGGATCCGCGCAATGACTTGGTCTGGAGCACCGCTCTCAATGACTGGGAGCCCGCCGGCGAAGTGGAAGGCTTGTTCGAACGCCGCACGCTCAAGCGGGATAGCGATTCGCTCGCGGTCTCGGATACCATGGCGAACACCGGCGACTACGACGCCACGCCGATCATTTCCAAGGGCCACCCCTCCGGCACCGGCCGCTTGGGCTTCTTGATGGGCACCGTGGTGATCCCGGGCCTGATCGTTTTCGGCTGGAGCTTCGCGGTGCCTCACATCCTCGCCTATGCCCCCGCCGCGGCGAAGCCCTACGTCCCGGTGGTCGCCGCACCGCTGGCGAGCTTGATCACGATTGTTAGCACCGTGAAGCGGCTGCACAGCGTCGGCATGAGCGGCTGGTGGCTCTTCGGCTTCTTCATTCCCCTGGTCAATCTTTGGCTCGGCTTCCGCTGCCTCGCCTGCCCGCCGGGCTATGCCACCGTGAAGAAGCTCGACGGCATCGGCATGCTGCTCGCCTTCCTCTACTGGGGCAGCCTGCTCGCCATCGCCATCCTCGCGGGCATGGCCGTGGCCGGTTCGCTCGGGAAAATGAATGAGTCGGGCATGCTTGAGGATCTGATGCGCCATTTGAACGAATTGCGCGCCTCCGCCCTCCCCGAGCGCTAAGCGACCGGACCCCGATAAGAAGCCCCGACGGCTGATTCCGCCCGGGGCTTCCGTTTTGAATGTTAGGACGGGGTGGCGCCTCTATTCCTTCGGTGCCGCCTCAGCCGCCGGTTTCACCGGTGCCGTGGCTGCCGCCTGCGCTTCCTTCACCCAGCCGTTGAAATCCTCGTCGCTCGGCACTTCGCCTTTCTCCAGCGCCGCAGCGAAACGTTCAAAAGGCAGCAAGGGGAACTTCGGGTTCTTCACCGCAAGCTCCTGGGCCTGCTCCAGGCCCTTCTTGGCGGTGGCCACCGCCGCTTCCTTTTCGCCCAGCGACCACTGCAGCTTCGCCAGGGTGGTGTTCAGCACCGGTTGCGGCTGGGATCCCAGGGCCTCCGCCATCTCCTCGGCGACCGCCTTGCGGAAGCCTGCCGGTGTTTCGTCTTTCAGCGCGGCGCGGGCCGCTTGCATCGTTACCATCAGCGCCGCCGGCTTGCCCCGCAGCTTGCCGATCTGCGCTTCCGCCCCCGACCAATCCTTCTTGGCAACGGCCAGGTCCACCAGCATCGATGCGCCATAGGGGCTGTTCGGGTCCAAGGTGCCGATCTCGGCCATGGCCTTCTCCATCCCGGCGACGTCCTTCGCCGCGGAGGCGGCCTGGAAGTCCTTCATCGACTTGGTAGTCCTCTCCTGCTTCGCCTTCTTGGCTTCGATTTCGGCGAGAATCTTGGTCTCCGCGTCGCCGCCTTCCAGCAGTCCCTCGATCGTGGCCTCGGTCAATTGCGCCGGGTGGGTCGTGAGGACGACCTTGCCGTTCTTCACGATGAAGGCGTGGGGAATGCCGCGCACTTCGCCGGGCTTCAGCCACTCCTTGTCGAAGTCGCCGTCCTTGGCGGCCATGGCGACCGGGTAGGACATGCCGTCACCTTTCTCCTTGAGGAAGTCTTTGATCTTCTCCCCGGGTTTCTTTTCGTCGCCCGGGCGCTCCTCCCAGACATTCATGCCGATCACCCGGAAGCCCTTTTCCGAATACTTGTCGTAGAGTGCATCCACATGCGGGATGGCCGCGATGCAGGGGCCGCACCAGGTGGCCCAGCATTCGATCATGTAAACCTTGCCGGGTTCCCATGTGGCGGGGGCCTCACCCTTGAACCACTCCGACTTGCCGAGGGCATCGGGGGTCACGGTATCGCCGGCCTTCTGGCCGAAGGCGGCGGTGGCGGAGAGCGCGAGGGACAGTGCTGCGTATGACGTTTTCACGACTGCAAACTGAGCCTCCCCCCTCCCGGGCAGCAAGGGATTTCAGTGAAGGAGTTCCTTCAATTGCTGCGGCGGTTCCTGCCCCTTCTGGACTTGCTGCTCCGCGATCTTGCGCACCGCGCTCAGGGCCGCCTCCCGGGTGCCGCCCCAAGGTAGCGACGCCACCCAGGCGACGGCTTTGTTCGGATCGCGGCCGTACCAGTAGTTCAAGATCATCCGGGCTCCGTCGCCGGTGGCCAGGTCCGGCCGGGAATCGAAGGCCGCCGCAGCCTTTTCCGGCGATTCCTGGGCCAAGACCATGTAGGCAGACTTGATCACCGGCACCCGGTTCGCCGGAGGCAGGGAGGCGATCCAGTCGAAGGTTCCGTCCCGATCCTCCATCATCTTCTTCAGGGCCTGCTGGACCATGGTGAAGGGCAATTCGCGACCGTCAGGGTCGGCCAGATAAGCGCGGAAGGAATCCGGGTCCGCTTGGAACCACTTGCTGCCCAGCGCGGCTGCGGTCCTGGCGTCAGTCCGGTTGGCTGGATTGTGATCCCCGGTATGATCCAGCCACCATTCGATGGCAGCCGCGGGATCCTTCTTGAGCATGGTGCCCGCCACCCCGGCGACTGCAGCGGTCCGGCCATCGCCCGCCGACAGGGTCTCCGCGATCTCCCTTGCGGCTTCGGGATCGGTTGAAAGCAGACGGGTGATCACTTTCGAGGTCGCGTCTTCCAGAGCATCGCCGGAGAGGTTTGCAGTGGCCCACTGAATGGCCGCGGCGGGGTTCTCCTTGGCGAGATTCTCCGCCAGCATCGGGCCGAAGCGGATCTTCTCCGCGGGCGAGGCTTCATTCATCACCCACTCCATCGCGAACTTCCGCCCGGCTTCCGAAATCCACGGGCGATCGTTGAGCGCCTCACCGGTGAAATCCGCCATCGCCTTGTTCCGCACGATATCAGGAAGCTGCTTCACCCATGCCGCTGCGGACCCGCTGTCCGTTTCCAGCCAAGCAGCGGCGAACCTGCCGAGCAGGATTTCGCGCGAGCGTCCCTCGGGCAGCGCCATCAGCACCGCCGCTCCCTCCGCCGTCCGCGGCGGGAAAAGGATCGCCCGCTCCTGATTGCCGACCATGTCGACCAGTGCGTCGAGATGATCGCGCACCGCCGCGGCTTCCTCCGTCGTACCGGTGGCCAGCATGCCGATCACGTAGCCGGCCAAGTAACTGTTGTTTGGATGGTGGAGGTTCATCTTGGCCAAGGCGGCCTCCGGATCCTTGCCGAACCACTTCGATAGCACGACTTGGAGATACTTGCTGCGGGTGCCGTCTCCGTGAGGGCCGTAGTCGCCCGCCTCGATCCAGGCCCAGACTCCTTCCGGATCGTGTGCCGCCGCCTGGCGGATCGCCACAATCAGATCTTCCTCCGCCAGTTCGCCGGAGCGATGCAGCCGTTCGAGCGCGGCGGGGGACTTGCAAGTCCGCCCGGCCAGGCGTTCGGCCTGCCGCGCCAGTCCCTTCGTCCCGCGCCCTGCGTCCTTCTGCGAGGAGGCTCCAGGAATGCCGCTCTCCAGCGCTCCGCCGAATTGACGGGCCGCGAGAAATACCGCGAGGCAAGCGAGCAGCGGAAATAAGTATTTCATGATCCTCCAAAACACGCCGAGAGCTTCGCCGCGTCTGCCGCCGGCAACTTCCCCGAGATCCTCTTGTAAGCCGCCTGCGCCGCCTCCCGATCCCGCAGCGCCCACACCTTCATCGCCGCCAGCCGCGCTTCCTGCCGGATCCCGGTATCGCCGATCGACTCCGCCCATTCCCAAGCCACCTCGGCATCCGTCCTCACCAGGCTCCTCACTACCGGCAGTGCGGCGGCATCGCGCTCCGGGCCGTCTTTCTTGTCCGCCAGCCACGCGGCGGCAGCGTTCGGATTCTTGAAGGTCCAGCCCTCGAAGGCCGCGCCGTAGGCCGCGCCGTAGGCCGCCTTCCTCGCGGCAGGGTCTGACAGCGAGTCCACCCAGGCCAGCGCCGCAGTCGGGTCCTGCTGGCCCCAATTCATTGCCGTGATCTTTACGGACTGGTCCAGATACTCCGATGCCGGCAGGTCCCTGAACACGGGAGCCAGCAGCTCCGGTTTTAGCTCGGGCCCGGCGTAACCCGGACTCTGCTCGCCGGGTCTCAGCTCGCCGAACCGTGAGAGGTAGATCGCGAAGACCGCGGCCCGGTCCTGCGCCGGGATCGCCGCCAGCACTTCCGCCTGCCGCGCCGGATCGCTTCCCGACGCATCGAAGCTGCCGGAATACATGCTCCGCCTCAGGTTCTCGTCTGGAAATGCCGCGATGAACGCCGCCGCCGCCACCGGGTCTTTGGCCATCCAAGCTCCGGCGACACCGCTGATTGCCATGGAAAGCGGATCACCCGCCGGCTGCGCGACCAAGGCCTTCGCCGCTTCCGCCAACTTCTCTGCGGGCAGGCCGCGCCAAATGTCCGGGAAAATGTTCAAGCCCAGGGTGGGGTCCGAGAACGCGATCATTTCGTAGGCTTCCAGCGGCTTGACCTTGCCCTCCGCCAGCAAATCGCGGAAGGCGGTTTCCATCGCGGAGATTCCGTTCAGTCCTTCGCCGCGGGTAAATGCCCCGGGCTCCCGCAGCAGCTCGATGGCGGCAGCCGGATCATCCTTCGCGAGCCGCTCTAGAATCTCCGAGCCCACGGAGCCGCTGATTCTTATCGGTGGCTTTTCCTTGGGAGCTTCATCGCCGGCTTCCGGTGCTGCCGCCGCATTCACCTTCGCGATCTCCTTCCAGGCCGCCACCGGATCCTTCTTGCCCCATTGCCGGAAGGCCGCTTCCACGGTCACCCGTGCCACCCGCTCGTCCAAGCCCATGGCCCACGCGATGGCCGCCGCCGGATCCCGGTCCGCGCGGGCCTGTGCCGCCAGCCTGAAATAGAGAGCGAGAGACGAGAAACTGCCCGGCGGGTCTTGCGACTCACCCAGCAGCGCCGTCGCGATCTCCTCCAACTCCTTACCATGGCGCTCCGCCAGCAAGGCCCAGGCCGGGTCAAGGTCGGGCAGGGGCTTCCGGACCTGGCGGAACCACACCATGAAAGTCTCCCGGTCCTCGTTCAGGAGCATGCGGGTGATGCTGACCCGCTCTTCATCGTTCGTGACCGCGGCCCATGCTGCATCGGAATCGAGCAGTGCCCACTCAGTGAGGATCCGCAACCGTACCACGGTCGGTGTCTTGTTCGCCTCGCACCAAGCCAGGGCCCCGGCGGGATCGGTCTCCGCCCAGCGGGCGCAGATCAGCTTCAGGCGGTTCATCCAGCCCGGCGACTCCGCCTGCGCGAGGAGCTCCCGGAGCTGCTTCTCCAAGTCCGCGGGCTGCGCCTTCGCCAGTTCCGCCGCCATAGCCAGCACCTGCGGGTCCGGGGCTTCGGCAGCCGCTGCGGGCACACTTCCCGCCGCCCTCGGGGGAGCGGTCTTGTAGCCCGACCATGCGGCGAGCGGCAGCAGGAGCCAGAGGTAAGCGGGTTTCACCACGGCGGAGGCTGCCCGGCGCTACTCGGGCTGTCAGGCATTTTCAAGAAATGCCGGATTTCAGGGCAGCAGTTTCTTCAGATCCTCCGGCGCGCTGCCGCCCTTGCGTTCGGCCATTTTCTTCAAGCCCGCGATCGCGGACTCGCGGACGCCGCCCCACGGGAGCTTGGAGACCCAGCCGACGGCAGCCCTGGGATCGCTTCGGTACCAACCGGTCGCGACCTGCTGGGCGACGTCGCCGTTGGCGAGTTCCGGCCGGGAGTCGAAAGCTGCTGCCGCCTCGACCGGGGCCGTGTAGACCCATTCGTGATAGGCGGCCTTGATCAAGGGTCCACGGCCCTCGGCAGGCAGGGTGGCCAGCCAATCGAAGGTCGCCTCGCGGTTGGCCATCATCTCCTTCATGGCAGAACGAATCATCGCGTCCGGTAACTTCGTCGCCGCGGGATCCGCGAAATAGTCGCGGAAGGATTGCGGATCGCTTTTGCCCCACTTCGACCCCAACTGGTAGGCAGGGCTTCCGTAGTTCGTATCGCGCGAAACTTCCTCGGCAATATTCTGGAGCCACCAGGCAACCGCGGCAGCCGGTTCCTTGGTGATCCAGGCCCCGGCGAGACCGTTGGCGGCGGAATTCCGGGAGTTTCCGGGGGGCAGGGAGGCCACCATCTGGCGAGCACCCTCGGGATCGCTGGCGAGGATGCGGGCGATGACCTTGCCGGTGGCCTCGGCCAGCGGGCGGGCGCTGAGATTTTCGTTGGCCCACTTCAGGGCCGCGGCGGGGTCGGTCTCGGCCATGGTATCGGCGAGTGTCGCGCCCAAGCGGGCCCGGGCCACGGCCGGAGCGTCTTTCAAGAGCCAGCCGATGGCAAAGCTGCGGGCTGCCGACGGGCCTTCGCCACGAGATGCCAAGGCGCGTTCTGCGAATTGAGCGCCGGCCTCGTTGCGGATCCCGGCCGGAAGCTGCTGGAACCAGGCCGAGCTGGCGGCGGGATCGCGCTGCAGCCATACCGCCGCGAACATTTCCAGCAGGCGGTCGCGCGAGCTTCCCGCCGGCAGCGCCAGCAGCTTGGCAGCGCCTTCGGCAGAGCAGTTCTGAAAGGTGTTCGGCGCGTCAATGTAGGCGAGGTCGAGGATGCGGTCGAGCTGGGCGCTGGTGGCGGCGATCTTTCCGTCGGGGCCGGCCATCAGCTGGCCGATCAAGGAACCGGCGATCTGGCCCCGTTCCCAATAGCCGGCGGTAGCGAGCCTTGCCAGGACGGCATCGGGGTCGGTCTTGAACCAAGTTCCGGCCACGGCTCGGAGGAGGTCGGCGCGCTGGAAGGGGGACATCTGCCGCGCGTCCACCCAGTCCCAGGTTCCTTCCGGGTCATGCGCGGCCGCTTGGCGTAGGGCGGCTTGGAGTTCGAAGTCCGGGAGGGTTCCGGAGCGATAGAGCTTCTCAAGTGCCGCCACCGAAGTGCAATTCCGCTGGACGAGGCGGTCCTTCTGGCGGGCCAGGCCGCGGAGTTCGCTGCGCTCGGCTGCTGCCGGTGGTGCCACCGTTAGCGCGCTTTCCGGAATGCCGCCGAAATGCCGTGCCGTGAAGAAGGCGGCGAGACTGGCGAGGAGTGGCAGCAGAAACTTCATGAGCCGGTGAGGCAGGCGGAGAGCTTGGCGGCCTCCGCGGCGGGAAGCGTGGATGCGATCTGGTGATAGGCGGCCTGCGCGGCCTCGGGGTCGCGCTTCGACCACGCCTGCAGCGTCGAAACGCGGGCATCGAGGCGCAGTGCGGAATCGCCGATCGAGTCCGACCATTCCCAAGCCGCGCCGGCATCGGATTTCAGGAGATTGCGGACCAGCGGCAGGGTGGCAGCATCCCGCTCCGAACCCTCGGCCTTGTCCGCCAGCCAGTTAGCGGCGGCATGGGGATCTTGGAATGCCCAGCCCTCGAAGGTCCCGGCATAGGCCGCCTGGCGGGTGCCGCCATCGGCGAGGCTGTCCGCCCAAGCCAGCGCCGCGGCCGGATTTTCTTGGCCCCATTCACGGGTGGTAATCGTGATCGAGCGGTTCAGGGCGGGAGAGGGTGGCAGGTCCTTGAAGACCGGGCCGAGAAGTTCGGGGTCGATCTTGACCCCGGACCAATTGCGCTCCCCCGGCTTCGGATCGCCGTAGCGTGCTAAATAGCTGGCAAAGACTTCGGCGCGGTCGTCTGCCGGAATGCCGGCCAGGATCTCCGCTTGCGCCCTGGGGCCGACCTCCCCGCCTGAACCGCTCGCGAAGCAACCGGCGTAGGCGTCCGCCCTCAGTTCCCGGTCTTGGATCTGCGCGATGAAGGCGGCTGCGGCGGCTGGATCGGCTTTCATCCACGCATTCGCGACGCCTCCGAGAGCGCGGCCAAGCTGGTCGCCCGGCGGTTCGGCGGCGAGGCTGCGGGCGGCCTCGGCCAAGCCATCCGCGGACAGCCCGTTCCAGATTTGCGGTAGGGTATTTAGCCCCAGCACGGAGTGCCCGGCCTTGGCGGAGTCGATCAGGCGGTAGGCCTCGACCGCGGAAAGCTTGCCGCTCGCGAGCAGACGCGGGAATGACAGGCGGATCGTCTGAATGGCCCCGTGGCGATCGTTGGCAGCTTCGCCCGAATCGCGGATCATCTGCAGGGCCAGCACCGGGTCCTCCCTAACAATGCGCTGGAGGATCTGCCCCCCAGTGAGTCTCCGTGACTCCCGGTTTTCTTGTAGCTGCCAAGCAAGGGGTCGTCCGAATTGAGCCGCTTCCAGATCTCCTGGGGATCGCTCTCGCTCCATTGCTGAAGGGCGGCGTGCAGGGCTCCATCGCGGACCCGCGGGTCGAGCCCGGCCGCCCATTGGCAGGCGGCAGCCGGATCGCGCGCGGCCTTGGACTTGGCTAACAGTGCGAAGAATTTGCCTGCGCCATAGCTGGGGCCGTCCCCGGGTGCGGCCTTCTCCAAGAGTGTCTTGGCGATCTGCTCCAATTCCTTGCCATGGCTTTCAGCGAGCAGCGTCCATGCGAGATCGTCGTCGGGAATCACGGCCGGGTTCTTGCGGAACCACTGCATGAAGATCCCGCGGTCCTCGTTGAGGAGCATGCGCATGACGGCCTCGCGATCGTAGTCCCTTTCCTGCCCGGGCGGGATGGCAGCCCACGCGGCTTCCGAATCGAGCAGAGCCCATTGGGCCAGGAGCCGCTGGCGGGCCGAGCCGGGATCCTTGTTTGCCTTGAAGAATGCCAAGGCTCCGGCGGGGTCCAGTTCCGCCCAGCGGGCGCAGAGGAGATTCATGCGATCCGGCCCATCCGGGGAATCCGGGTGGGCCAAGAGTTCGAGGAACTGCTTCTCAAGATCCGCGACGTTCGCCTTTTCCAACTGTGAGGCCCAGGTGGCCACTGCGGGATCGGGTGCTGCGGCTGGTTCCTTCTTGGCAGACACGGCCTGCGCCACTTTCGGTGGAGCCGTCTTGTAGCCCGACCATGCGGCGAGCGGTAGCAGGAGCCAGAGGTAGCCGGGCTTCATTCAGTGCGGAGGATGGGTCTCTAGGACGAATGTGTCAGACTTTTATTCGAAGCAGGCAGGCGGGGAATTTATCGACAGCTTGGTAGATCCGGAGCGAGGCGCGGGGCCTCGGGGTCAGGCGGGGATTTCCTGGTTCAGGAAAGATTTCCGGCAGAGCTCCGCATATTTGCCGCCGCGGGCGAGGAGTTCCTCGTGGGTGCCTTGCTCGATCACGCGACCTTTCTCGAGGACGTAGATGATGTCCGCATTGCGGATGGTGGAGAGGCGGTGGGCGATGACGAAGGCGGTGCGGTTCTGCATCAGGCGGTCGAGCGCGTCCTGGATCTGGCGCTCGGTCTCGCTGTCTACGGAGGCGGTGGCCTCGTCGAGCAGCAGGATCGGGGCGTTCTTGAGGAGGGCGCGGGCGATCGAGAGACGCTGCTTTTCCCCGCCGGAAAGCTTCACGCCGCGCTCGCCGACATTGGTGTCGAGCTGCTTGGGCAGGTTGCGGACGAAGGCCTCGGCGTGGGCGGCATCGAGGGCGGCCCAGATTTCGGCATCGGTGGCCTCGCGTTTGGCCAGGATCAAGTTCTCGCGGACGGTGCCGTTGAAGAGGAAGGGCTCTTGGGTCACGTAGCCCAGTTGCTCGCGCAGCGATTGCTTGGAGAGGGTGGAAATGTCCACGCCGTCGATGGTCACCGCGCCGCTGTCGCGCTCGTAGAAGCGGGTCAGCAGGGACAGCACGGTCGATTTCCCGGCTCCGGTCGAGCCGACCAGCGCGACGGTTTGGCCGGGCAGGGCTTCGAGATCGACCTCGTTGAGGGTCGGCTGCTCGCCGTAGGCGAAGGACACCTTGTCGAAGCGGACATGGGCGCGGATCTGCGCGGGCAGGGCGGCACCCTCGACGGCATTCGGCTCGATCTCGGAATCGAGGATCTCGAAGACCCGGTCGGCCGCGGCGCGGCCGGAGAGTATCATCTGGTTCAGGCCGTTGAGGCGGTCGATCGGATCGTAGAAGAGCGAGAGAGAGAGGAGGAAGGCGGAGAGTTCGCCGAGCTTCAACTCGCCGTGCATCACGGCCCGGCCACCGAAGGCGAGCACGAAGACGTAGCCCATCATCCGGACGAAGGACATCAGCGGGGAGTAGATCGCCCACCATTTCATCATCCGCAGGGAGGCTTTGCGGAGGGCTTCGGAGTAGTGATTGAAGCGGCCGAGTTCCGGTCCTTCCGCGGCGTACGCTTTGATCTGACGGATTCCCGAAATATTATCGTGGAGGATCGCGTTCAAATCCGAGGACGCATCGCGCTGGTTGCGGTAGCGGTCTCGGCCCCGTGTCGAATAGATCCAAGCCCCCACGGCGAGCAGCGGGACCGGCAAAGTGGCCCATGCGGCGACCGCCGGATTAAGGTAAAACAGAAAAAAGCCGACTCCGATGACCTGTAGCGCGGCGACCAGGCCCTGCTCGACGCCATCGATCAGGACGCGCTCCATGTTGGTCACGTCCTCGACCACGCGGGTCATCACGTCGCCGGTGCGGCGGGTGTCGAACCAGCGCAGCGGGAGCTGCTGGATCTTCGAGTAGAGATCCTCCCGGATATCGTAGATCACCTTCTGCTCGAAGGTGTTATTGACGAAGATGCGGAGCGAGTTGAGGCCGTCCTTGGCGAGGAAGCCGATGATCGAGGCGATGACCCAGAACTTGAATTCGCCGTGGCGTGCGGGTTCCGGGATGATCTGGTCGATCACGATGCGGGTGGCATTCGGGAAGACGAAGACGGCGAGGGTCATGCCCAGTGCACAGGCGAGCTGGGCGGTGGCGAGGCCCGGGTAGTGCCTGAGGTAAGAGAAAACGCGGGGTATTGAACTCATCGAACGTTGCGGGGTGCTGCGGTGTCCATCCTTTGTAAATCCGCGTTTCACAATCGCGAATTTTGGTATTGCCGGGTGCAATGGAGGCTCCCTAGCTTGCGCCTTAGAACAAGACCCAACCGTCACCAGATAAAACCCCATGGCCAACGTATTTGCCATTCTCAGTGCCATAGCACTCGCCGCCGCCTGCTTCCTTGCGATGAAAAACAAGGACGCCTATCAGGCTGAAATCAAAGCTCGTCAAAACGAGCAGGACAAGAACGCCAAGCTCACCACCGAATTCAATTCGGTAGTGGACGAGTTCAACACCACCGAGACCGAGCGCATCGGGACGGAAAAGGAGACCTTGGGTCTACGGGAAACCGAGACGGCCGAAACCAAGAAGAACACCGTTCTTCAAGGTGAAAAGGACACCAAGACCAGCGAGTCCGAAGCGATGGGTAAGAAGATCGCCGACTTCGAGGAGCAGACCAAGGAGTTCGGCACGATCGAGGAATTGGTGGCCAAGCTTCAAACCCTGAAGGAATCGCTCAGTGGCTTGGAACTCGACATCGCCTCCGGCGAAGCGAAGACCGCCGATCTGACCGGCGAGAAGACCCGCACGGAAGGGGTCATGAAGTCTTACAGCGACAAGAACCAGAACTACTCCAACAAGCGTTCCTTCTTCGCTGGCACCCGCGTCGCCGCGATCTACCCGGCCTACGGCTTCGTCACGCTGCCGATCGGAAATACTTCCGGTGTCGTCTCGGGTTCGCCGCTTGATGTGGTCCGCGATGGTGCGGTGGTCGCCAAGCTGCGGGTCAGCTCGGTGGAAGCCGGACGCGCCGCTGCCGAGATCGTGCCGGATTCCGTCACACAGGACACCACCCTGATGGTGGGTGACCGCGTGGTCCCGGGTTCCGATGCTGTCGGCAGCCCTCCCCCTGCCAATCGCTAAGCCAGAGGGTTCCCAGCAATCACACAACTTTTCAAAAGCCCCGAAATGAAAGCCATTTTTTACGTCCTGGCCCTCTTGGCCATCGGAGCCGCCGCCTTCTTCTCCTTCCAGAACGTCGCGAAGTTCAACGACCAGCGTGCGGTGAAGGTCGAGACTACGGAGAAGAACGCGGTTCTAACCGAAAAGAAGACCAAGAAGCAGACCGAACTTGATGCTGAGGTCCTCAAGCGCGACGAAGCCAACCGCGAGCGCGAGGCCGTCAAGCAGTCGATCCAGACCTTGGTCTCGAAGGGCAAGCAGCTTACCCGCGAGATCCAGACGGTGAACACGACCATCGAGGAGCAGAAGGCCAAGATGGCTGAACTCGACAAGGCCAAGGCCAAGGCCAACGAAATCCTCAAGGACGCCGCCGTCAACAGCATCGAGGAACTGCCTGCCGAAATCGCCAAGCTGGAAGCCGAGCGCAAGGCCAAGGAGAATAGCCTCGGAGAGCTCAAGACCGCGATCGAACAACTGGAGAAGAACGTGGCCCAGAATCAGGAAGAGATCACCCGCCTCGCCGAGCGTGATTCCTCCCGCGATGTCCGGATCCGCCGCAACTCGATGCAAGCGACGGTCTCGGCAGTCAATGAGGACTGGGGCTTCGTGATCATCGGTGCTGGCAGCAACACCGGCTTCACCCCGCAGACCAAACTGTTGGTCCGCCGCGAAGGCCGCCTGATCGCTGAAGTGAAGCCTTCCTCGATCGAGCCGTCCCAGACGATTGCCGAAATCGATCAGAACACGCTGGCTCCCGGAGCCCGCATCCAGCCCGGCGACACCGTGATCCTGGCCGAGCCAGCCACGAACTGAGCCCGACCTGCTGTTTTTCCCGCCTCCGCGAGCTTGCAAGCCGCGGAGGCTTTTTTATGTTCCGGGCATGCGCTTCCTTTTGGCGACCCTGTTGTTCACTGCCGTGCTACCCCTGACCTCGTGCAAGACGGGGGATGAGGAGGAGGTCACCCGCAAGCCGGTCCCGCCCCCGAATTCCTCGACCACCCTGCCATGGAACAAGCCGATCCCCGGCCAAGGCGGCGGCGGTGCCTTCGGCGCACTTCCCAGCACCCCGCGCCGATGAGGCTCTTTCTCGGATTGGCAGTGTGGGTTGCCTTGACCTCCTGCGGCGGTGAAAAGAAGCCGCAAGGACCGGTGACCGAGAAAAGCAATCTGCCGTGGAACCAGACAGGGCCGGGGGCTTCGGTCCTCGGGCCGATCCAGGACAAGCCGCGGCGGTAGGCGGGGCTCTGCATAGGCGGGGACCTTTCTCCGAAAGGTCCGGCTGGGGACGGCTTGAGACTTCGCTCCGATGCCGTTCATATAAGACCGCCGCCATCCGCCGGACCGCTCGGAGAGCGGTCCCTGCCTTCGGCCGCTCAACGATGATACGGCTCGCCCTTCCGCAGGGTGGCGACGCGGTAGAGCTGCTCTAGCAGAACGACCAGCGCGAGTTCGTGCTGCAGGGTGAGCTTGGAAAGCGACCACACGGCATCGCAGGCCTGGCGCAGGGCGGGGGTGTGGCCGTCGGAGGCACCGATGAGGATGCACAGGGTCTTGATATCACCGCGCATCTCCCAAGCGGCCATGCGCTCCGCCCATGCGGCGGTGCTGAGGATTTCGCCCCGCTCGTCCATGGCGATGCGGAGGCTGCCTGCGGAACGTTCCAAGAGGGCGGCGGAGACGCTTTCGGAATCACCGGCCTTCAGGTATTCCAGATCGTAGCTGCCGTAGCGGCCCAGGCGCTTGAGGTATTCTTCCACGCCGCTTTTGGCATAGGCCAGGGCAGGTTTGCCGGCGGCGAGGATCCGGATGCGCACGCGGGACCATCCCGCGCGGCGGGCGGCGGCGTCAATGCGCATCCGCTTTCCCACTTGTCGGGATCGTGCCTTTCGGGAGAAATGGGCGGCAGATGAAATACCTGTCGCTCCTGCCACTGCTTCTCGCCGCCTGTGCCCATCAGGATCCCCATTCGGAAGCGGCCCGCGGTCGGAAGATGATGGGCTTGCTCGAGAAGTTCGACCGCTTCGACTACAACGGCAACGGTTCGCTGACTCGCAAGGAGATCGAGCTGGGGCTCCAGGAAACCGGGATCGAAGGGGTGGACCAGCACGAGCTGGACGCTGCGATGAAACACTACGATGTGACCAAGGACGGCTCGATTTCCCGTTGGGAAGCCGAGCGGGTGATCGATCTGCCGGTGCCCGAAGTGCCCGCGAAGCCGACCGCGCCGACCGCGCCGAACAAGGCCACCAAGCCGCCCAAGGAGAGGGTCATCGTCGAGTAATCTTCCGGTCACCAACCGGAAGCCGCTTCATCTACCCGATCCATCCCGCCTGCAGCGCGCCGCAGAGACCGAAGATCACGGTCAGGACCAGCCACACGAGGGTGAAGAGGCGGTGCATGGCGGTCTCGAATTTCTGGCCCTGCCACCAGCGCGGATCGTAGGTCACGCACTGGCACCACAGGCGGGTGGCCCAGAAGATGCAGAGCAGCCACGAGGCCCAGGCACCGGCGCGGGATTTTTCTAACAGCAAGCCCGGATCGACCAGCATCGGCAGGCCCATCATCACCAGCACCAGGCAGACGAAGAAGATGTGGACGTGGAAGACCGCGGCATTGAAGGGCGACATCCGCGCGGCCTCTTCCTTCCACTTGAGCCGGCGGTGAAGATGGATGTGGGCGAAGGACTGGACGATCAGGCAGGCACCGATCAGGCGCAGGACGGGTGAGAGGAATTCGGTCATGGATCGGCAGGCGGGAGGAGTGGAACCGTTGAAGACGATGGCGGAATGAAGGGGAGGTGAATTCGTTAGGGAGAATCGACGCTACTTCACCGCGGTGAAGATCACGTAGCGCATCGCCCCGGTGAGATAGGCAAGCCAGATCCGCATGAGCGTGATCGCGAAGACGCGGTTGCGGCCATGGTCCTGGAGGAGGTAGCGGCGGAGTCCGGGATCGCTGAAGAAACCGCGGATCGTCCGCCGGATGCAGATCGGCCAGGTGCGGCGGACCTGGCGGCTCATGTCCTCCGCGCTTTCGAGGGTCAAGCCGGCGGCGGCGAGCCGCTGGCGGTAGTCGGCTTCATTCCCCATGCCGACCAGGCAGCCCTCCCGGCATATCGGTTCTAACAGATGGCGGGTTTCCCATCGCGCGGGGTCGGGTCCAACCATCCACGCGCAGATCACCAGCCGCCCGCCGGGGACGAGGACGCGGGCCATCTCGCGGATGCCGCGGGCGACATCGGGGAGGTGCTCGGTGCTTTCGATGGCGATGACGGCATCGAAGGACTCGTCGGGAAAATCATTGGCCATCCAGTCCTGAAGGACGAAGGCCGGGTTGTCGCCGCCGGGGGCGATGGCCCCTTCATACTGCAAGCGGGAAACGGTGATGCCGGTGACGCGCGCGCCGTATTCCTCCGCCAGCAGGCGGGAAGTCCCGCCGTAGCCGCAGCCGACATCGCAGACGCGCTGCCCGGTGCCGATCGCGGCGCGGGCGGCGACCCGATGGCTGAGGGCCAGCACCGCTTCCTCCGGCGATTCGCGGCCGGTTTCCCATAGGCCGTGGTGGACGTGGGAGCCCCACAGCGAACGGTAGTAGGGGTCGAGCTCGTCGTAATGGGAAGCTACCGCTTCGCCGGTGGTCGCCGCGGTGATCACGGCGGGAGAGTAGCACCGGGATGAGGGGAGGCGAACATCGAACATCGAACGTCCAACATCGAACATCGAATGAAAAAGCAGGGAAACCTACTCCAGCGGATCCCACGCCTTGCGGTCGATGGCGCGGCTCAGGAACCAACATCCCACGGCGATCAACGCCGCTTCCAAGAGGAGGAAGAGACTGAGCATTCCGAAATGGCGGGCGCCGAGGCCCAGCGCGGGAATCAGCGGGGCAAGAAACACGGCCAGAAACATGAAGCCGCCGCGGGAGGCGGATTTGGCTTCTTCCACGGGCTTGGAGAGCGGGGCCGCCTTCTCCAGCGCGCCCGGCAAGAGGGCGAAGAAAGGTAGGGCAATGATCCCGGGCAGGAGGGTGACCAATTGGCTCGGGCCATGCGGAAGGAAGCAGGTGATCACCACCAGCAGTGCCATAGCCGGAACGGCGAGGAAGATGCACACGGCCCGCACCGCACCGTGGATGAAAGGGCCGGGGCCCTGGACCGGGGCCTGCCGGTAGAGATCGGCGGCCTGCCAATGCTGGGAGAATTGCAGCATGGTCATCGCGGTCAGCGGGATCATCCCCAGATAGCCGGCGGCGATGGCGACGCCCCAGTTTATGCCGTCCTTGTCCCGCAGGCTCTGGACCATGAAGACCATCGGCATGACCATCATCGGCGCGAGGCCGGGATAGAGGCGTAGCTTCATGTCGCGGTCCCGGGCCAGATAGGCGGCGACGAGCCGGAAGGCGGCGCGCGTGACCGGTTCACGCAGCATCCAGCGCAGCGGCGGCGCATCGGTCAGAAGATCCAGGAACCTTTTCTTCCCGGGCCGGCGCTCCTTGCGCGGGCGGCTTTCGGCCAGGGTTTGCAGGCCTTCCTCATAGACCCGGGCCATCCGGCCGAAGGCCAGCCCGAGCACGAGGGCGGTGGCCAGCACGCCGGTGCCGGCCATGATCCACGCGGCCGGCTTGCCGCCACCCAGCAGCACCTGGTCCAGCGAGGCGAACCAAGCCGGCGGCAGCAGGAAGAGCCAGGTCTGGTTCGCGAGCGGATCCATCTTGCCCTGCATGCCGATCATCAGGTGCGGCACCATCTGGCTGCCCACCACCATCAGCACCGCCAGCAGCACCTGCGCGGTGGTCATCAGATTGTCCAGACGCTCGCGGCCGAACCAGCGCAGGCAGAGCTGATAGAGCAGGACCACGCTGCCGGAGCAAAACAGCGCGGACAGGCAGATCGAGATGAAATGCACCGGCGCGAAGAACGGCGAGCCCTTGTCCGAAAGGCTGCCCGCGACCATCCCGGCGAGATTGAAGGCGCAGGTGATCCACAGCGAGACGCGCACCAGCACCGCTACCTTCGCCCACAGCAGCGTCCGCGAATCCACCGGGCGATGCAGCAGGATCTCCGCCTCATCCTTGTTGAAAAGGATCTCCCCGGCCGAGGCGGCGATGAACATGCCGAGGAAGACCAGCGACATCGCGTGCAGATAGATCGAGAGGGCGAAAGTTCCCTGCCCGGCGAAGGTCAGCGCGATGAGGCCCACCGCGGCGTAGAGGGCCAAGGTGCCCCAGAGCTTCCTGCCGATCGATTGCGGGGCCTTGTCCTTCTGCAGGCCGCGGGAGCTGCGGCCGCGCAGGAAGAGCGCGAGATAGAGCTTCTGCAGGGTCCTGGCTTGGGATGGCACGGGGCTGCTCACGGGCGGAAGGTTTTCGCGAAGTCCTCCGCCTTTTGTTCGAGATCCTGACCACCGGTCAGGCGGGTGAAGAGCTGCTCCAGCGAGCGCGCCTTGTGCGCGGCGACCAGTTCGGCCGGAGCGCCATCCACCTGCAGCTTGCCCTTGTCGATGATGATCACGCGGTCGCAGACCCGCTCCACCACGTCGAGGATGTGGGAGCTGTAGACGATCGCCTTGCCCTCCCGGGCTAGCGTCTGGATCAGGGCCTTGAAGCCGACCGCGGCATTCGCATCGAGGCCGTCGAGCGGTTCATCGAAGAAGACCACCGGCGGATTGTGGAGCAGGGCTGCGGTGATCACGACCTTGCGGCGCATGCCCTTCGAGTAGGCGCCCAGCAGCTTGTCCGTCAGGGTCTCGAAGCTCAGGTCGAAGAAGGCGATGAACTGGCGGATCCGCTCGCGCGCCGCCTCCGCCGGGATGCCGTAGAGCGCGGCGACCATTTCGAGGTATTCGAGGCCGGTCAGCGATTCGAAGACCGCGCCGGAATCCGGGACGAAGCCGACATTGCGCTTCACCTCCATCGGCTCCTTCAGCAGGTCGTGCCCGCAGATGGTGGCGCTGCCCGAGGTAGGGATCAGCATCCCGGTGAGCATCTTGAGGGTGGTCGATTTGCCTGCGCCATTCGGTCCGAGGAGACCGACGATCTGTCCGGCGGGGATCTCAAGGGAGAGCGAATCGACAGCGGTCTGCAGGCCGAATTGCTTGGTGAGACGGTGGAGGGAAATCACGCTGCGGGGAAATCTGGCGGAAGTCCCCGGCAGAGACGATTACAAAGCGTGTCGCATTATGGCCTGCGCAGCCAACCCGCCGCGCTCGAGGACTCGACCAGAGCGAGGACGCGGGCCCAGAGATCCGGGGAAACGCCGGAAATCCCGTTGGCCCGCTGGAGCACCTGGCTGGCGCTGATCCCGTGCTCGAGCCAGCTTGAGCCGTTGTTCGCGTGGTTTTGCAGAAGCGGCATCAGCCGGTCCATGGCGTTGGCGAACTTCGCCTCCGGGGTGATCCCTTCCTCGAACTCGCGCCAAAGCGTCAGAAACTCTTCCGCCCGATCTGCGGGCAGGATGTGGAAGATGCGATCGGCGGCGGCTTCCTCCAGCGCGGCCTTGTTGGACTGATCCGCGTAGCAAAAGGTGTCTCCGGCATCGATCTCCACGATGTCGTGGAGGGTCAGCATCTTGAGGATGCGCAGGAGGTCCAGGGCGGGATCGACTTCCGGAGCCAGGGTGATCGCCATCAGCACGAGGCTCCAGCTATGCTCGGCGGAATTCTCACGGCGGGTCATGCCGACCGGTCTGGAGCGGCGCTCCACCGCCTTGAGCTTGTCGCATTCGAGGATGAATTGCAGCGCGGCATCGATCACGCCGCCGAGGGTGGGCGCAGAGGCCCGGGAGGGCAAAGGGATTTCAAGGCCCGGCGGGTGCGGGGGCCATCATGGCGTCACTTGCCAGTTTTCCCTTGGAGGTCGTGTAGAACCGCTTCGCCTGCTCCGGCATGCTGTCGAGATTGTCATCGAAATAGCGCTCCGCCTCCTGCGGACGGACGGTGAGCCAGGAGATCATGGCCGCGATGTAGTTCCGGTCGGAGATCGTTCTCTTTTCCAGCATGTGGGTCACGAATGATGGATCCGAAGCTGCCAGCGTTCTGGTCACTTTCGCGATTGCCGCATCGCTCATTCTATCAGGGTGAGCTTCGACAAAAGCACCGGCTGCGGATGGATCGGTCGTGCAAAGCTGCTTGACGATCGCAGTCGATACCGCGGAGGCATCGTTACCGGAGAGCGTTTCGAAGTAGCCCATGGCCGCCGTGGAGTCCCTCTGCATCCAGCGTTCGACGACCCAGCTCATGGAATAGATAGGCAGTTTCCCTTCCCCCATTCGTTCGATGATCCAATCGGCGTTTTCGTCATTCCGCGAGGATTGTCCATCGGACAGTTGGGTCACGATTGAATTGAATGCGTCGGCACGGACCTTGCCGGCGGGCAGGGTTTCGAAATAGGTCAGGGCCTCGCCGGAGTCCTTCCGCATCCATTGCTCGAAGACGAAGTTGATGCTGCTGAACTCGGTATCGCTGCCCATGCGCTTGACGATCCATTCGGCGGCCGTCTGCGGGTTGCTGTTGGCGATTTCGCGGGCGATGAGGTTGGCGGCACCCTTCCTCAGTTTCTCGTCTTGCAGGCCGTCCATCCACTGCAGCATCGCCTCTTCGCCCTGCGCGGTGATGTAGGGGATCATGCCGGTCAGGGCGCTGCGGCGGTTCATGCCGAAGGGCATCTCCGTCAGCAGCGCGGTGGCCTTCGCGGGATCATGGCTGGCGAGGCTCCCGATCAGGCCGAACATGAAAGGATCCTCCCGGTCCTCGCCGACCTTGTAGCCGGGCCGGGCCTTCGCCCAAGCGATGGCGGCATTGGCATCGCGGGCTGCCCAGACGCTGGCGATCATTTGCAGGAGAGAAGCATTGTCCCCGCCACCGCTCAGAAACTCGAGTGCGGCGACCGGATCCTGCTGTGCCCATGCCGAGATCAGGCACTGGCCCGCGGAGGCGACCGCTTGCGACTCAAGATCCGAATTCGGGCGATACGTCTTCAGATAGCCGACGATGTCCTTGAACTCCGCCGGGTCGAGGCGCGCGATGAAGCGGTCCAAGGCCTGGCCTCGGTAGAGGGCATCGGCATTGCTGAGGATCATCCGGAGCATGGCCAGGCGGCCTTCCTTGGTATTGGGGAAATCGCTGCTGCCACCGGTCGTCCTGCGGGCAAGGGCCTGTGCGCTCTTCTCCGCTCCCGGGAGGTCTGCGGAATGGGCCGTGCCGGCTTCATTCGCCTGATCGGTCCGCGAGTTCCCTTGCACGCTGCTGCGGCCGGCAAGAAAGGCACCCGCGCCGATGGTGAGCACGGCGCTGGCGATATAGAGATGCGACTTGGTCATGAGGGTCAGGGTCGTGAGTGGTAGCGCCGGGGCGGCGGCGAGGCTGCCGGAGCAGATGGCGGCGACTTTCCCGGCGGAGGCGGCTTTCGCCGTGGGGACGCTGAGATAGGCGGCGAGCGCGGTGGCGGTAAGGGTGCCGGGCAGCGGTCCGGCGAGGCGCTCGCGGAGTTTTCCGAGGGCGCGCTCAACCCGCTTGCGGACCGCCACGCTGCTCACCCCGAGGCGGGTCGCGATCTCTTCGGAACTGCGCCGCTCCATGAAGCGCAGGGCCAATACCTCGCGGTCTTGCTCGGACAGGCGCAGCATCTCGCGGTCGAGCCGCGGCGCGATGGCGTTCCACAAATCGCCATCCTCACTTTCACCGGGAGCGAGATCGACCGCCTCTTCCCGCTTCCGGCGGCGCGACTCCGAGCGCACGACGTCGATGGCGCGGCGCACGGCCTGGCGGTGGAGCCAAGCGGCGAGCACGATGTCCGGCGGCAATTGGCGGGCCTTGCGGGCGAGCATCAGGAAGACGTCCTGCACAACGTCGTCCACCCAGCCGGAACGGCTGCCCAGCACCCGCGCGGCGGCTTCCTGCACCAAGGGCAGATGGCGCTCGACGAGGCGGCGGAAGGCTTCCGCATCGCCTGCCACGACATACCTGCGGAAGTCCGCATCGCAGCGGTCGGCATCACAGGAATCGGGAGAGTGGCGGAAGACGGACAAGGTGGGATGAAGGCGGTTCTACCCTAATATCGTCACCGTTGCCGGTTTGTGACATCCGGGAAAAATGGCAGGGCGCGAGCGCTGCCGATGGTAGATGTCCCGGTCGCGATGGACAGGGGATTCCTTAGCTTCCGCTACCGCTCCTCCACCCGCAGCTTCATGCCGCCTCTCGGGCGCAGGGTGATCAGCGCGTCCGGCTTAACCTCGAAGCCCTCGGCCGGGCGGAAGCGCAGGCGCTGGAGGAAGACCACCGTCATGATCACCAGCTCCTGGATCGCGAATTGATTGCCGATACAGCTCCGCGGTCCGCCGCCGAAGGGCATGTAGATCTCGGAGGAAGGCCGGCGCTCGGGCAGGAAGCGGTCGGGATCGAACTTCTTGGGCTCGTCCCACCACTGCTCGCTCCAGTGGAAGTGGAAGATCGGGATGATCATGTTCGTTCCGCGGCGGATGTGGTAGCCGCCCAGCTCGTCATCCTTCACGCAGCAACGGCCCACCGACCAGATCGTCGGATACAGGCGGAGAGATTCCTCGATCACCCGGCGGGTGTAGGGGAAGGCGGCGAGGTTGCCCGTCTCCAGAGCATCGCCGGAGGCGGCGATTTCTTCTAACAGCTTCTGCTCGGCTTCCGGATGCGTGGACACGAGATGGAGCAGCCAGGCCATGGCGTTGGCGGTGGTCTCGTGGCCGGCCACGTACATGGTCATGACCTCGTCGCGGAGCTGGTTGTCGCTCATCCCGCGGCCGGTTTCCTCGTCGCAGGCGGAGAGGAACATTCCGAGCAGGTCGTCGTGATCCTCATTGTCCTTGCGGCGGCGGGCGATGATCCCGCGCACGATGCCATCGAGCGAGGCGCGGGCGTGGTATTCGACCTTGGTGAAGGGCGTCGGGAAACTCCGTGGCAGGAAGAAGCGCCACGGCTGGGCCAGCATCTTCAGCGCGGTTTCATTCAGCGTGGCGATGTGGCTTCCCACCGAGCCGGCGGCGGCATCGACATCCGTGCTGAACATCGCCCGCGAGATGATCTCGAGGGTGAGTTGCGAGAAGAGCGGCGCGATATCGACTTCTCCCGCCTTCTCCGCCAGGCGTCCGGCGAAATCGCGCGAACGCTCGACCATCATCGCGAAGATCGCATCAAGCCTACGGCGGTGGAAGGCCGGTTGGGTGAGCTTGCGTTGGCCGCGCCAAAATTCGCCGGAACTGGTGACCAGGCCATTGCCCATCAGGATCCGCAGCACGACGTAGGAGCGGCTCTTCTCGATGTAGTGCGGGTAATGGTCGGCCAGGACCTGACGCGCCAGTTGCGGATCCGCGACCACTGTGGCACTGCCGAGCCGCGAGCTGATGGTGAAGAGATCGCCATGCTGCGCCGCCCAGTGCGGGATCCATTTCAGCGGATCCTCCCGGACGTAATGGACCGGTCCCGTCAGCCAGTGGCGGGGTTCTTGGACGGCTGGAGCGAGGCGGATCATACGGGGAAATCATCAATCACCAATCTTCCAATCATCAATCGGAGCGTGCTGCGCGGGTGGTGATATTACTTGGCAGGCGTGATGATGAAGCGATACGGGCGCGGCTTGGCGGCAGCGCGTTGAAGGGCGACGAGTGCTTCGTCCTGCTTCGCGACTTCTTTCGGAATGGCGTCTCCTGCGGAAGCGAGAAGGGTTTCCTGGAAATGGCCGCCCATCCACAGCTTGTCGCGGGCATCGACGAATTCCTTCACGACGCAGGACTGTGCGTCCCATGGACCGCCAGGTTCGAAGCCGTTGGCGGTCTTCGAGGCGATGTTCACGCCGCGGGCGAGGCTGCCGGCGTTCTCCTTGCCAATGGCGCGGCCATCGACGGTGATCTGGTATTCGCCGGGAGGGAGATTTTTCACGCAGAGCTGGTAGCGGTTGATGCCATCGGGCATCGGGACCCAGCGATACTGCAAGCCGGTGAAGGGGCCTAGATTGAGGGGTAGTCCGGTATCGAGGCGGGTGAATGCAATGCCGCCGTCCTTGGCTTCGATCCCGGAGACGGTGCAGTCCTTGGCTTCGGCCTTCGCGGTGGCGGCATCGAGGATGGCTGAGGAAACATCCTCGGGTGCACCGAGGCCTTTGAGCATCGCATAGGCCATGGCCACCTGGCCGAGGTCATCGAGATGGATGCCATCCTTCACGTGCAGCCGGGCTTGGTCAGCGGGCTTGGCATTGCGGTTGTGATCCAGCACGCGGCGCTGGACTGCGCGCATGCCGCGCTGGAGGTCGATGGTTTCGGCGCCGAGCGACCTGGCGAGCGCCAGTCCTTCGTCGGTCATCGTTTGCAGATAGCCGCGCTCCGCCGTGTCGGGGGCCTCGGCGGTGATGGCGGGCGAGCAGATGATCGGGCGGACCTTCTTCTCCTTGCAGCGTGCGATGATGCTGCGGATGCCATCGAGGTAGAGCTTCTTGTGCTCGTCGTCGGCCTTGGTGCCCCAGCCGATGTCGTTGATGCCGAAGGCAACGGTGACGACGGTTGCGCCTCTCGCGAAGACATCGCGGTCAAGGCGTGCGAGGCAGCCGTTGGCGGTATCGCCGCCCTGGCCGGCATTGATGAAGCGGACCTTGCACTCGGGGAAGCGCATCAGCGTGTAATGCTCCACGACCTTGGTGTAGCCGCGCGCAGCCGTGATGCTATCGCCGAGGAAGGCAAGCGTATCGCCATCCCGCAGGGCGAAGTCGGCGCGGGCGACGCCGAGGGTGGCGAGAAGGATGAGCAGGGATTTCATGGCAAGAGTCCGTGGACCAGGAGTTCGATGGTGGATTCCTCGACGGTGGCCTCGTCGAGAGCGGCCAGACCGGGGTCGTGCGGGCGCTGGAGATTGGCCCAGGTAATGGCCTGGACCATGAGTGCCGCGGTGGCGCGGAGGTCGCCGGGAGCGCGGAGTTGGCCGGTCTTCGCCCGCAGCTCGATGTAGCGGACGAGCTGGTCCAGCAGCTTGTCCCGCAGGCCGTGGACGAAGACCTCGACGAGCCCGGCGAATTCCAACGCCGAGCGGGTCAGTAGCAAGAGCCCGCGCCGGTGCTGGCGGATCAGTGCGTATTGCTCGCGCAGCACCCCGGCCAATTCGGCGGCGGGATCCTTCACCCGCTTCTTCGCCAGCGCCGCGGCCAGGCAAGGCCACTCGGTGCGGCTGAAGATCTCCTTCAGATAGGACAGCGTGGCGCCGGGAGCGGGCGTGGGGAAGGGGATCTCAAGTGAATCGAGCCAGCCCGGATCGGTGGTGGAGTCGTGGCGGATCACCAGGTCGAAGAGCGCTTCCTTGCTCTCCACGTAGAGGTAGATCGTCCCGACGGCGACGCCCATGGCCTTCGCGACATCCGCCATCTGGGAGCGCTCGAAACCCTGCCGGCAAAAGACCTTCATGCCCGCCTCGGCGAGTTCGCGGAGGCGCTTGCCTGAAATATCCGCCTTGAGAACGGGCATGGGAGGAAGATGACTGAATGAGTCATTCAGTCAAGAGGGAAGGGTTTCTGAAACTTGAAAGTGCCGTGATTGGGCGGCACAGCCGCTTTGGAGTGCGGCGAGCATCGCCGCTTTTGGGCGAATCTGGCCAAAGATCGCCGTGTTGAATCCACCTTTCAATTTTCCCCTGCCTCAATGTCCCGAACGATCCGCACTGCTACTGGAAACTGCGACTCTTCCGGAACGCTGCGATTCGAGGCCGCGGATCGGATCGGAGCGGTCGCCGCATTTTTGTCCGGCGGACAGAGGTCGAGTAAGGGTGGATTCCATGCGGCGGCTTCCGGGTCGACCCGCACGAAAGCGGCGATGCACGCCGCACTCCAAAGCGGCTGCGCCGCCATCCGGCGGCATCTTTTACAGCACCCGCACCTTCCCCGAATGCTCGCGCTCGAAGGCATGCATGCAATTGCCATCGACATCGACCAGCTGGACCGTGATCCGCTCGTCAGTCACGTGGATGTGATTGAAGCCGAAGACCTGCTTGGAGAAGCCGCGTTCGGACGGCGTGAGCTCGTAGGTCGAGGCCCCGCCACCGCCGGAGACCAGGAAGCTCGGCTGATAGTCCTTTACCTGCAGGTGCTGGAGATTGTGATCGTGCCCGGAAAGGTAGAGGGAGATCGGATTCGCTTGGAATTGAGCGCCCCAGTTCTTGATGATCGTCTTGCTGTCCTGACGCTTCTTGTCGTCGGAGAACATGGGATAGTGGCTGACGACCCAAGTCCACTTGGCGCGGCTTCCCGTTTTCAGTTCCGCTTCCAGCCAGCGCTTCTGGTCCAGCTTCTCCTGCGGGGTCATCGCGCCTTCGAAGAAATTGCCGTCGAGGTAGATGATCTTTACCAGTGGCGTCGCGGGATTCGGGAATTCCACGGCATACCACTTCGCCGGCATCTTCCAGCGGGAGGTCGGGTTCTTCCGCGCGTATTCGAGCTGCATGTCCGCCTTTGCCGGCCCCTGCTTCGAGTCATACTTCGGGCCGTAGTCGTGGTTCCCCAAGCAAGCGTAGAAGGGGCAGCCGAGGTGCTCCTTGGAATACATCTTCTCGAAGTCCCGTTCGAAGCGAGCCTCGTCCAGCTTGTTGTAGAAATTGTCACCGAGCGCCAGGACGGAGGTGAGTGGCGCATCGAGCTTGCCGGCGAATTCGTTCATCCGGGCAGCCACCTTCTTCTGCGCGTCCTTCCCGGTGCCGTAGTCGCCGACTGCCAGGAAGTGCAGGCCCTTCTTGCCGAAGTCCGTCCGCGGTCCCGCGGCGTGGGCACGGCTCTGCCAGCCGGCGGTGAGGAAGGCGCTGCTGAAGATCAGGCCGGTCTTCAGGGCCTCGCGACGGGTAAGAGGAGTATTCATCGGCGTGGTAGGATACGTTCCGAAAGCCCTCCAATCTTGCGGAAAAAGCCATGGTCTGGACGCTTGGGGCGACGACCCCGGGGCCTTCGCCTCTTGGAGCAATGGCCGCATCTCCGGGAGGCGGTTTTATATGAACCGGCATCGGAGTGAGGATTCAGTCCGCCTTTCGGAGAAAAGTCCCTGCCGCTCACCACTCGATTCCCACTCCCTCTTCCGGGATAAGGATTTTCTCGCTGATACCCAGGCGATCCGCCTCCATCAGCAGCCGCTCGACCGGTTCCCCGATCGGCTCGTTGCCAAGCGGGAAAGTGCCGTAATGCATCGGGATCATCACCTTCGCCCCCAGCTCCGCAAAAGCCCGGACAGCTTCCTCGGGATTCATGTGCACGTCGCGCCCGCTGGGAGCCTCGTAGGCCCCGATGGGCATCAGAGCGACATCGATATTCTGGTGCCGCCGGCCGATCTCGGTGAAGCCGTCGAACCACGCGCTATCCCCGCAGTGGAAAACGCTCTTGCCGCCGGACTCGATGATGTAGCCGCCATAGTCGCGGTGGACATCGTGGATGTAGCGGGCGCCCCAGTGGTGGCTGGGGGTGTGAACGACGTTGAGGCTGTTGTACTCGATGTTATCCCAGATCTTCATCTCATGCACCGCGGGGAAGCCGAGCCGGCGGACGAGGCTGGCGCTGCCGCGCGGAACGACGATCCCGCCGCGGGCCTGGAGCACCCGCAGGCTCGGCTTGTGGAGGTGGTCGAAGTGCGCGTGGCTGACCAAGACGAGGTCGAGCTCCGGGATCGCCTTGAGCGGCAGCCCGGGCTCGCGCAGGCGTTTCACGAAGCCGTGCCAGCGCGCCCAATTCGGATCGATCATCACCGAATGGTCCGCGAACTGAAGCAGGAAAGACGCATGACCGACCCAGGTCACGCGCACGCAGCCGTTGTCCGGGATGCTAAGCACCGGCTCTTGGGCGAGGCCGCCGCGCTTCTGGAACATCCCGGGGACGATCCGGTGACGGAAGAATTTGTAATTCCGCCCCGGCCAGCCCTTGTGGGGCATCAGGCCGGCGTACTGGGCGGTGACCTTGCCCGATGTGGGATGTGTCGGTTTTTGCGGCATGAACGCGGCAAGCTAACGTGAATACCGGTTCACGCGACCGCTTCTTCGTAGGATTGTGCGATGCGCGCCGCCCAGCGTTTCGCCCGCTCGCCGAAGCTGAAGCCATCATCGGCATAAAGCACTCCGCGCGAGACATTGATGACATCCGGGGCGCTTCGCGCGGCGGCGGCCAGCTCCGCAATATCACCACCCTGCGCACCCAGTCCCGGGACTAACAGCGGGGCATCCGGGATCCGTTGCAAAACACCTGCGGCATTCGTGAGGCCGACCACGTAGCCGACATCGGTGGCCATGCCCGCGGTCGCGGCGCGTTCACCGAGCGCGGTCACCAGCTCGAAAACCGCGCGCCCGTCGGCGAGGATCTGGCGCTGGAAATCCGCGGAACCGGGATTCGAGGTCACGGCCAGCAGGTAGATCCCCTTGCCCTCCCAATTCAGGAAGGGCTCGATCGAATCGTAGCCGAGGAAGGGGTTCAGCGTGACCGCATCCACCTTCAAATGCGCGAAGTAACTATGGGCGTAGTACTTCTGGGTCTCGCCGATGTCGCTGCGCTTTGCGTCGAGAATCACCGGGACCTCCCGCGGCATGACAGCCATCAGGCTTTCAAGCATCTCGAGCCCGCGCAGGCCCATCGCCTCGAAGTAGGCGATGTTCGGCTTGAAGGCGGCGGCGTATTGCCAGGTCTCATCGACGACTTGCTTGAGGAAATCCGGGACGGCTTCGATCCCGCCCTCGCCGGGCCGGGGATCGAGGCCGATGCAAAGGCGGGAACCGGTGACGGCGATTCGGGCCTGGAGGCGTTCGCGGTAGCGCATGCCCGGAGTTTTAGCAGGCGGCGGGCAGGGGGCAATTCCTAGTTGGAGGCGGTCGCCTGCCACTCCAGCCGATGGAATTCCGGCGTCGCCTCGGTAACCTGAAAGCCGAGCGCTTCGTAGAATCTCAATGCACGCGGATTGGTCCGGAACACGGAGAGCCGGAGCGGCAGGCCCCGCAGCGCCGTCTCGTCCATCAGATCCTCCATGATTCGGTACCCGATTCCCACTCCTTGGCTGGCCGGGAGGATCCCGAGCGAGAGCAGGTAGCTGTGATCCTCCTCAAGCTGGACTTGGAGGTAACCGGCGATCGCGCCCTCCACCAGGATCACGCTCGTGCGGGCCCTGCGCCATTCCTCCGCGAAATTCGCGATCTGCCACTCTTGGTTCCAACCCCAGATCTGCTCGACGTGGTGGCGGAAGAGCGCCTCGTAGAGATCGAAAACGATCTCATGGTCCGCGGGCTCCGCATCGCGGATTTCAAAGGCGGCAGGCATCGCTTTCTCTACCCCGCCGGGATCGCAGAAAGCAAGCGTTGGCGGCCCGCCTCGGAGATCTGCAATTGGTCCATCAGGGGCACCAGCCGCGCCCGGCGGTCCTCCGCCGACCCGCTGCGGAGCCAATAAGGGGAGTCCCTTCCACCGCTACAGGCCTTGGCCAAGGCTTGGACTTTCAGCTCCTCGCCCGGCAGGGCCTGAAGCGTTGCCAGCGAGGATTTGCCACCGCTCATGTCCGAGCGCATGGCACCGAGGGCGAGACTCAAGCGATCGCGATCCTCGGGCAGATTCTCCATCAGCGCAGCCACCCGGGAGGGGGCGAGGTCGCTCCCCAAATTGGCAATGGCCATGGAGCGGGCAGGGTCGGGAGCGCCGGTAAGGGCCGGACACAGCCAGCGGGCAGCCTCCTCTTCGCTTGTGAGCGTGGCACGGCTGTTGAAGATCTTCCACGCCGCGTCAGTCCAGTGCTGGTCCTTGGCGATGCCCTCGCGGAAGGCGGCGAGCGCCGCGTCCGGATCGCGGGCGGCCCACGCGGCGAGCGCGGTCTCCTTCATCCGGGGTTCTCCGGTCCGCGCGAGATAGGTCGGGAAATCGAAGTCGGCCGCGAAGCCGGGCACGTAGTCGAAGCCCCCGCCGCTCCAGAGTTTCTCGACTTGCAGGAGGTCGTTCACGTTGCGCAGGGCCGCCGCATTTAGGGCGGCACCGGCGAAACTCCAGCCCAGTTCATAGCCATAGGTCTCCGCGAAAAACTGCATGTGCGGCTTCGCCGCTGCGGGATCCGCGGCGCAGCCCGCCTTTAGCAGCGCGGCATTCGCCGCTTTCTTGCCTGCGCCTTCGGCCCACTCGATCGAGACCACCCCTTCGCGGCGGAAGAGTTCGGCCGCGGCGGCATCCGCGGCGATGTGGAGCAGGTAGTCCTCGGGCGTGCAGCGGCCCCAAACGATATCGGGCGCGGCGAGGAGGACCTCGCGCAACTCGCCGGTGCTCATGCGGGCTGCTGCCGCTTCCGCTTCTTCCTGCTCCAGCGGCCGGGCGGCGCGCTTCGCATAGGAAGTGAAGTCGCGCGCCGGGGGCGCTTCCGGACCATCGGTCCGATGGCGGGCAGGAGCCGTGACACTCTTCCCGGAAGCCGGGCCTGACTCCGCGGTGCTGCTTGAGGGCGCGTGCGCCACCAGCCAGCCGGCGGCAAGACCGGCGGCCGCGGCAAGGATCGAGGGCAGGAGATGACGGCGCATGGCGGGGAAATGAAATTCAGCGGGAGTTCCACAGCAGTTTCACGAAGGCATCGGCTCGCTCGGGTGGGGTGTTCCAGGCAGCGAGGGTCTTGCGAACGGCTTGCTCGCGCTGGCGATAGAAGGGGTTGTAGGCAGTGGCTTCCTTGGGTCTTGCCGCCAGCATCTCCTGGAGGAGTTCGAGGCGGTTTGCCGGGTCGGTTCCGGCCTCGAGATATTCGAGGGCGGCGGGAGGGTCCTTCGTGATCAACTCGCGTGCGGCGGCGAGCTGCGCCCTCCCGCGCAACGCGGCGTCGGGAATTGCCCCGATGAAGGCCTTCAGGTTGCCGGGCCCGGCCCAGAGCTCGGTGGTAGCCGCCTCGACGATTTGGTGCTGTTCCAGTTCGGGTAGCCTGGCGATGGCGGCACCGAGCCGGGCGGCGCGTTCGGTCCGCTCTGCCCCTCCCTGAGTGCGGTTGAAGCCGCTGAAAAGATTCCGGGTGATCTCCGCCCCCTGCTCGCGGTTCATCGATACCATGTAGTCCAGTGCCGCCTGCGGATCGCGCGCCATCCAGGCGTCGAGGATATGAGTGGCCCGGCCCTCGGCGAGTTCTTCAGCGGCGGTGGGGAGTCGGACCAGTGCGGCGAAGTCGAAGCCCGCCGGGAAATCCGTCCCAAAGGAAGCGGTCAGGCCTTGGGCGCGGAGCCGGGCCAGCATGGCATCGCAAGCGGCAGGACCGCGGGCGGCGGCAGCGTCGAATGCCTTTTGGACGATGGGACTATGGCTATAGCCTTTGGAGTTTTCGAAGGAGTCCCGGTGCGCCAAGACCAATTCGAGAGCTTCCTCGGCCCGTTCGGCAGGCCAGCCGGCGGCAATCGAACCTGCCAGTTGCCAGCGCATCGTGGCCGAGGGCAAACTTTCGAGCCAAGCCCAGGCGGCATCCGGATCGCGGCGGGTCCACTCGCTGAGCAGCGCATGCAGCGCCTTGCTTTCCGGGCTCATGCTAAGGATCACGGCGGGATCGTGAATGCCTTGATCAAGGGCGGCGCGGATATCCTGCGGTGACCAGGCACCGAGCTCGGCCTGGTAAGAGGTATACCAATTCACATGCGCCTCTAACCGCGGAGCCCGGGACGCCGCCCACGACTTGAAGTCGTCCGGCGTGCGCAGGCGCGGCTTCGCGGAACTGCGGATCTCCCCCGGGGCGGAGGAATCCCGGTCTTCCCCGGAAGGAGCGGGGACACGCCGCGATCCCGCCCAGCCCGCCAGCCCGGCGAGCAGGAAGATAAGGAGAAGCCTCGCCATGATGGAGGAAGACATGGATGGGATCGCTCTGGAGATCAAGCCGGAGCTGTGACGGGGGGAGGGCGGCGGATATTCAAAGCGGGCGGGATCTCGGCCCCGGGAGCGCGGACTTCAGTCCGCCCGATGGATCCGGCGCAGGATTTACCCACCCTTTACCAAAGAAACACCCCTCGGTGGTGTCTTGTCTCATGGACGCGGGCGACCTGCCCCGGACTCAACTCCACACACCATGAAACTTAGAATCCTGCCATGGGCAGCGAGCCTTGTCTTCGCCACCCGCTGCCTCCACGCGGAGCCGCTCCCGTCTCCCGTCGCCGAAGTCACGAAAGAGGCCACGCCTGCACCGTTCGCACCTCCCGCGGCAGCCACGGTCGAAGCCAAGCCTTCCGATCCGCCCAAGCCCACCGATCTTCCGCCACCCAAGCCCCTCGGCGATCCGGCGAAGAAAGGCCTCGCATGGTTGGCCGGAAAGCAGAACCCCGATGGCGGCTGGGGCCAGGGCGGCGGCTGGCGGATCAGCGTCGGGAACAGGGATGGTAACGGCCGCGTGGAAGGCGACAATGTCGCGGACCCCTCCGACGTCGGGAACACCGCCATCGCACTGCAAGCATTCCTCCGGTCGGGCACCAAGCTCGATACCGGAGAGTATTCCGGGCATGCCAGGAAAGCGGCGGCTTTCATCCTGGCCCGGATCGAAGAGGCCGATGCAGACAGCCTCTACGTGACGAAGGTGCGCGACACGCAGCTCCAGTCGAAGATCGGCGTCTATGTGGATACCTTCCTGGCCGCGCAGATCCTCTCCGATCTCAAGGGCCGCTTCCCGAACTCTTCCGACGAGGAGCGCCGGGCCAGGATGCTCGATAAGGTGGTGGCGAAGATCCAGAAACACCAGCAGGCCGACGGCGGCTTCGCGAACAACCGCGGCTGGGCTTCCACGCTCTCGCAAGGAATGTGCAGCGGTGCCCTGAACTCGGCTTGGGCCGCGGGGGCGAAGGTCGATCTGGCCGCGCTGGAGAAGGATCACGTCCAGAATGCCGAGGGCTTGGATCGCACGAGCGGGAAGGTGGCCGCGACCGCAACGGCGGACGCCGGGGTGGAGATCTACCGCTACGCCTCGAAGCTGAACGGCATGACCCGCTTCTCGATGAACAACGTTTCGCGCCGCGGGGAACTTGAAAAGACCGTGGCCTCGCCGGAGGCCAGCGATCAGCAGAAGAACGAGGCGAAGGAGGAACTTTCGAAGCTGGATCGCTCCGATGCGGACCAGCAGGTCCTGCTCAAGCAGGTCGCCGGCCGCGCACAGGAAGCAGGCTTCGTCAGCGGCTTCGGCAACAACGGCGGCGAGGAGTTCATCAGCTACATGAACATCGGCGAGGCACTGCGGACCAAGGGCGGCGAGGAGTGGACGAAGTGGGATGAGTCAATGACCAAGACCATCAACGGCGCGCAAAACGAGGACGGCTCCTGGTCCGGCCAGCACTGCATCACCGGCCGCACCTTCTGCACCGCCAGCGCGCTGATGGTGCTGATGACCGACCGCGCCCCGGCTCCGGTGGTGCCGCCGATCGCCAAGAACGCGGACGAAAAGAAGACCACCACGCCATGAATCGTGCGGCTTTTCTCCGCTTGATGGCGGTCGCCCCCTTCGGATGGCGGCACGCCGTCGCGGGGACAGGTGGAGCGGCTCACGACGCGGGGCTGCAATGGCTGTTAGGCCGGCAGTCGGCGGACGGGGCCTGGCGTTCGGAGAGCTACGGGGCCTTCCGCGATGGCAGCGCCCTCACGCCGATGGTGCTGCGCTCACTGATCGGCAGGCGGGAGGCGGCGACTGCTTGCCGGAAAGCGGCGGCGTGGATGCTAGAGCAGGGGGATGCCTTGTTCGCGGAGTATCCGGTGCACCATTCCTCCGCAATTTTGGAAGCTGTCGGAGCCTGCTCGGAACTGAGGCCGCTGGCGGAACTGGCTCGCAAGAAGCTCCTGGCCCTACAGTGCCCGCGCACGGGCGGCTGGTCCTACTCGCGGGTCGCACCGCCGGCCACCGGGGACCTGCCGCCGATGCAGCAGGCGAACCTCTCGGCCACGGCCATGGCGGTGGACGGCCTATGCGCGATCGGCGATCCGACCGCGGCACGGAAGGCTCTGGAATTCGTGCGCGTTTGTCAGAATCTCGAAACGGGTGAGACAACATTCGACGACGGCGGCTTCTTCCAGATGCCGGATGATTCAGCGCGGAACAAAGCCGGCAGCGCAGGAGCCGACCGGAACGGGAAACCGCGATACCTGTCCTACGCGAGCGCGACGGCCGATGGTCTGCGGGCCCTGCTGCGTTGCGGCGAGCCGGCGGACTCTCCAAGGGTGGTGACCGCCGCGAGCTGGCTGGAAGGATATCGCTGGAGCGTGCAGGGCTCTCGGAACGCCCCGGCGGATCTGTGCTACTACACGGCCGGTAGCTTGAGACACACGAGCGAGGTCTGCGCGAGAATCCGTCCTGTAGCGTCGCAGCTGCTGATCGCGGCCTGCGGGGAAAACGGCTCATGGCGGAATGCTGCAGTGGAGATGCGGGAGGACTGCTCCGTCGTCGCGACCGCGCTGGCGGTGGAGGCGCTGGGGTAGGTCGATCCGGAGGCGGTGTTCGCATTTCGCTCGCGAATGCGACGGAACTGCGGCACATTTGCGACATGAGCATGCTGACCCTCACCCCGACCGCGGCGCGCAGCAATTTATCCCAGCTGCTCCGCAAGGCGCTTCAAGGAGAAGACATTGGAATCCTCGTGGACGGGAAGATCGTGGCCCTGCGCCCGGTGACGGTGGAATCCACCGACTACGCACAGCGCGAATACGGCGCAACGGCCAAGGAGTTGGAGACCCTCGAAAAGCAAGTTCATGGCCGCATCAAAAAAGCCCGGTCGCAAGGAAAACTCCACGAGTTCACCGGTGACCTCGAAGCCCTCGTATCGCGTAAGCCTCGCTGAGGAACTGCTGGAGCAGATTCGCACCAAGACGAAACGCGAGCGCCGGGCGATCGGCGAAGCAATGAACCGCGTTCTCGAAGCGTGGGGTCAACCGCATGTTCACGCCGGCGTCGGCATACGACGCCTGACGAAGACGATCTACGAGTGCCGTGTGGGACTCGACGACCGGCTTGCGTTCGTGGTGCTGGTGACTCCTCAGGAACTGGTGTTCTTCTTCCTGGGGAATCACGACGAGATCCAGAAGCTGATCCGCGGCAAGAAGTGAGCGCCCCTTGCGAAAGGCTCCCCTACCTCCTCAAATCCAGCGTCACCGGGAACTCCATCGAAGGATCTTCCATCGGCACCTCCGTATAAGTCACTGCAGCGCCACCCGCGCGTTCCTCCACGCGATGGTAGCCGAAGCCGCCGGTCGATGCCGGCTCCATCGTGCCCGGCGTATGGCCATGCTGCCAGAAGCGGTTCACGCGGCGCGATTCGGCCTCGTACGCATTCACCGGGAAGGCATCGTAGCTGCGACCGCCGGGATGGACCACGTGATAGACACAGCCGCCGAGCGAGCGCCGGTTCCAGGTATCCACCACATCGAAGGTCAGGGGCGTGTGGACCCCGATGGTCGGGTGCATCGCCGACCACGGATCCCAGGCCTTGTAGCGCACGCCGGCGACATATTCGCCGCGGCGACCGGTTGGCTGCAGGGGAATCCGGCGGCCGTTGCACACGAGCACGTGGCGGCCTTCCACCATGTTGCGGATCTTCACCTGCACGCGCTCCACGGAGGAATCGACATAGCGGGCGGTGCCGGTGGACCCGCTCTCTTCGCCAAGCACATGCCATGGCTCCAGCGCGGCGCGGATTTCGAGATCCACGCCGTCGTGGCAGACGCGGCCATAGACCGGAAAACGGAATTCGTTGAAGGGCTCCAGCCATGCCGCCTCGAAGGGAATCCCGGCCTGCTTGAGATCGGCAGCCACGTCGACCAGATCCTGCCGGACGAAGTGCGGCAGCATGAAGCGGTCGTGCAACTCCGTGCCCCAGCGGATCAGCTTCTTGTGATACGGCTCGTTCCAGAATTTCGCCACCAGCGAGCGGACCAACAACATTTGCACGAGGCTCATCCGGGCGTGCGGCGGCATCTCGAAGGCGCGCAGCTCCAGAATCCCGAGCCGGGCGCTCGCAGCACCCGGGGCATAGAGCTTGTCGATACAGAACTCCGCACGGTGCGTGTTGCCGGTTAGGTCCGTCAGCATGTTCCGCAGGATGCGGTCCACCAGCCAAGGCGGGTCGCCCGTTTCGGGAAGCTGCTCGAAGGCGATCTCCAGCTCGAAGAGACGGTCGTCCCGGCCTTCATCGGCCCGCGGTGCCTGGCTGGTTGGGCCGAGGAATAGCCCTGAGAAAAGATAGGACAGCCCCGGGTGGTGCTGCCAGTAGGTGATCATGCTGCGCAGCAGGCCGGGGCGGCGCAGGAAGGGACTGCGCTCCGGGGACTCGCCGCCCAGCGTCACGTGATTGCCGCCGCCGGTGCCGGTATGGCGGCCATCGAGCATGAATTTCTCCGTGCCCAGCCGCGATTGCCGCGCGGCCTCGTAGAGCGTGGTCGTGTTGTCCACCAGGTCCCGCCAGTTCGTCACGGGATGCACGTTGACCTCGATCACCCCGGGGTCCGGCGTGACCTTGATCCGCTCGACGCGGCGGTCCCAGGGCATCTCGTAGCCTTCGATGATGACTGGAATATTGAGCCGCGTGGCGACGTTCTCCACCGCCTCTAACAGCATCAGGTAGTGCTCCAGATGCGTCACCGGCGGGAAGAAGACGTGCAGCTTGCCATTGCGCGGCTCGAAGCAGAGCGCCGTCTGGGTCAGCGGCTTGCCGGAGTCCGCAGGTTCCGGGGTATCGGGAATGTAGGGGCTGGAAGTCTGCAGCGTTCGGCCGACGGGTAGCATCGTGCCGTGCGCGGGCAGATTCTTGGCCGGCTCGAGCGGAGAAGCTTCTAACAGAGCCTGCTCGGCCTTCGCCGCTTCCTTGATCTTCGGCAGCGAGTCGAGCGGCAGGCGGAAGCCCATCGGCGAGCCCCCGGGCACCAGCGACATCCGCCCGCGGCGGAAGCTCCACAGCGCGCTCTTCCAGACCTCCCGCTCCGCGTCCCATTCCAGCGGCAGGGCAAAGCCGGTAGGCTTCGAGATCCCTCGGTCTAACAAATTCGCCAGATAGCGCCGCTCCAGCGGATCGTCGAGATTGGCCGAGTAGGGATCGACATTCGCGGGCAGCGTGTTTTCACGCCACGCATAGTAGAAGGCATCCTCGAAGCCCGCGATCAGGTGACCTTGCTCGCAGAACAGCTCGTCCGTGACCTGGTTGGAGAAGCGCCGCGCATCCTCGATCCCGTGGCCCGGATTGGAATTCGGATCCGCCAGCAGGCGCTCGTCCTTCCACAGCGGTTCGCCGTCCTTGCGCCAGATCACCGTGTAGGCCCAGCGCGGCAGCTCCTCGCCGGGATACCACTTGCCCTCGCCGTAGTGAAGCATGCCGGCGGGGCCGAAGACTTTCTTGAGCCGGTGCAGCAGGCCCATCGCCAGCTTGCGCTTCGCCGGCCCGTCCGCGGAAATGTTCCACTCCGCGCCTTCCATGTCATCGATCGAAACGAAGGTCGGCTCGCCGCCCATCGTCAGCGCGACATCGCCCGCTTCCAAGATCTCATCCACCTTCGCGCCCAGCGCGTCGATCGATTCCCACTCGGTGTCCGAGTAAGGCTTGGTCACGCGCGGGTCCTCGTGGACGCGGGTCACCACGTTCGCCCAGATGAATTCGCTCTCGCAGGGATCCACCCCTCCGACGACCGGCGCGGCGCTGGCCGGCTCCGGCGTGCAGGAAAGGGGAATGTGGCCTTCGCCCGCGAAAAGACCCGATGTCGCATCGAGACCCACCCAGCCGGCACCGGGGATGTAAACTTCCGCCCAAGCGTGAAGGTCGGTGACGTCCTCCGTGACCCCCGCCGGACCTTCGAGAGGCTTCTCATCGGGCGTCAATTGCACCGAGTAGCCGGACACGAAACGCGCCGCCAAGCCCAGGTGACGAAAGGCTTGCACCAGCAGGTAGGCGAAGTCCCGGCACGACCCTCTGCCGCGCTCGAAGGTCTCCTCACAGGTCTGCACGCCGGGCTCCAGCCGGATCACGTAGCCCGCCGCCAGATGGGCGCGCGTATTCACATCCACCAGGAAGTCGATCGTCCGGCGCTTTTCCAGAGAGATCCCCGCCAGCCACTCCGTCAGCCGCGGGCCGCTCTCGCGGATCTTCAGGTAGGGCGAGAGCTCGTGGGCGAGCGTCGAGGGGTATTGGAAAGGGAACTCCTCGGCATACTCCTCCAGGAAGAAGTCGAAGGGATTGATCACCGTCATGTCCGCCACCAGATCCACCACGATCTTCAGGTGCTTGGTCTTCTCCGGGAAAACCACCCGCGCATTCCAGTTGCCGAAGGGGTCCTGCTGCCAGTTCAGGAAGTGGTTGGCGGGCTCGACCGTCAGCGAGTAGGCGAGAATCGGCGTGCGCGAGTGAACGCAGGGCCTGAGCCGGATCACGTGCGGCGACAGATTGACCTCTCGGTCGTAGCGATACTCGGTAAGGTGATGAAGGCCAACGCGGATTGCCATGGGTAAGTCCCATGAAGCGCCCGCCATGCCAAATCATGCAAGGACCGATGCATGACCCTTCCGCCGCTGGAAAGCCGGGGCAGAAAGCCCCGTAGTAGCACAATGCTTAGCCTCAAGCGGATCGGATGCCTCTTTCTCGCCACTTCCGCCCTGCTTTCCGCGGCCCCGGAGGACGGTTTCGAGCCGATTTTCGACGGCACCCTCAAGAACTGGGAGGGCGATCCGACCTACTGGCGGGCGGAGAACGGCACCCTGATCGGCGAGGTGAAGCCGGAAACCCTGCTCAAGAAAAACTCCTTCATCATCTGGCGCGGCGGGGAATTGGGCAATTTCGAGCTGAAGCTGGAATACCGCGTCTCGGCCCAGGGAAACAGCGGCATCAACTACCGCAGCATCCAAGCCCCGGACCCGGAAACCAAGTGGGCGATGCAGGGCTATCAGGCGGACATCGATGGCCAGGACCAGTGGAGCGGCCAGAACTACGAGGAGCGGGGCCGCACTTTCCTCGCCTACCGCGGCCAAAGCGTCCTCCTGAAACCGGGCCAGAAACCGGAAATCGTCGAAGTCCTCGGTGACCGGGCCGAACTCCAGAAATCGGTCAAGAAAGAGGACTGGAACGAGGTCCACCTCGTCATCCGCGGCAATCACCTCCAGCACTTCACCAATGGCGTCCTGATGGCCGAGGTGAAAGACGAGGACCCGGAAAAGCGCCGCATGACCGGCCTGTTAGGCGTCCAAGTCCACGTCGGACCACCGATGAAAATCGAATACCGGAACATCCGGGTGAAAAAACTCTAACGGCGAACCACAAAAAAGGCCGCGCGACCCAAGTCGCGCGGCCCTCAAGAAGATCCGTCGGATCAGGGCGCTGCTTCCACGTTCACCCGCAGGAATCCCTTCCCAGCCAGACCCTCGGAGGCATCCAGCTTGAAGCTGTGATACTCCCAATCCGTATCCGCCAGGGAAGGCAGACCGGACGCCGTGTCCGAAACGGACAAGTGGGACACCGCACTGTCGAAGCCGGCCAGGCCAAGCGAACCTTCGATCCGATAAACGACGCCGTCCACACTGGCGGTCTGGGCACCTCCGGCCCCCGTGGCGAAAGTCGCGCCATCGCGCACCGCGATGACCAGGGTCAGCTCGTTGCCTAACGGGGAAGAAGCATCCTGGATCAGCACTGCCTGCTTGCCGTTGTCGCCGCCATTGTCGGGATCGCCGTTGAGGGCGAACTCGAGCAGGTTGCTCGCGCCATCCTTGTCCGGATCGGCACCGGCCAGGGCATCGCTACCGGCCAGGCCCTTCGCGGATGCCCATGCGTCGTAGTCCGAGACCGTGCCTAGCGCGGTTACATTCAGCATGCCGCTGCCGGTGATCGCCGGGCTGGTGAAGTCCGCATCGACCGAGTTGACTCCGCCCCAAGTGCCGATGGCCGCGGGCACGCCCGCGATCACCAGGGTCTTGATCGTATCGGTGTCGAAGGTTTGAAGATCCAGTGTCGCGTCCGCGGCGATCTTGACGTTGGAGTCATCGGCCAGCGCGGGAATGTTCAGCAGCAGAGTGCCGGCAGCCACGGTGGTGTCGCCGGTGTAGGTGTCGTCAAAGGATGCCAGTTCCAGCTTGCCTGCGCCGAGCTTGATCAGGCCACCGTCCACGGCGGCATCGCCCGGGATCTCGGAGTGTTTGAGGGCTTGGACGATCTTCACGTCGTTGCCGTTGGTATCGATCACCGCACCACCATTGCGAACATTCGCCCGCGTCAGCCCCTGCATGAAGTTGGTGAAGCTGTTGGTCGCCTTCAGGGTCCCGCCGTTGAAGTTGAAGGTGGAATTCCCCGGGGTGCCGCTCGTGCCGACACGGCTGAGGAGCAGGGTCCCGCCGTTCAGGTTCACCGTGGCGGTGTCCGCGGCGGAACTGGCCATGTAGATGCCGTAGAAGACGCCGCCGCCGGGGGTAGCTCCGCCGGTGCTGTTGCTGGCATTCACCGTGCCGCCGTTGATCGTGAGGATGCCGGTGCTGCCCTGTTCCGCGATGACCATGTTCCGGGAAACGCCCGTCCCGCCGCTGGCATTGAAGGTGCCGCCGTTGATCACATACTCGCCGGTCAGGCCGGCGGTGCGGCCGATCACGGAATAGGAACCGGTGTTCACCGTGCCGCCGTTCTGTAGGAAGGTCCCCTCGTGCACGTAGAAATTCTGGTTCGTCGCGATCGTCAGCGCGCCGCCCGAAATCCCGAAGGTCCCTGCACCGTATTTGTTGAACTGGCCGACGGTCGAGGTGCCGGTGAGCGTGAGATTACCGGTTCCCTGTGCATTCAAGGTCTGGTTACCCGTGATGTTGCCGGGGTAGCTGTAAGTTCCCGGCGTATCGAGCAGCAGGATTCCGCCGCTGCTGACGATTCCGCCGGTAAAAGTTTGTCCCGAAAGGTCCACCGACAGCGTGTTCGCCCCGACCTTGGCCAGGGCGACCGCCGTGCCGAGATTGGTCACGGTGCCGATATCGGTCGTGAGAACGCTGTTCCCGCCACCGCTGTCGATAGCGACAAGTGCGCCGGGCGCGAAATTCGCGGCACCCATCAGGGTCGCGAAATCGGCTGCGCTCACATTGATTTCGCCGAGCCGTACACCGAAGCCGGCTCCGGCGGCGACCGAGACCTTCGCCGGATTCGGGATGGCGGTCATCACGTTCGCGATTAAATGGCCGCCTTGGATGACCGTGTCGCCGGTGTAGGTATTGATTCCTCCCAGGCCCAGGACGCCCGCGCCCTGCTTGGTCAGGCCGCCGTCGCCGGTGCCCGCGGTCAGATTGGTGGAGATGGTGTCGAAGAAGCCGTTCGTATCCACGATCGCGCCCCCGGCATTGATCACGGGGTGGAGCTGGTTGGTGAAGAGGTTTGCGGAGCCGGCCGTGAAGCGCAGCTTGCCACCGTCGAAGTTGAAGGTGGCCGTGCCCGCACCCTTGGTGATCGGGCTGGCGTTGATGACGAAAGTGCCGCCCGCGAGCAGGTTCACCGTCCCGGTCTGTGCCGCCACGTTGGTGAGTTTGATCGTGCCGGTGCTAGCGTGGGTGTAAGTCCCGGTACCGGAGATCGTCAGGACCCCCGTCGAGGCCGTCGTCTGGCCGCCGTTGTAGCCGGAGCCGATCTGCACCGGCCCCGCTTTCACGGTCACGCTGCCGGAGCTGATGTTCATCCGGCCGGTGACCGGTCCGCTACCGAGGAAGAGCGCGGTGCTTCCCGCCTCGAGGGTGAGCGATCCGCCTTGGACGTTCATCGTGCCCTCCAGGCCATCCCCCACGCCGACATAATCTCCGGTCGTGACGACGGCGGCACCGGCGTTGAGATTCACCGTGGCGGGAGTTCCTACTCCGCCGCCGACGATGAATTTCTTGATGAAGAAGGCCGGCGACGAGAGATCCACGGTGGAGCCCGAGAACAGGATGTTCCGACCCGTGCCGGCATAGGCTCCGCTAATAGCGAGCGTGCCCGTGCCGGCGACCGTCACGTTGCCCGTGGTCGCTGTGATCGCGGAGCTAATCGAGGCGCTGACACCGCTGCCAACCGTGATCGAGCTGTTTGCCGCGTTGAAGTTCAGGACACCGCCGCCCACGGAATAGCTGGTGGTGAGGAAAGAGATATCATTCGCATTGATTCCCGCGGCGGCGATGGTCACGGCCCCCGCGGCACCTCCGAAAACGGCATCGTTGTCGGTTCCGGTGGCGGGCCAGGCGCTATCCACTCCGCCGGTCGCGGCGCTGTCCCAATTGAGGGTGGTGGCGGTTTCCCAAGTCCCTGCACCGCCATCGGCATCAAGGGTGGTATCGGTGCCGTCCCAGTAAAGAGGAGCGGCGAGAACAGGCGCGGCAGAGAGGCCGGTGAATGCGGCAAGAGCCAGCAGCGTTTGACGATGGGTCATGGATTTCAACGGGTTACGAGAGGTCGTCTCAGCCGGTTGAAAATTGGGTTCGGCCGAAATCGCCCCACGAGGGTTAACGGGACGAAAGCACTTGACCCCACCATAGGGTTGTCCGACAGCATTTCCCTATCCCTCTTTAGAGGGGGGGCGGCGGAATCTCCGCTCAGGTCGAGGCGATCCCCTTGCCACCCCGCAAAACGTCCTTCAGCCATCCCTTCACCGCAGCGAAGCCCCGGGTCAACCCGTGTTCGCGGACGCCATGACATTTCATGTGCCCGGCAATCGCATCCTCATGTCCCCGGTAACGGGGCAGGAAGAGCAGCACCTCCACCTCCGCGGCATCTCCGCCGCGGTGAAGCAGGGAAGGTGAAAGCAGCCCCTTCGCCACCAGCCGCGTGCCCTCCGGCAGCGGGATCGTGCGCTCGTCCAGCACACAGCAGCGGCGGTAGCGGAAGGCCGTGGAACCGTCTTCCAAGGCGATCAGCCGTCCGCCGGTGCGCGCGGGCAGGCCGCCCACCCGGCCCAGCGTGAAGGCGTGCGGACTCTCCGGAGTCGCCCGGCTCTTGCCCCGCCACGGCAGCAGGATATCCCCCGCGAAACGCGCGCCGAAGATCGCCAGCCGCATCGCCGTTGGTGCCAGCCACGCCGCGATCGCGATCAACACCAGGCAGAAGATGGCCGCCAGCCACGGCGCGATCGCATAGATCAGCCCGACTGAGGCGAGCAGCGAGGTCCGCATGATCTTCAGCACCGCATCCACCGAGGAAAACGGCGAGAGGATGATCAGCACGTTGATCGCGTGGCTGCAGATCCACACCAGCAGGAAGGCGATAATCGCTACCGGCACGAACAACCAGGCCATATCAATGAAGGCCAGATTCCCGCCGATCAGCGAGGCCGCCGGCACCGCCGCCGCGGGATGCTCCGCCTTGAAGTGCTCCGCCATCTGCCCGGCGATCACCGGCACGAAGGCCGCGCTCGCCACCAGCGCGCTCGCCTTGTTCTCGAAGAGTTCCACCATGTCGAAGGGCTTCTTCAGCACCCCCGGCACCGCGGTCCCCAGCGAGTCCTTCAGGAAACACATCGCCAACAGCAGCATCCCGCTGCCCCAGACCCAAGGCTGGCAAAACCACGGCAGCGCGCCCCGCGCTTCCGCATTCGTATGCCAATAACGCCACGCCCCGACCGCGCTCACGCCGAGCAAGGGCGAGATCGCCACACCCGTGATCTCGGTGATCCCCTGGCTCAGGGCCACCCCGGGGAGATGCTGCTCTTGCTTCTCCACCGCCGGCGGCGTGGCAGCACCGCGCTCCACCTCCTCCGCACGCAGCGGGGAAACGGCGAGCAGCGCGAGGGCAAGCACCGCGCGCCAGAGGGATCGGCCGGATTTCATGCCTCGCATCGTATCAGGAAACCGCCCTCCCGCCTATCGAAGAATCGGCCCCGGGGTGTGCAAACGGGCGCAGATTTTCCACAGGCACGGGCTCCCTAAAAACCCACCGCATCGCCAATGGCCGCCAGGACGACCTCAACGAGGGCTCCAATTCCCTTACTGCTCATTTCGTCGAATACCTTCCCCAGGCTCCGCCGCACCCCGACGATGGCGAAGATGTCCAATACGACACCGCCAATCCCCAGCAACGCCTGCCCGCTCTCGCCTCTTGGATGCCTGTCTTAAAAAGGCAGGGACCGCTCTCCGAGCGGTCCGGCTTGTGGCGGCGCTCCAATCCGAACCGACATCGTAGCGGGGCTTCAAGCCGTCCCCCGCCGGACCTTTCGGAGAAAGGTCCCTGCCTTCGCCAGTTTTCAGACAGCCTCTTGGCCCCCGCAGCAGGATGGCAAGCGACCGCTGCTAGTTGGCAATCTGCCATCAGACGGATCGTGATCCGCCATGCGAGGTTCTCTCCGCACCTTGCTTCCCCCATGCCTCCACCCTCGACGGATGCCGGGAAAGTGCGCCGCAAATTTCCCCCAAGACTCCGCCCGCTGGATCGTTCTGCTCACAATGCACTAACGCATCCGGATCACCGCTGACTGCCGACCGTCTGAATCTCCCATGAAAATCGCACAAACAAACCCATTCCTCGCCCCGGTGGCAATGTTCATAGGCTCCGGCCTGGCAGCTTCGAACCTTCCGGCCCAGACAGCAGGGCAGACGCCTCAGAAAGAACCCGGCTTGCACGACGTCGTGGTCACCGCCGAGGGCTCGCCGGTTCTCTACCACGAGACCATCTCATCGGCCGCCTTGTTCTCCGATACCCCGCTCGTCGAGACACCCTTCAGTGTCAGTGTCTACAACCAGCAGTTGATCGAAGATCAGCGCGCTTTCACGCTCGAAGACGTCTTGCAGAACGACCCGAGCATCGCGCTCCAGATGCCCTCCGGCTACTATAACAACCAGAACCTCGGACTCCGCGGCTTCCGGGTCGACAATTTCGTAGGCTACCGCGTCGACGGCCTGCCCGTCACCAACCTGATCGCGCCTTACATCGACGACAAGGCCCGCGTCGAAGTCCTCAAGGGACCCGCCGGCCTCCGCTTCGGCTTCATGCCTCCCGGCGGTGCCATCAATCTCGTGCGCAAGCGGCCGACCGAGGATTTCCGCACCAGCCTGCACACCGACGTCGATACCTTCGGCAGCGTCTACTCCCAGATCGATGTCAGTGACACCGTGGGCCAGTTCGGCTACCGCCTGGTGCTCGCCGGCGATGAGTTCGACAGCTTCTACGACAATGCCGGCGGCGATCGCTTCCTGGGTTCGCTTTTCACGGAGTGGAAGCCAGCGGAAGGGGTCAGCATCTGGGCCTCCCTCGCGGGACAGAATCGCGAGCGCCACGGCTACTACGGTCCCCTCATTTCGGCCACCGGCCTGGTGCTCGATACCGGCGTCGAGACCAACACGATGCAGGACTGGGCCCGCAACAAACAGGAAAGCCTCGATGCGGCTGTCGGCGCGGACATCGATTTCAATGAGGATTGGAAGCTGCGCACTTCCTTCAACTATCAGGACACGCGCCGCGACACCGCCGTGACCTTCGCCTCGGGTGTCCAGAACAACGGTGACTACGACGATTACGGTTTCCTGTTAGGCGACAATCTCCAGCAGTGGGAGACCTGGTCCACCCACGCGCATGTCGAAGGCAACTTCAAGACCGGCTTCCTCGAACACAATGTGGTGGTCGGTGCCGAGTATCGCAATCTTCAGACCGAGTTCGGCGTCAGGTCGATGCCTCTTCTTGGACCGAATAACATCTATCATCCCATCTTCTACCCGCGTCCCGCCGATCCGGTCCAATCCTGGCCCTCGTATGACTACAAGGAAACCGGCGTCTTCTTCACCGATACCGTCAAATTCACCGAGCGCTTCTCCGCATTGGCGGGCATCCGCTACGGCAAGATCGATGCCCAAGACTACTTCCGCGGCGCGCTCGATTACTCCTACGATGAATCCACCTGGTCTCCCACCGCGGCCTTGATGTATGAGCCGGTCGATAACGTGCACACCTACGTCACCTACACCGAAGGCATGCAGGATGGCGGGCTGACGCCATTCCGTGGCGTTGCCAATCCCTACGAACCGCTCGGCGTGCAGCACTCAGAGCAGTGGGAAGTCGGTGTGAAAACCGAGCTATGTGACGGTCGCATCTCGGGTGAGCTGGCGGTATTTCAGATCGAGCAGGACCTCGGCATCGCGGATCCCGTTACGAATATCTATTCGCTCTCCGGTCTCCAGCGCCATCGCGGCATCGAGCTCGCTGTCCGCGGCCGGATCACCGAGCAACTCCAGGCCGGATTTGCCGCCATGTTGCTCGATGCCGAACAGGTCGATACCGGCAGCCCCCTGACAGATGGCCTGACCCCGCAGTACGTTCCGGAGTATCAGGTCAATGTCTGGTCGGTTCTGGACATCCCGCAAGTCCCGGGCCTTGCCTTGACCGCGAATGTCCGCTTCGTCGACAAGCAGTACCTCGACCAAGGCGAGCAATTCGCCACCGACAGCTACTCGGTTGTCGATCTCGGTGCCCGCTACCGCTTCAGGGCGTCGGACACCGATTGGACGCTTCGTCTCAATGTCCAGAACGTGCTCGACGATCGCTACTACGAGTCCGGCGAGTTCTACCCGGGAGATGCCGGATACCTGGCCTACGGTGCACCCATCTCCGCGAACTTCTCCGTTCAAGTGGACTTCTGAATCGAAGGGAAACCTCGCTCTTTGAACCTCCTGCGGCACCGGCGCTCCCGGTGCCGCAGGCTTTCAAGAAAAGGAATGGGAACAGCAAGGAGCTGCAAACAAGCCCCCTTCCGGGGTGACGAGCTTGAAGTCGGATTGCTGGCTTCAAAACCCAATAGCCCAATCTCCATTAACCAATCATGCCCGCATCCGGCACCGTCCCTTTACCCCTTGAAATCACCGCCGTCGTCAAGACCTTCGGCAAGGGGCCGACTCAAGTTCGCGCGCTCGATGGAATCGACCTGAAGATCACCGCCGGCGAGTTCGTCGCCATCATGGGTGCCTCGGGATCGGGCAAGAGCACGCTGCTCCACGCGATGGTCGGGCTCACCGACGTGGACTCCGGCGCGGTCCGGGTGGAAGGAAAGGACCTTTCCACGATGTCCGACTCCGCGCTGACCCGCTTCCGCCGCGAGCGCATCGGCCTGGTCTTCCAAGCCTTCAACCTGATCCCCGTACTGACCGCGGAGGATAACGTGAAGCTGCCCGCGATCCGCCGCGATGGTCTCGATGCCAAGGTGGATCATCTCTTCCGCCGCCTCGGCATCCACGACCGCCGCCACCACAAGCCGGACGCCCTCTCCGGCGGCGAGCAGCAGCGCGTGGCCATCGCCCGCGCCCTCGTCGCCGATCCCGCCATCGTGCTCGCCGATGAGCCGACCGGCAGCCTCAACTCGGTCAATGGCCAGGACCTCTGCCGCCTCTTGCGCGAGCTCTGCAAGGACGACGGGCGCACCATCGCCATCGTCACCCATGAGCCGACCGTCGCGATGTGGGCCGATCGCGTCATCGTGCTCAAGGACGGCAAGGTGCTCACCGAATTCCCGGTGCCCGCGGAGCACGATCCCGAGCGCCTCGCCCGCGATTACCAGCACGCGCTGCTCGGCGCATCCGCGTCATGAGCACGGTGATCCTCCTCGCGCTCGCCTGGATCCGCGAGCATCCGCTTCGGCTCGCGCTCACCTCCCTCGCCACCGCCGCGGCCACCGCATTGGTCGTCTGGGTCGTCAGCGGTTACGACGCGATGCTCGGCACCTTCGACGAGTATTCGAATCTCGCGCTCGGCCGCTACCCGCTCTCCGTCGCCCCCATCCAGCACTTCAGCCAGGAGGCACCCGGCGCGATTCCTTCCGCCGCGGAGAAGCATGTGCCGCCCGAGGTCGTGGACCAGCTCCGCGCCGATCCTGCCGTAGCCGCGGCCGATGCCATGTGGGCCATCCGCGAGAACGTCCGCCCTTTCACGGAGGAGGGCCAGGAAGCGATCCCATGGCGTCGGCTCCCGGACGCCCGCTTGCTCGGCACCGACGCACCCGCGCCGCCCTTCGATCTCGTCGCAGGCCGCTGGATCGATCCCGCGCGTCCCGACCTGTTAGAAGCCGCCATGAGCGTGCACGCCGCGCGCGGCATGGGTTTGGACATCGGCGGCAGCGTGCTCGTCGGCCCCCCCGATCGCACCACCCGGCTGACGATCGTCGGTCTCGTCGGCACACCGGATATCGAGGGCTGGAGCGCCTCGGTCGCCAGCTCGCAATTGCTCACTCCCGCCGTCGGCGGGCTTTATGTGCCCGTCGCCCTCGCGCAGAAGCTCACCGGTCAGTCACCGCGGATCAGCTTCATCGGCGTCAGCCTGAAACCCGATGCCGATCTGACCAAGTTCCGCTTCGCCTGGTCGCCCCGCCTCTCGGCCCTGTCAACGCCGACCCAGTTCCAGGAAGCGCACGACATCGAGGAAGCCCTCGACGAAAGCGCCTCGGCGGAGAACGTCAGGCTGCAAGCGCAGATGGCGACGGTGGTCTCGATGCTCGCCGCGCTCTTCATCATTTTCAGCACGCTCAACATGGGCGTGAGCGAGCGCATCCGCCAACTCGCCATCCTGCGCGCCGTCGCCCTGACCCGTGGCCAAGTCGGCGCGCTGATCGCCATCGAGGGCCTGCTCTTCGGCACCATCGGATTCATTGCCGGCTGCGCGGCGGGTAAGGCACTCATGTGGCTCGCCGTCCGCTCCGCGCCTGAATTGTTAGAAGATGGCGCGGTGGTGGGAAAATACAGCATCCTCCTCGCCGCCGTCTGTGCCTATGGCGGCGCGCTGCTGGCCTCGCTCGTCCCGGCCATCCGTGCCATGCGGGTCCGGCCGGTCGATGCCATGGCACCGCCGCCTGCCGTGTCGCGGCGATCGCTTTCGTGGAAAGGCATCATCGCCGGACTACTGCTCGTCGCCGTCTATCCGGTGCTCGCCCATTTCACGCCACACGGCGATGGTGAACCCTTCGGCACTTACCTCCTCCTCGGCGTCACCTCGCTCGCCGCAGGCTTCATCTGCCTCAGTCCCGCCGTTGTCCTCATCGTGGACCGCTTCGGCAGCCCCTTGATGGCACGTCTGGCAGGCGTGCCGCCGCAACTCCTCACCAGCCAGCTTTCCGGTAGCCTCGGGCGGACCTCCGCCACCGCCATCGCCCTGACCGTTGGTCTCGGCCTCTACATCGGCATCCAGGTCTGGGGCCACTCGATGCTGAGCGGCTTCATGCCCGGCACCTGGGCGCCCGATGCGTTGATCGGCTTCCGCCCAGGCGGCATTCCCGCGGAGCAGGCGGCCCAGGTCGCGGGCTTCGGGGGCGTGGTGAAATCCGTCCCCATCGTGGTCGAGCAACCGCGCCTCAAGGAAGACCTCACCCGCAGTGCCGAGCGCGCGACCGTGGTCCGGCAAGACAGCGTGGTCATCGTCGGCATCGATCCCGCCATCGCCTTCGCCGGCACCGATCCGCTGATCCGTTTCGAGTGGGTCAAGGGCAGCGCCGCGGAAGCCGCGAAGCTCCTCGCCGCGGGCCGCGCCTGCATCGTGCCGGACCATTTCCTGCGCGAGGCCCGGCTCGCGGTGGGCGACTCCTTCGAACTCGTCCCGCCCGCGCTCCCGGAGCAGCCGGTCCGCTACACCATCGCCGGTTCGGTCCAGATGCAGGGCTGGCATTGGCAGACCAAGCCCACCGGCATGCGCACCCGCACCCACCGCGCCGCCGCCCTCGTCTTCGCGGCCTACGACCGCGTCGCGGAAGATTTCGCCTTCCGCGCGGCCTCGCACGTCTGGATCGACTACGATGAAACTCGTACCAATCCCGGACAGCTCGCCGAAAACGCCCGCGCACTCTATCAGGAGTCCCTCGGCCACCCGGTCGGGATCGACTCCGCCCGCAACGATGACCCCTACGTCCTCGTCAAAACCATTGCCGATATCCGCGCCACGGTCCACGACCACGCGACCGCCTGGCTCTGGGTCATGAGCCGCCTGCCGCTGGTCGTCCTGCTGATCACCTCCCTCGGCGTGATCAATGCCCTACTCGCCTCCGTCCAATCCCGTCGCTGGGAGATGGGCGTGCTGCGCGCCATCGGCTTCACCCGCGGCACCCTGATCCGGCTCGTGATCGCGGAAGGCATCCTCATCGCCGTCATCGCCGGAATCATCAGCCTCGCCTTCGGCATCCTCGCCGGCTGGTGCGGCGCCGGCATCTCCCGCTACGTCAGCTTCTTCGGCGGCATGGACCTCGCCCTCGTCATCCCTTGGCGGGAGGTCATGGCAGGCATCCTCGCCGTCCACATCCTCGCCGCCCTCGCCGCCATCTTCCCCGCCTACCGCATCGGCAAGCCCAAGCCCCTCGAACTCCTCCAGCAAGGCCGCGGGGCGTTCTGAAATGTCCGATCGGGCGCACTACGGCAATCCCCACTCTTCCAAAGTTCGCGGGGTTTTCACCGCCTCTCCGCAGCCCGGTCATAGGAGAGGAGTATCAAGGACCCGATGATTGAACGATCCCGAAGGGGTGGATGGTGGAGTGTGCTGCGTTGGCTGGCAGCGGTGGCGATTTTTGTTGGCGCGCTGTTTGGCGCACTTTGTGCCGCCGCCTGGGTCAACTCGTTCTATCCAAAAAATCGGATCGAAAAACCGGGCCCTTCCTCCCCTCCGCATCGGGCCTTCGCGGAGAGCATCGGATTCCGCGATGTTTCGATCGTCCTGCGGGCAAGCGATTGGCCGTGGACTTTCGGCCGCCCGCTGACAATCGGCGACATGTATCCGGATCCCCGCCAACCCTGCCCCTACGTTCACTGGAGCGGGGATGGCTCGGTGCTCGCGGTTCGTCTTCAGGAACGGAACGAGACCCGGCGGCTCTTCGATCGCGCCTATGACTACCGCGAGCACCGTGAGATCGGACAGTATGACCGGGTCGCTTCCGACCGCGAGATCATGGCCCTGATGGAAAGCCGCGGTGGCGTGGGGCCGCAGGTGACAGGGATCGATGAACCGAAGATGACCAAATACACGGCGGGCTACCCGTGGTGGGGTTGGCTGGCCCCGGCAGGGATCATGGTAGCCGCGCTACGGACAGCGCGGAAGACGCTCCGCAAAATGTGATCCGCCCAATATCGATGGGGTCATCAGAGTCGTTGTGGGCAGTCGGTGGCCATCCGCTTCCTGGCCCTGCTGCAAGCTGGGGAACTGGTCCATGCTCGGAAAGGAGCCGAAAAGGACACACCTCGGGGAGGGGCTAACGATCTCGAAATACGACGCTTACAAAGACGTGACTTTGAAAAAAGACACACAGCCGACACACAGAAGACACGCAGCCGACACACAGAAGACACACAGAAGACACAAATAGAAGAAGGGGAAGAAGGGGTAAAAAGGAAAGAAGGGGGAATTCCTTTTGCACGGGACGGAGCGAGCTCCCGTCCCGTGCCGGAGCTGAGGTGGCCGGTGTGATTCCGTTCCGGCAAAATCGGAAGCGATGACCACGGCAGAATCTCCCGGTTGAGGATCAGCACCAGGGCAAGGGTAGTGACGCTGCACCCGGTCCGCAGAATTTGATCCGCCCTGATATTCCAGAATGTCTGGCTCGACCTTTGAGCCGGAATGTCAATCGTCCGCGCATGATCCGCCGACTTCCGCTGTTCGCCTTGCTGCCCTTGTTGGCCCTGCCGGCCCATGCGGAGACGGGGGCCGCCAAGGAGCGGCGGGTGACGCCTCTCGAAATCCGTCGCAAGGCTCCGAAGGCAGATTTGAAGGATGGCGATTTCAGCCCGCTGCCACGCGCGCCGCGGATCATCGGCGGGAACCAGGCCGGGGCAGGGGAGTATCCTTGGATGGCGGCGCTGGTGCGGGCGGATGAGCCGAGCGTGCCCGATGCCTTCTTCTGCGGGGCCTCGCTGATCCACCCCTACTGGGTGCTCACGGCCTCGCACTGCGTGACCGGGGCCAAACCGGAGGATCTGGAGATCGTCCTGGGGACGGCCAATCTGGGCAGCACGGTCGGCGCGCAGCGGATCGCCGTGGCGGAGATCGTGATGTCCCCGAAGTTCAATGAGTTCACCCTGGATTCCGACTTCGCCCTGCTGCGCCTGGCCGAACCGGCGAACGCCAGCCTGACGCCGATCCCGCTCATCGATGCCGACGCGCTTCAGAATCCGGGCACCGTGGCGACGGTTACCGGCTGGGGCGACACCACGACCGGACAGGGGGACTACCCGACCCGCCTGCAGGAGGTGGAACTGCCGCTCGTGGACCTCGCGGTGGCGAATGCGACCGCGGCCTACGAAGGCACGCTCACGAACAACATGCTGTCGGCGGGCTTTCAGGCGGGAGGGAAGGATTCCTGCTCCGGCGATAGCGGCGGCCCCTTGATCGTGCCCTCGCCCGTCGGCGGCGGCTGGGCTCAGGCGGGGATCGTGAGCTTCGGCAGCGATCTGGGCTGCGCGGCTGCGGATTCCTACGGCATCTATTCGCGGATCCTGAATTTCCGCAGCTTCATCCTCGGCCACACCTTGCCGAATTACGCGGCTTGGGAGCTGGCAAACGGCCGCAGCGGCGAACTCCGCGATCCGGATGGCAATGGCTTCACGAACTTCGAGGACTTCGCCCTGCCCGGGCACGTGCTGGAGCAGTGGGTTGACGGGGGTTTCGTGAATTTCTCGTACTTGCGGCCTCGGCTGGCGGGCGAGGTGGAGTATGTGCTGGAGAACGCACCTTCCGCGGCGGGCCCTTGGACGGTCAAAGCGGCCGCCACAAGCAACGTGGAGGAGGTGAACGGGGGGATGCTGCGCTGGACGCTGCAATTGCCGCAGGTGCAGAACACCGGTGTCTTCCGGGTGCGGGCGACCGTTGCGCGGCGGCCGCTGAGCGGGCCGCGCTTGCTTGCCTATCCCAGCGGGGTGAATGGCAAGCTCGACGCCGTTTATATTCCGGTGGTGCCGCCCTTCACCTACCCCGGTTACCGCCTGACGGGTCTGACGCCGGGACAAGCGGTCACGGTGACGCTGCGCTCGGCCGATTTCGATGCCGGGCTGGCGCTGGTGGATGAGGCGAGCTTCGGTGAAATCGCAAGCTCCTATTCTAACTCGGCCGGGGGTCTTCACGGTGAGGACGAGTCGCTGAGCTTCGTCCCGCAGGCGGGGGTCAACTATCTGGTCAGGATCGACGCCGGTGAGGCCGGTGGCGCCGGCGGGGAATACGAACTCAACGTGTGGAATCCGGCGGAGCACGCGGCCCTGCCGCCACTCGCCGTCCCGGCCGCCAAGAAGGCGAAGGCGGTGAAGGGCAAGCTTAGCACGGACGACGCCTTCGATCCCTATTTCACTCCCGGTGGCGATTACTTCAAGGACGACTACCGGCTGGAAGTGCCGGTAGCGGCGGCGGGGAAGATCGTGGAACTGCGGATGAAATCCAAGGGCCGCGGGGCCGCGGGGATCGATGACGCCTTGGTCCTGGTGGATGCGGAGAGCGGCAAGCTGGTCGCGGGGAACGACAATCTGAACTTCAAATCGAACGACTCGGTGCTGCGTTTCCTGCCGCTGCCCGGGAAGGCCTACACGCTGCGCGCTTCTTCCTCGGTGGAGGTCGATACCGGTGCCTACGCCGTGAGTGCGGCCGCCCCGAAGCTGACCGTGAAGACCCCGCTGGCAACCCTCGCCCCGGGCAGCCGCGCGGCTGGCAAGCTGAGCAAGGCCAGCGAGATCGACGAACGCTACCTCACGGCGAAGCGCGATTACCTTCTGGGCGAGGTCGCGGTGAACACGGAGATCGCCGTGACCCTGGAGTCCGCGAAGTTCGACGCCTATCTGATCGTGATCGACGCCAGCACCCAGCAAGCGGTGAAGGAAGGCGATGGCGACGGGCCGGCCGGCGGGCTTCACAATGCCCGCGCCGTTTTCACCGCGGAGCCGGGCCGACGCTACTTCCTGCGCGCCACGACCTATGAGGAAGGCGAATCCGGCGCTTACGTGATCTCCACCTCCGCCAACCCATGACCATCTACGAAGCCGTGCCGCCTGAGATCCCGATCTATGAAGAAATCTGGTTCGTGCCCGTCCTTCTGGGCACGATCCTGTTTTTCCAACTCCTGATGCTGGTCGCGCTTCTGCGCCTCTCGGGCAAGGTCTCGCGCCTCTCCCGCCGGCAGCAGGCGGCCGGGCCGGCTGCGGGCCCGGAACTGGTGCAGAAGAAGGAGGAGAACGCGGACCAGAAGAAGTGGTTCGCCGTCTTCCTGGAGGAGAACCCCACCCGCCGCGGGCTTCCGAAGAAGGAGCAGTTCGCCGAGTTCCGGAAGTGGCGCGAAGCCAAGGGCCTCAATTGGAAGGCGCAGGACGAGTGATTGCGCTGGGGGCGCGGAGCCACCGGCCCGCAGAACGGTCCAAGCAGCTTCGATTGCGGGGAAGGCATTCAGCGAGGTGACGGCGGTATCCACAGGGACCGCGTGAAGTGCCGGGCGACAAGGGACCACTCTGCGGGCCGGTGGCTCCGCGCTCCCAGGGGTAGAGCCGTCCGTCGTTCGGGGGGGCGGCTAACGGGAAGCTGTTGGATTTTTGGTTTCGCCACCCTTTTTTCCGTTGCCAGTGCGGAGGGCGGTTTGCAGAGTTTTCGCCCGCGCCGGAAAAAGCCTCCGGTTGCCTCGCAAAAGAGCTTGTGAAAAATTTCACAAGCGACCAGAATTTCCCCGCCGAGCACTCCGTCGCAGCACTGTCATGGCCAATTTCTTCCCGCGCTGGACCAACTTTCTACCCCTGAAAATCGCCATCTGCGGAGGTGCCGTGGCGGGCGGGGTGGTCCTGGCTTTCACCTATTACGCGACGCCCAAGACCCTGACGGCCGGGTATCAGCCTTCGCAGCCGATCCCGTTTTCACACAAAATTCACGTGGATCAGGTCGGGCTGGACTGCCGCTACTGTCACTCCTTCGAGGATGTTTCGGGCACTTCGAACGTCCCGGGCAACAACACCTGCTGGAATTGCCACCAGCACGTCCAGAAGGAGAGCCCGAAGCTGCAGCCGCTGCGGGACCGGATGGACCCGACGCTGAAGCATCCGGATTTCGGCAAGCCGATCCAGTGGGTGCGGGTCCACAAGCTGCCCGACTACGTTTATTTCAACCACTCCGCGCACTTGAACCGCGGGATTTCCTGCCAGAGCTGCCACGGCGAGGTGGACCGGATGGAAACGGTTTTCCAGAAGAACAGCCTCTCGATGGGCTGGTGCCTGGAGTGCCACCGCGAGCCGGAGAAGCACCTGCGCCCGCTGGAAGAAGTCTTCAACCTGAAGTACGACGCCAAGGACTACATCGCGGCCCACCCGGGCGAGATGATGAAGCTGGGAGTCAAAACGCCGGAGGATCTCGGCATGAAGCTGAAGGAGCACTGGAAGATCCACTCGAAGGAGACCTGCGCGACCTGCCACCACTGATCTTCCTTTCCACCCCTTTTTCCGCATTTCCCGTTCGTTCCACCGCCCATGAGCAAGCGCATCTGGCAACATCCCGAGGTCCCCGCCGGCGAAACCACGATTTCGTGGCGCAGTCTTGGACAGCTTGAGGATACCCCTGAATTCCGCACCTGGATGGAGCGCGAGTTCCCGCAGGGCGTGGCGGAAATGGCGAATGAAGAGGATGCCGAGGTTTCCCGGCGCTCCTTCATGAAGCTGATGGGTGCGTCGACCGCGCTCGCGGGTTTCGGCCTGGCTTCCTGCCGCCGTCCGGAAAGCTACATCGTGCCTTACAACAAGGCACCGGAGTGGGTGATCCCGGGCAAGGCGACCTACTATGCCTCCAGCATGCCGCGCCCGGGGGGTGCGGTGCCGCTGGTGGTGACGACTTTCGAAGGCCGGCCGACCAAGGTCGCGCCGAACTCGCTGCACCCGGACATGAGCGGTACGGATGCCTTCGTGCAGGCCTCGATCCTGGATCTCTACTCGCCCTCGCGCTCGCGCACGGTCCTGAACAACGCGAAGGCCTCGAGCCGCGCGGAGTTCGAGAAGGTGCTGGCGGGGCTGGCCGCGGATGCTGCTACGAAGGTCGGCTTCGTCTTCGGTCACGATGACTCGCCGACGCGGGCGCGCCTGATCAAGGAGCTGGCCGCGAAGTTCGCCGGCGCGAAGTTCTACGCCTATGAGGCGCTGGAAGGCACCAAGGTGCTGGAAGACGGCGTGAAGCTGGTCGCGGACTTCGCCCAGGCCGACCGGATCCTCTCGCTGGACAGCGATTTCCTCTGCCTCGATGGGCAGGGCTCGACGATTTCCTTCTTCAACCGCCGCAAGCCGGAAGGCGGGGCCTATGACAAGAAGGCCGATGCGGCCTCGATGAACCGCCTCTACGTGGTCGAGAGCACCTTCTCGATGACCGGTGGCATGGCCGATCACCGCTTGCGCGTTTCCCCGAGCCAGGTGCTGCGGGTGGCGGCACAGATCGCCCGCGAACTGGGCGTGAGCTCGGCGGTGGAAGCGGTCACCGACCCGAAACATCTCGAATGGATCAAGGCGCTGGCCGCCGACCTGAAGGCCTCGGGTGCCAAGTCCGTGGTGCTCGCCGGATCCCGCCAGCCGGCGGCGGTCCAGCAGCTCGCGCTGGCGATCAACAAGGCGCTCGGCAGCACCGCGATCAAGGCGGTGAAGACCGATACCACGGGCCTCGGCGACCTCGCCAAGCTGGTCACGGATCTCAATGGCGGCGCGATCGACGCCCTGTTCCTGTTGAGCCCGGCCAACCCGGTCTATGATGCCCCGGCCGATGCCGGCCTGATCCCGGCGCTGGCCAAGGCCAAGACCGTGATCCACCTCGGCAGCCGCACGGATGCCACGGCCCACATGGCGACCTGGCACGTGCCGGTCAGCCACTATCTCGAAAGCTGGGGCGATGGCCGCTCGCTGAACGGTGTCTACACCGTGGTGCAGCCGCTGATCCTGCCGCTGTATCCGGAATGCACGAGCGAGCTGGAAATCCTGGCCGCACTGCTGACGGCGGATGGCAAGCTGGTCACCGGCGAGACCGCCGACGGCAAGCCATCGCCCGCCTACGATGCGGTGAAGCTGACTTTCGAAGCGATCGGCGGCAAGGGCGAGGAGCCCTGGAAGAAGCTGCTGCGTGACGGTTACCACGCCGGCACCGCCTACGAGGCGGTGGTCCTGCCCGCGCCGGGCGGAGCGATCGCAGCCGCGCCCGCGGTCAGCGGGATCGAAGTGATTTTCTCGACCGACGGTTCCGTTTACGATGGCCGCTGGATCGACAACGGCTGGCTGCAGGAAGCCCCGGACCCGATTTCGAAGCTTTCCTGGGACAATGCCGCGCTGATCGCGCCGGAGACCGCCAAGAAGCTGGGCATTTACGACGAGATCCTGGAGATCGAGCGGACCACCAAGGTGCTGGGCGTATCCGGCCAGTATGCGAAGAAGGGCCCCGATGCCGAAGGCCCGCAGCGCACCAGCCCGATGATCAAGGTCAAGGTGAACCGCGAGGAGCTGGTTCTGCCGGTGATGATCGCCTTCGGCCAGGCCGAGAACACCATCATCATCCCGCTCGGCTACGGCCAGGGCTTCGACAAGGAAGACAAGTTCGACCGCAACGCGAAGGGCTTCACCCCGGCCGGCCATGTCGGCCTCGTCGGCGTGAACTCCGGCTTCAATGCCTACCCGCTGCGGACCACCGAATCGAAGTACTTCGCCACCGGCGCGAGCGTCGAGAAGGTGGAGGGCCGCTACCCGATGGCCCTCGTGCAGGAGCACTTCGGCATGTATGGCCGCGCGCTGGCCCGCGAGATCTCGACCATGACGGACGAGAAGAAAGGCGACTTCGCCGAGCAGCTCGGCGACGTGGTCAAGCAGGGCAACGACGCCCACGCGCCGCCGAACGTCTCGCTCTACAAGCAGGAAGGCAAGGACGGCAAGAAGCACCTGAGCGACGAGATCCACCAGTGGGCGATGACGATCGACCTGTCCTCGTGCATGGGTTGCAACGCCTGCCTGGTCGCCTGCCAGGCGGAGAACAACATCCCGATCGTGGGCAAGGAGCAGGTCATGAAGGGCCGCGAGATGCACTGGATCCGGATGGACCGCTACTACGCGATCGACGAGGAGAACACCTTCGACAAGGGCAACCCGGCGATGATCCCGCAACCGGTGGCCTGCATGCAGTGCGAAAGCGCTCCCTGCGAGACGGTCTGTCCGGTGAACGCGACGATTCACGATGAGGAAGGCCTGAACGTGATGGCTTACAACCGCTGCATCGGCACCCGCTACTGCGCGAACAACTGCCCCTACAAGGCGCGCCGCTTCAACTTCTTCGACTACAACAAGCGCAACCCGCTGGTCGCCCACAACCTCTACAAGGGTCCCTTCGGCGAGAAGCAAGTCGGCACCGCGCCGCACCTCCAGCGCAACCCGAACGTCTCGGTCCGCATGCGCGGCGTGATGGAAAAGTGCACTTACTGCGTGCAACGCCTGAAGGATGCGAAGATCCGCCAGAAGCGCGGCCAGAAGCAGGAAGTCCTGCTGACCGGCGAGCGTTCCTCGCAGCTCGGCGTGAGCAACGAGACCCTGCGGATCCCGGTGGATTCGGTGAAGGTCGCCTGTCAGGAAGCCTGTCCGGCCGGCGGCATCGAATTCGGCAACATGCTCGATGGCGACAAGTCGCTGATGATGCGGGCCCGCGGCAGCGAGCGGAACTACGAGCTTCTCCACTACATCGGCACCGCGCCGCGCACGACCTACCTGGCGCGGGTGAAGAATCCGAACACCTCGATGCCGGACGCGAAGTTCGTCGGCAAGGCGACGGTTCACATGCACTGAAGAGAGACGAGAGACTTCAAGAATCCAGAGACCAGACAGGAATGAAGATGAACGACGGCCAGCAATTTGAACAGAATTCCGGAATTCCGGATCTGGAGTCTGGCGTCTTCATGTCTGGTTTCTCGGCCTAACTTTCCAATTACCATGGGAGCCACCTCCACAGAACATGCCCCAAGCCCCGTTCGCGAGGGACCGAAGATTCCGGTCCTGAAGCGCGAGAAGCTGATCCTGAGCGGCCGTTCCTATCACTGGATCACCGAGCGCATCTGCGGCGTGGTGGAGAACCGCCAGCCTTTCTTGTGGTGGCTGCTCTTCATTCCTTGCGCCTTGATCGCGATGATCGGCGTCGGCCTCGGCCTGACCTACCTCGTGTCCACGGGTGTGGGCGTGTGGGGGATGTCGAACCGGGTCTTCTGGGGTTGGGACATCACCAACTTCGTGTTCTGGATCGGTATCGGCCACGCCGGCACGCTGATCTCCGCGGTGCTCTTCCTGACCCGGCAGAATTGGCGAACGTCGATCAACCGGGCGGCGGAGGCGATGACGATCTTCGCGGTGATGTGCGCCGGCATCTTCCCGGCCTTCCACGTCGGCCGGGTGTGGATGGCGTGGTTCCTCGCGCCGATCCCGAATGCGAATGCGATCTGGCAGAACTTCAAGTCGCCGCTGCTGTGGGACGTGTTCGCGGTTTCGACCTACTTCACGATCTCGCTGATCTTCTGGTATCTCGGCATGGTGCCGGACCTCGCGACGATCCGCGACCGCTGCAAGCCGGGCCTGCGCAAGATGCTCTACGGGATCTTCTCGCTGGGCTGGCGCGGCGGCAACCGCCAGTGGAGCCACTACGAGATGGCCTACCTGCTGCTGGCGGCGCTTTCGACCCCGCTGGTGCTCTCGGTGCACTCGGTGGTGTCCTTCGACTTCGCCACCTCGATCGTGCCCGGCTGGCACACGACCATCTTCCCGCCTTACTTCGTGGCCGGCGCCATCTTCGGCGGCTTCGCGATGGTGCTCACCATCATGGTCCCCGCACGCCAGATCTACGGCCTGCACGACCTGATCACGATGAAGCACATCGACAACATGGCGAAGATCATCCTGCTGACGGGAACGATCGTCGGCTACGCCTACCTGATGGAGCTGTTCGTGGCCTATTACTCGGGCGCGAAGTATGAGATGGACGCCTTCAAGTTCCGCATCACCGGTCCCTATTGGTGGGCCTACCTGGCGATGATGAGCTGCAACGTGCTTTCGCCGCAGATCTTCTGGCTGAAGCGCAACCGCGAGAACCTGTGGGTGGTGATGGGCGTGGCGATGGCCGTGAACATCGGGATGTGGTTCGAGCGTTTCGTGATCATCGTGACGACGCTGGCGCGGATGTTCCTGCCGGGCGACTGGAAGTCCTATAGCCCGAGCTGGGTGGAGATCGCGCTCTTCCTCGGGACGATCGGGATGTTCCTGGCGCTGTTCCTCCTCTTCCTGCGTTTCCTGCCTTGCATCAACATTGCGGAAGTGAAGTGGGCGCTGCTGGAGTCCGATCCGCACCACGACGATCACGAAGAGCATCCGGATCCGGGTGTGCAAGTGATCCCCTCTTACCAGCACGAGCTGCACTCCGAGGTGAAGGCCTGAAGCCCTCCGGGGATTTGAGATTCGAGATCCGAGATTTGAAATTTTCTAGAACGTGAGCACCACCCGCAAACGAGTTTACGGATACCTGGCCGAGTTCGGCAGCGCCTCCAACCTGTACAAGGCGGCGGAGAAGGTGCGTGATGCCGGCTTCCGCAAGTGGGATTGCCACAGCCCGTACCCGATCCACGGCCTCGACGGGGCGATGGGGATGAAGCGCTCGATCCTGCCATGGTTCGTGTTCTTCGGCGGGACGCTGGGCCTGGCGACGGGCTTCGGGCTGGCCTACGTCACGCAGGTGGAGATCTACCCGACGGTGGTGCAGGGCAAGCCGGCGAACCTGTTCACGGTACCGGCCTTCTTCCCGATCATGTTCGAGCTGACGATCCTGTTCTCGGGCTTCACCACGCTCTTCGGGTTGCTGGCGCTGATGAAGCTGCCGCGCCTGAATCACCCGCTGTTCGCCAGCCGCCAGTTCCACCGGGCGACGGACGACGCGTTCTTCATCGCCGTGGAAGCACGCGACCCGAAGTTCCATCCCGACAAGACCCGCGCGTTCCTCGAGGACATCGGCGGGAAGAGCATCGAACTGGTGGAGGAAGAGGACTGAAAGGTCCTGCCGAGCCAAAGTTCCAAGTGAAAAGTTCCAAGTGCCAAGAGTGAGATTCCCGATTCCAAACTCGAAATTCCAAGTTCTAGAATTCTGAGCCCCGGCTCTTCCCTGCCGCTCTCCGCTTACCGCTTACCGCTTACCGCTTTCCGATTCCCGTGAAATACTTCTTCATCGCCTACGCGATCATCGCAGCCCTGGTCATCGGCTTATTGCCGACGCGGGGCTCGAAGTCCCCGAACGCGCCGTTCCGGCTGTTCCCGGACATGGATGATCAGGACAAGCTGAAGCCGCAGAAGCCGGACGGCTTCTTCGCGGACGGCCAAGGCGGACGCTTGCCGGTGCACGGCACGCAGGCGCTGGGCTTCAATCCGGAAGGTGCAGCCGTGATCGGCGGCATCCCCGAGCTGGAATTCGGCGGCGGGACCGGCTACTACGCGACCGGCGGGATCGACGGCTACTACGGCAACGGGATGCCGGAAGAAATCAAGCTTACCGATGAGAACGTCGGTGCCTTCCTGCGCCGCGGCGAGGAATCCTTCAGCATCAACTGCGCGGTCTGCCACGGCAAGTCGGGCGACGGCCAAGGGATCACCGGCCAGTTCGGCGTGCCCGGCATCGCCAACCTGACGGACGACACCAAGAAGCACGCGGTGTATCCGGATGGCCGGATGTTCGAGGTGATCACCAACGGCAAGGGCCAGATGGGGGCCTACAAGCACAACATCCCGTTGCGCGACCGCTGGGCGATCATCGCCTACGTGCGCTCCATGCAATACGCCCGCAAGGCGCCCTACGACGCCGTGAAGGAAGCCTACGACAAGGGCATCGCCGAGCAGCAGGCCGCCGCCACGAAGTAATCTCCCGCTCTTCCTAGAAATGTCACATCACGTTACATCAGCCGACATTCCGGTCGAAGGCGAGCGGATCGCCAGCAGCAAGCTGGACTCGGTCCGGCGCATCGCCGGCGGCGCGGCCGCAATCACCGGGCTGGTCAGCGCATGGCTGCTTTTCGGCGCGCCGGCGCAGATTGCGGCGCCCTACACCTACTCCTGGCTGTTCGCGCTGTTTTTCTTCTTCACGCTGGCAATCGGCGGGGTCTTCTGGACGCTGCTGCACAACGTCTCGAACTCGGGGTGGGGGACATCGGTCCGCCGGATCATGGAGAACCTCGGTTCGGTCTTCCCGTGGATGGCGATCTTCGCGGCACCGCTGCTTTTCCCCAAGGTCCAGCAGTGGCTCTTCGAGTGGATGAACATCCACAACCAGGCGGGCGGCGGCATGTTCGACGGCTTCCTCTTCGGCTTCTACGGCAGCGATTCGATGAAGGCCGCCCTTGAGCACGACCACCAGGGCCTGCTGGTGAACAAGCTCTGGTACATGAACAAGCTGGCGTGGTATATCCGCTTCGCCTTCTACTTCATCGGTCTCGGCTTCGTGATCCACGGGCTGCGCAAGCTGTCCACCGCGCAGGACACCGATCCGAATCCCGGCACCAGCAACCTGCTGAGGGCGCGCTTCCACTCCACCTACACGCTGATCATTTTCGCGATCACGATCACCTTCGCGGGGATCGACTGGCTGCAGGGCCTGGAATACGAGTGGTTCTCCACGATGTGGGGTGTCTACCTCTTCGCCGGTGCGGCGCTGAACTCGATGGCGGTGATCGTGATCACGGCCACGCTGATGCAGAGTGGTGGCTACCTGAAGCGTGTGACGGGCCCCGAGCACTTCCACATCATGGGCAAGCTGATGCTGACCTTCACCATCTTCTGGGCGTATGTGGCCTTCTCGCAGTTCTTCCTGATCTGGTATGCGAACATCACGGAAGAGACGAAGCACTTCATCGTCCGCAACACCGGCGGCTGGAACACGGGCAACATCGCGCTGGTCTTCGGCCACTTCGTGATTCCCTTCGTGATCCTGCTGCAGGCGTGGCTGAAGCGGAACCCGAAGACGCTGAGCATCGTGGCGGTTTACACGCTGGCGATGCACGTGCTGGACACCTACATCAACGTGATTCCGGAGCGCTCGATTTCGCTGCGGGCGATGGCGATCGAGGGGAAGATGGGTCTGCCCGAGTCCTTCACGAGCTACACCACGGTGGTTCCCGGCGCCTTCTGGGGTGACATCCTGGCCTTCGTGACCGTGGGTGCCGGCTTCCTGTTCTTCTACCTGCGCGCGCTCTCGCAGAACGCGACCTATCCGCACCGCGACCCGCGCATTCTCGAATCCGCCAACGTTTCGAACTAACCGCAGACGCAAGACTTCAAGACACAAGACGCAAGACCTGAGAACAGCCGACACTGCTCACTGATCACTGCTCACTTGGCACTTTTTTCCCGATGTCATCTTCCAGCGACAATCCCCTGATCCGTTTCGCCGCCTTCTGGTGGGCGCTCGGCGTCTTCTCGCTTTTCGCGATTCTCCTGATCGCGCTGAAATTGTTCAGCGGCGGCGGCGAGGAGCCGAACGTGCTTGAAGAGGCGGCCGGAGCGAAGCGCTACGAGGTGGCCAGCAAGGTCAAGGCGGCGCAGGACGCGAACCTGGCCTACAAGGAAGTGGAAGCGGGCAAGGTGGTGCAGGTGCCGCCGCACGATGTTTTCGCGGTGGTGGGCAAGGAACTGGTTTCTTCCAAGGCGGCTGCGGTGAAAGACCCGGCCCAGATTATCCCCGGTGGCATCGCCGCAGCGGCTGCGGCGGACGCCCCTCCGATCGACGTCGAAGCGGTGAACAAGCTGAGCCCCCCGGCTGGCACGCCTCCCGATCCCGCGGCGATGGAAGCCGGCAAGCCACTTTTCGCGATTTGCGCAGCCTGCCATGGTGTGGAAGGCCAAGGTGTGCCAGCGCTCGGTCCGCCTCTCGCAAAGTCCGAGTGGGCGAACGGCCCGGTTTCGAACCTGATCCGCATTCAGTTCCGTGGCTTGGAAGGCCCGATCACGGTTCACGGCCAGCAGATGACCTTTGCCATGCCGATGTTTCCGGTGATCGCGGCGATGGAGGATGCGGACATCGCCAACGTGCTGACCTACGTGCGCAACAGCTTCGGCAACACCGGTGGCCCGGTGCTGCCGGAACAGGTGAAGATGCTGCGCCCCGAGAGCGCCATCAAGACTCACCTGAAGGAAGCCGACCTGATCAAGCCAACGCCCTGAGAAACACTTTCATGAATTCCGGCGACGTAACAGAAACCATGGCCCTGCCCCGCATGAGCCGTCCCTACAGGACGGGACCGGTGGTGGCGTGCCTACCCGGGACTGCGTGCCGGGCTGTTATGAGCCGTCCCGTCGGGACGAAGAAGCCTCCGGCGAACCTGCTAGTTTTACTCTGAGCCCCGAACCACGGCCCAAGAATTTCCCATGTCTCCTGCCACTTCCCAGACCCCGGTGAACGACGCGCTGCGCCGCGCGGAGATCGATCTCTCGCTGCGCCACCCGGTGATGTTCTTCTTCACCAGCGGTGCCGCGTGGCTGGCGGTTGCGATCCTGCTCGGGATCGTGGCCTCGGCCAAGACGCATAGCCCGGACTTCCTGACCGGGTGGTCATGGCTGACCTACGGCCGGGTGCAATCCGCGCACATGAATGCCCTGGTGTATGGCTGGGCTTGCCAGGCGGCTTTCGGAGCCTTGATCTGGCTGATGGCGCGGCTTTCCCGCCAGGAGTGCCGGGCCGCGGGGATCATCCTGGTGGCCGGTCACGTGTGGAACCTGGCGATCTCGCTGGGCCTGATCGCGATTCTCGCGGGCGGTGGCACGGGGATGCCGTGGATGGAGTTCCCGGCCTTCGCCTGGGTGCCGATGTTGCTTTCCTACGCCGCGATCGCGATCTGGTCGATGGTGCAGTTCAAGGTCCGCCCGGCGGGTCACGTGTTCATCTCGCAGTGGTACATCCTGGCGGCACTGATCTGGTTCCCTTGGGTCTTCGCCAGCGCGCACCTTTTGATCCACGCCTTCGCCGGCAATCCGGTGATGGCAGCGGCGATCAACGCTTGGTATCGCTCGGCGATGCTGCTGCTGTTCTTCGTGCCGACGGGCATTGCGGCGGCCTACTACCTGATCCCGAAGGTGACCGGCCGGCCGGTGTATAGCTACTCGCTGTCCGCGCTCGGTTTCTGGTCGCTGGCGATCATCGCGCCTTGGGCCGGGATGCAGAAGCTGGCGGGTGCGCCGATTCCGAATTTCCTGCCTTACCTGGGTGCCGCGGCGACGATCCTGTTCGCGGTCCCGTGCATCGCGGTGGGAGTGAACCTGCTGAAGACCGCTGCGGGCGCGCCGGAGACGGTGGCGAACAGCCCGAGCCTGCACTTCACCATCATGGGGGTCTTCGGCCTGCTGATCCTGGGTGCTGCCAGCGTGTTCCTGAACAACCCGGCGATCCTGCCCGGCACGCAGTTCTCGATGGCCAACTACGGCTTCGACATTCTGGGGGTCTACGGCTTCTTCAGCTTCATCGCCTTCGGGGTGATCTACTTCGTGGTGCCGCGGATCACGCGCCGCGAGTGGCTTTCGAGCCGCCTGATCAAGATGCACTTTTTCCTGTCGCTCTACGGGGTGGCGCTGGTGGTGATCGTGGCGCTCTTCGGCGGTGCGATGCAGGGGATCGGCCTGGAAGACTACAAGATGCCGGCGGAGGATGCCTCGATGCGCGCCTACCCGTATGCCGTGGCGACGACGCTGGCGTGGTGCTTCCTGCTATTCTCGAACGTCTTCTTCTTCTTCCACCTGACGCTGATGTGGCTGCGCCTCGGTCGCCGGAGTTCGCACCCGACGCTGCTCGGCGTGCATCATGCCGACGACCTGCACGACGCGGCCCACGGTCCCGAGGGGGACATCGACAACGGTGGGCCCGGCACGGTGCACCCCGATTCGCACGCCCATTCGCACTAACAGGTTCCGCCCCGATTCGATTTCAGATTTCACATTTGAGATTTCAGATTTCCGCTCATGAGTTTCCGCCAATTTGCATTCGGCCTCACCGCTTCCTTCGGCATTGCCTGGTTGGCCGTGGTGATCGTGCCCTTTTTCATGATGCGCCACCTCAAGCCGGTGGAGTTCAAGGAAGCGGCTGACGGCAAGGAGGGGATCTATTTCCCGAAGAGCGCCGGCCGCGTGACCAACGGCGCGGAGGTGTATGCCGCGAACGGTTGTGCGCATTGCCATAGCCAGCTGATCCGTCCGGTGTATGCGGGGAATGACCTCGGTCGTCCGGATTGGGCGGGCTTGAAGAACGACGAGGAACGCGGCGACACGCGGCGCCAGTCGAACATCTTCGACTATCAGGGCGAGAAGTTCGCGCAGATCGGTCTGAGCCGGCTCGGGCCGGACCTTTCGAACGTCGGCCGCCGGGTCGAGAAGATCTATTGCAAGGACGGCGGGGATCCGAAGTCCTGGCTGCTGAGCCACCTCTACAATCCGCGGGCGAATCCGAAGCTGGTGACCTCGAAGTGCCCGTCTTTCCCCTTCTTCTTCGAGACGAAGGAGATCGAGGGCCAGGTGCCGGCCAATGCGATCACGGTGAAGGACGGCGAGGCTGTCGTCCCGGGGCCGGAAGCGCTGGTGCTGGTGGATTACCTGCTCTCGCTGAAGCGCGATGACGCGGTGCCGGCCTCGATGAACCACCTGCCGCCGGTGCCGAAGGGCGCTCCGAAGCCCGCTGCCCCAGCTGCCGCCGCCCCCCAAGGCTGAACTGCATTTCTTTTCCTTTCCGATGATCGATCCATCCAAGCCCGACCTCGAGGAATCGGTGAATGTCACCGAGTCCCACGATCGCGTCCTCCGCGGTGCGGCTGCGGCATCCCGCGAGAACAAGCTGACCGAGAACGGTGCCGAGCCGGTCTCGATGTGGGTGATGGCGCTGTGCTTCGTCCCGGTGCTGTTCGCCGGCTGGACCGCCTTCGGCTACGGCACGCCGCTCTTTTCTTATAAAGACACGGTGCGGACCGGCTACGTGCAGGTGATCCCGCCGGATGCCGATAGCGCGGCGGCGGTGCCTGAACCGGCGGTGCTGGTGTATGCCAAGAAGGGCGCGAAGCTTTACTCGAAGTGCAGCGGTTGCCACGGCCCGGACGGCAAGGGCGACGGCAATGCCTACCCCTCGCTGGCGGGTTCCGAGTTCGCGAACGGCGAGCACGAGCGCTTCGCGATGATCGTGCTCAACGGCCTGACCGGTCCGAGTTCCACCGGCAAGACCTACGGCGTGATGCCGGCGCAAGGTGCCGGGATGAGCCCGGAAGACTTGGCCTGCCTGATGACCTACGTCCGGAATTCCTTCGGCAACAAGGTCGGCGACGTGGTGACCAAGCAGATGGCCGGCGAGGCCCTGAAAATTTCCGGTGCCCGCGCGAAGGCGGGAGCGCCCGTCACTGCCGACGAGCTGAATGCCGATCACAAGAAGAACCTGCCGGGCGACATACTCGCCCCGGACACACTGATCGACCCGATTACCCTCGAGCCGGTTGCCGCCAAGTAATCCCGATCCATTTTTGCCAAGCATGAGCGCCCACGCAGCACCTGCCGATGACCACCACGGTCACGGCCATGACGACCACCATCACCACGATCCGGGGTTCTGGAAGAAGTATTTCTTCTCGACCGACCACAAGACGATCGGGATCCAGTACGGCCTGACGGCGATGGCCTTCCTAGCCTTCGGCTTCTACCTGATGATGGTGATGCGCTGGAGCATCGCGTATCCGCACCAGCCGCTGCCGGAGTGGATGAGCTGGATCTTCACGGATAACTGGAAGGCCCGCTGGCTTACCGATGGCAAGGTGACGGGCGAGACTTACAACATGTTCGGTGCGATGCACGGCACGATCATGGTGTTCCTCGGGATCGTGCCGCTGGGCTTCGGCGCCTTCGGCAACTACGTGACGCCGCTGCAGATCGGCGCGGTGGACATGGCTTTCCCGAAGCTGAACATGACGAGCTACTGGTGCTACCTGGCCGGTGGCCTGACGATGTGCGCGTCCTTCTTCATGGAATCCGGCGCGGCCAAGTCCGGCTGGACGAACTACTCGCCGCTCGCCGGTTTCGCGGACGGCCAGATCGTCAACCAGTGGCTGGCGGGGCAGACGCAATGGCTGATCGGCCTGGTGCTGCTGATTTCCTCGTCGCTGCTCGGTTCGGTGAACTTCATCACGACGATCATCAACCTGCGGGCGCGCGGGATGACCTGGATGCGGATGCCCTTCTTCGTGTGGGCGATGCTGGTGACCGGCTTCCTGCTGCTGCTCGCGTTCCCGCCGCTTGAGGCCGCAGGGATCATGCAGCTGATGGACCGGGTGGGGCACTCGTCCTTCTTCATGCCCTCCGGTTTGTATTCGGCGAGCGAAGGGCTGGCTGATCTTTCCGGTGGCGGGTCGCCGCTGCTGTTCCAGCACTTGTTCTGGTTCCTCGGTCACCCGGAGGTGTATGTCCTGCTGCTGCCGGCGATCGCCTGCGTGGCGGAAATCATTCCGGTGAATACGCGCCGCCCGCTGTGGGGCTACAAGGCGATGGTCTATGGCGTGCTGACGCTGGGTTTCCTGTCCTTCGTGGTGTGGGCGCACCACATGTATCTGACGGGGATGGGTCCGGTGGTTTCGACCTTCTTCCAGACCACCACGGTGCTGATTTCGATCCCTTCGGTGATCCTGCTGACCTCGATGATCATCTCGCTGTGGGGTGGATCGATCCGTTTCACGCCGGGCATGATCTGGGCGCTGGCCTTCCTGCCGATGTTCGGCATCGGCGGCCTGACCGGCCTGCCGCTGGCCTTCAACCTGGTGGACCTGCACTTGCACGACACCTACTACGTAATCGGCCACTTCCACTATGTGGTGGCACCGGGTATTCTCTTCGGCCTCTTCGCGGGCGTGTATCACTGGTATCCGAAGATCACCGGGCGGCACATGAGCAACGTGATGTCCCACATCCACTTCTGGCCGAGCTTGATCTGCATGAACCTGATCTTCTTCCCGATGCTGACGCAGGGGATGGCCGGGTTCCACCGCCGCTGGTATAACGGTGGCGATGCCTACATGCCGAGCGGCGAGGGCAGTGCCAACGTCTTCAGCCTGATCGTCGAGAAGCACATCGACCTGAACATCCTGATGTCGATGGGGGCATGGGCGATGGCGGTGGCGCAGATTCCCTTCGTGATCAACTTGTTCGGCTCGCTGCTGTGGGGCAAGAAGGTCGAGAGCGACAATCCTTACAACGCCACGACGCTGGAATGGGCGACGCCGACGCCTCCGGGCCACGGCAATTTCGTCACCGAGCCGTCGGTTTATCGCGGTCCGTATGAATACAGCCGGCCCGATTGCGAGGACGACTACCTGCCGCAATGGGAGGAACCGAAGCGCGACGCCGCGGTGCCCGTGGCCTCGGAATTGCCGGGCACACCCACCACCCATCCTTCCGCCCACTGACCCTGCGCGGCCCGGCTTCAAGAATCACTTCTTGGGACTGAAAACCGGACACACTTCCCAATGGAAATCCCCTACATCTTCACCCCGCGCAAGGACACGGGACTGGTCAATTCGAAGATTGCGATCTGGCTGTTCCTCGCGTCGGAGGTCATGCTCTTCGGCGGCTTCTTCTCGGCCTACATCTTCCTGCGCCTCGGCGCGGACTATCCGTGGCCGGAGCGGACGCTGCCGGTGCTGCCTGGCCTGATCAACACCTTCGTGCTGATCGGTTCGTCGGTGACGGTGATCTTCGCCTGGATGTCGCTCAAGCTGCGGAAGTGGCACCAGTTCCAGTTCTTCATGGCGATCACGGTGGTCTGTGCCGGCGTCTTCATGGTGCTGAAGGGGATCGAGTACAACGTGAAGTTCCATCACCAGGCGCTGCGCCTGAAGGACTACGCGGTGGTCGAAGGTCACCTCGGCTACGAGTTGAAGGACGGCGTGCATGTCGCCCATGGCGAGGAGCCGAAGGACGAGGACTTCGCGCTGAACCACCACGGCAAGAAGATCGAGGAGAACATGATCAACTTCGAGACCTCGGAGTTGAGCTTCAACACGGTCCGCTACCACCACGACTGGGTGGAGGAAATCATCGCCCACGCCGCGGAGCGGAATGCCGCGATCACGCTCAAGGAAGACCTGAAGCTGGGCAAGGAGGCTCCGGTGCTCTTTGACAAGGACGGCAACGCCGCGCCCGGTAGCAAGCCGCTCGCGATGGCCGATGGCTTCGCCAAGGGTAGCGTGCTCTCGATGAAGCTGCTGGAGCGCATCACCGAGCTTCATCTGGAAGCCCGCTCGCACAATGCAGAATTACGGACGGATGCCTTCCGCGAGGAGTGGAAGAAGGCGCATGCCCAATATCCCGGCAAGAGCGACCGCCAACTCGCGCCCGATGTGAAGATCGACGTCACGAAGCTCGACTTGAAGGTGGAGCACCCGTCGATCGGTTTCGAGGTGCAGCCTGCCACGGTTTTCCACTTCCGTCCCCGCGATATCCAGGAAGGCCCAGCCTCCGGCACCTTGCGGGACGGCACGGCACTGGCCGGCAAGATGGAGGAGAGCCCGATGGGCTTCCACTACGTGGATGCGCTCGACTTCCGCCACCTTGCGATGAAGGTGGAGGAGAAGGTCGGCGACAACCCCGAGGCGGTGGAGAAGGCGATCGAGGAGTCGTGGCTGATCAAGAGCAACCACGAGCTCAAGGAGATTTGGGAGAAGCAGCAAAAGGCCCTCGGCCTGCTGACCGCGGAACTCGCCAAGAAGGACCGCGTGCCAACCGAGAAGGACAAGTATCGGGTCAACTGGCAGGAGATGGTTTACTACGCGACCACCAGGCTGGAAGACATCAAGATCGAGGCCGGCAAGTATCAGATGCCGCACGTGAAGATGGAGCTCGACGAGGAATTCTTCGGCCCGAACTACGCGGTCCGCGCCAAGGCGCAGAGGCCGGATGGTCACCTCGGGTCCTTCCCGCATCTCTCGGTGCCGCGCGCCGAGGTGCAATTCGCCTCGAAGTTCGCTCCGGCTTGGAACACTTACTACGCGATCTACTTCACGATGACCGGCCTGCACGGTCTGCACGTCATCGGCGGGGCGCTGGTGCTGGGCTACTACCTGTTCTGCGGCAAGAAGATGTATCTGAGCAATCCCGAGTGGCTGGCCAACCGCGTGGAAGTCGGCGGGCTGTTCTGGCACTTCGTGGACCTGGTCTGGATCTTCCTGTTCCCGATCCTGTATTTGATGTAAGCTAACCGCTACCGAATCTATTTTTCTGCAATCCCATGGCTGATTCCCCGGAAGCAATCAAGAAGGCCACCCGGCTCTACCTGCTCATCGGCGCTGTCCTTTTCGGCGGCACGGTGTTGACGGTACTGGTGGCGACGGTCCCTTCGCTGGACTTTGGCAAGCACGGCTTCGACACCGCCGACCTTTTGATCGGCCTGCTGATCGCGACGGTGAAGGCCACGCTGGTGGCGGCGATCTTCATGCACCTTAACCATGAGAAGCGGCTTATTTACTGGCTCTTCGGTCTGGGGATCGGTGCCGCGATCTGTCTGCTCTTCCTGACCGGCCTGGCGATCTGGGATCCGATCCACTACAATGGCTTCCCGACCGGCGTGCCCGGGTCCGAGCCGGTGAGGCATTTCAAGTGAGCAAAGTTCCAAGTAAAAAGGACCAAGTTCCAATTTAGAAACGAAGATCGCAAACATCAACTCCTGCCCCGACGAGGGTTCTTCCTGCCTCCTTTGGCACTTGGAACTTCTCACTTGGCACTTCCACCGCCATGTCCCTTCGCGCCTTCCATATCGTCTTCATCACAGTGAGCACCCTGCTCTTCGTGTTCCTGTCGGTGTGGGCTTTCGCGCTGGCTCCCGAGCGGACCGCGACGATCACCACGCTCGGCGTGATCAGCATCATCAGTGCGCTGGTGATGCCGACCTACGGCGTCTATTTCTACCGCAAGGCCCGTAAAATCATCATCTGACCCGGCCATGTTTTCCTTACTCGCCTGCGCCACGTGCGTGAATACTTCCCAAGCCGACAGCAGCAATGCCGCCGGTTGGTCGATCTTCTTCCTGCTCGGCGCGATCCTGTTGGTATTGGGTCCGGTGGTCTTCTTCCTAGTCCGCATGGCGCGCCGCAGCGAGCAGACGCTCGACCCCGAATTCCGCGACGATACCCCGGCCGCGTCCGTCACCGCCACCCGCTGACACCTTCCCGATTTTCATGAGTCCTGCGAAATTCCTCAGTATCCCGGAGAGCTTCTCCGCCCACGGCGGCCGCGTGGATCACCTCATCGATGTGGTCCACTGGTTCATGTTCGCTCTGGGCGCGGGCTGGTTCTTCTTCTTCGCCTATTGCCTGGTCCGCTTCCGGGCCTCGGTGCATCCGCGGGCCTCTTACCACGGCGTGCGCAACCACATCTCGAGCCACCTTGAGGTCGCGGTGGTCATCATCGAGGCCGTGATCTTGCTCGGCTTCGCTTTCCCCCTGTGGAAAGAACGTACCGATACTTGGCAGCAGGTGCAGAACCTCGATCCGATCCGGGTCCGGGTGATCGGCTGGCAATTCGGCTGGACCTACCACTATCCCGGCAAGGACGGAAAATTCGGCCGCATCAATCCGCTGAAGATCACCAGCAACTCGGATCCCGGCATCGACTTCGATGATCCGAATGCGCACGACGATTTCATCACGCCGATGCTCAAGGTGGCGAAGGACCGCCCGGCGATCCTCAACATCACCTCGAACGACGTAATCCACAACTACGCGATCGTGCCGATGCGCATCCAGCAGGACGCCATTCCGGGCAAAGAGATCCCGATGTGGTTCACGCCGATCAAGACGCTGGAAACCTCGGTCGTGTGTGCGCAGCTCTGCGGCCAAGGCCACGGCAACATGGTCGGCCAGATGGAAGTGGTGGAGGACAAGGCCTTCCGGACTTGGTACGACGAGCAGTCCGATAGCGCGCTCAAGACGCACGCGCCGCAGGCTACCCCGACGGCGAGCCGCTGAGGCTGGCAGATTTTTACAAGCGGGGGGTTCTCAGGGACCTCCCGCTTTTTCTTTCCCCGGCAAGCTTCTGGCGCAGGATCCAGACCGCAAGCTAGGGCTCCTGATCATTCGCGTCGAAAAGTTCCCGCCGGACGTGGGCGTGGTAACCCCATGAGGGCGATCCCCGGCTTATCCCGCGCCCAGGCCGGATAAGCGGCGTAGCCGTTGCACTAGATGAGCAGCGGCGATGGCACGTCTTGCGGGCGAAGGTTCCCGCCTGCCGGTAATCCGGCTGGTGACAGGTAAAGCGGGTGGCGTTGCAACGATCTTGAATCGGGGGCGGCAGCGCGGCCACGATCGGCTTGGCGAGAGACGTGCCCCAAGATTGACAGGGGTGCTATAAGCGGGGCGTGAAGCCCGTCCGGTCCGTCCTCGTCCCTACTCTCGATTCGCATCAATCCTCCGCGACTGTACACGGCACCGCACGAGCTGCCATCGATCCTTCGTTGTGACGCCGACGGGGCAGATTGAAGGGCTGCAGGTAGGGCGCGGAGTGGCGGCACTGCTGGTGGTACTCCACCACACAGGCGGGTTGGTGTCGCTAAATGGTGGCGGGGAATTCGCTTGGAATTTGTTTCAGGGCGGAGCCGCAGGGGTGGACTTTTTCTTCGTCCTGAGCGGCTTCATAATCTTCCATCGGCATGCGCGGGAGATTGGCCAGCGGGACAAACTTGCCGAATACGGTTGGCGGCGGCTGGTGAGGGTCTTTCCAGCGTACTGGATCGTCACTCTGGCTATCCTGCCCCTCTACTTTCTGGTGCCGGGCTACGGCATTCTCAATGGCCGGGAACCTTGGGTAATCTTTTGTTCCTTCCTGTTGTTGCCGATCAATCCCGGACCGCTGCTCTTCGTCGGCTGGACCCTGACCCATGAGTTGTGGTTTTACTTGCTCTTCGCCGGACTCATCGCGGTGCGCGGAGCATGGTTCCGCGTCGCCGTGGGGTTTTGGGTAGTGGCGATGGTTTTCCTAGCGATAGCCCCGATCGATGATCACTTGCTAGGGAACGCATGGTATCGCGCGGCCTTGTCCCCGCTCAATTTGGAGTTTGTGCTGGGATGTCTCGCGGCGTGGCTGCTGGCCCGCCTGCGGTCGGTGCCTGTGATAGTCTGGCGGGCCCTGCTGTGGGGAGGGCTCGCTGCGTTTTTCCTCGCTGCTGGTGATGCAGGTAACCTGCGCTTCGCAAACCCAGAGGGTGCTGACCTACGGGCTCAGTGCCTTCGCCATGGTCTTGGGCATGGCAGGCGCTCGAACGGCACCAGGGAGATCACTGCCGTGGCGGGGTTTGGTGTTTCTCGGAGATGCGTCTTACGCCCTGTATCTCATCCATACTCCCGTGCTTTCGGCCGTCTGGAAAGCTGGAGAGGTGGCGGGGATACTGCCAAGAATCGGAGCTGGTGCGCTAGCGTGGCTATGTGTGCTTGCCTCGATTGTAGCGGCCGTGATGTTTCATCTGGCAATTGAGCGCCCGTTGTTGACCCGGCTGCGGTTCAAGGCGGGGCGAGCGTGAGGCGTTCGCGAGAGCCTGGGCAAGCCCTTGAAACTGGTGGTAGGGAGGCTCGGAAGGGCTTGCCGTTTTTTTGTTCACGATTCGGGCGCTTCGGCCAAAAGCGCACCTAGATCCAGTGCCCGCGTGACCATCGCCAGCGATCCATCCGGAGTGCGCGGCCATTCTTCCATGGGGCGGTCGCGGTAGAGTTCGACGCCGTTCTGGTCGGGATCGCGGAGGTAAAGGGCCTCGCTTACGCCGTGGTCGGCGGCACCATCGAGCGGGATGCCCGCGAGTTGCAGGCGTCGCAGGGCATCGGCCAGCGAGGCGCGGTCCGGATAGAGGATGGCGGTGTGGTAGAGGCCGGTCGTTCCGCGCGGTGGCGGCGAGCCGTCGAGGCTCTCCCAGGTATTCAGGCCGATGTGGTGGTGGTAGCCGCCGGCGGAGAGGAAGGCGGCGGTGTCGCCGATGCGTTGCATGACTTGGAAGCCGAGCACGCCGCGGTAGAAGCCGAGGGCGCGTTCCAGGTTGGCGACCTTCAGGTGTACGTGGCCGATGCGGACGCCGGGATCGATGGCTTGCGGGTTCATGGGAGGGATATTGGCAGAGCCGTGGGTGCTTGCCCAATGCCCTCTGGCGATGGTGAGCATGTCCGGGGTGCATGCCCCGGAGAGCGGGTATTGAAACAGGCCGCGGATTTGGAACGGCATTTCCTTTCCTTGGCCGCGATGCCGTGCTATCGGCGATGTGCTATGGAAGATCCCTACAATCCGCCGCCGGTTCCCGAGATCGCACCACCCGCTGTTTCGTCCGCCGTGATGAGCAGCGATGAGAAGATGTGGGCCACCCTGGCCCATCTCTCTGCGTTGAGCGGCTTGTTCTTCCCGGTGGTCGGGAACATCGCGGGGCCATTGATCGTGTACCTGGTGAAGAAGGATACGATGCCCTTCGTCGCGCTGGAGGCGAAAGAGGCGCTCAACTTCAACATTTCCTGGGCGATTTGGACCACGGTGCTGTGGACGATCACCATCATCCTGATGATCGTGCTGGTGGGGTTTTTACTACTTCCTGTGGCGATCATCGCGCATATCGGGTGGGTCGTGCTTTCGATCGTGGGCGGCCTGCGCGCGAATGAAGGGAAGCCCTACCGCTACCCGCTGACGTTGCGCCTGGTGCAGTGAGCGCACATCCCTGCCACATCGTGACCGGCCCCGCGGGGGCAGGGAAGAGCGTGCATGCACGGCGCTTGGCCGGGGAGCTTGGTGCCTGTCTGATCGATAGCGATACGGCCACCGAGCGGCTGGTGCGTGCGGGCCTGGCGCTGGCCGGGCTCGATCCGGATGACCGGGATTCACCGGCTTACAAGCGCGTGTATCGGGATGCGGTGTATGAGGCGATGTTCGATCTGGCGGTGGTGAATCTGCCGCAGGTGCCGGTTGTGCTCGCGGGTCCCTTCACCCGCGAGGGCGGCGAGGCGGATTGGCCGCAGCGGCTGGAGCGGCGGCTTAGGGTGAAACCGGTGATCCATTTCGTGTGGTGCGCGCCGGAACTGAGATGGCAGAGGATGAGGGCCCGGGGCGAGGAGCGGGACCGGCCGAAGCTGGCGGATTGGGCGAGCTACATCGCGCAGTGCCGGGAGGAGCGGCCGGTGTGGGAGCACGTGTTCGTGGACACCGAGTGAGTTGATGGTCTTTGGTTGATGGTTGATAGAAGGACCAACAGCCGCCCGGGCCACATCGACTTTTTAGAGTAGCAGCTCGTTGTAGACCGCCAGCGTGCCTTCCAGCATCCGCTGCAGAGTGAAGGGATATTCACGGGGAACCGCCGGAGGATCGTCTAACAGGCCGCGGACGATCGCGGCGGCGCGTTCCGGGTCATTCGGGACGAGGCAACCGGCGGGATAGAGGAGGCGGAGCTGCTCGCCAACGCCGCCGTGATCGTAACCGGCGACGGGAATGCCGAGGCCGAGGGCTTCCAAGGTGGTGCGGCCGAAGGATTCGGGCTGAGTGGTGAGCGAGAGGACGACGGAGGAGATGGCGAGGATCTCGCGCAGGTCCGAGCGGCCGCCGGTGAAGGTCATCTTGTCTAACAGGTCTTCCGCGGCGAAGAGCGTCTTGATCTCGTCGAGATAGGCTGCCTTGCGCGGATGGGCACCGCCAGCGATCACGCCGTGTAGGCCGGGCTCGGTGGCGAGTTCCTTGAGGATGGTGGCGAGATCCTCGTGACCCTTCAGGCGGGTGATGCGGCCGGGCAGGGTGAGCAGGCGCTTGCCGCGGGTGGCGGGGAATTCGCGGTGGAAGCCTTCCAGCCACTCGGAGCTTGGTCGGTAACCATGCGGATACTCGGCGGGATCGATGCCGCGGTGAACGACGCGCAGTTTCTCAGCGGGGACGCGGGGGTAGTGCTTGAGGACATGCTTGCGGATGCTCTCGGAGACGCAGATCACGCGTTCGCCGCAGGTCATGATCTCGGAGTAGCGGTTCACCGAGTTGAAGCCGTGGACGGTGGTGACGAGCCGCGGCCGGGTCTCCGGATCCATGCCGCGCCATGCGAGCCATGCGAGCCAGGCGGGCACGCGCGAGCGCAGGTGCAGGATGTCCGGTTTCTCCTTCGCGAGGAGCTTCCGCAACTTCGGAATGAGGAGCAGCGAGCCGAGGCGCTTGCGGCCCACGGGCAGGGTGAGATGACGGGTGCCGCAGGCTTCGAGCTGGCGGACCATCTTGCCGCCGCCGGAGACGACCAGGGATTCGTGGCCGAGCGAGCCGAGATATTGCGAAAGCTCCAGGGTGCCGCGTTCGACGCCGCCGGACTCCATCTCGGGGATCATTTGCAGCACCTTCATCGTCTGATCAGCCGTTCCAATACGATTTCCGCACAGCGGTCCGCCTCCCGCAGGACCCGCGGCGGCGAGGCCAGGCCGAACTGCGGCAACCAATCGGTGAAGCGCGTGACAAATCCTTCCGCCGCCAGGCGCGCGATGCCGCGGGCGACGCGGCCGCCTTTCTTGAGCGATGGCACCGGCAGCAAGCCGACCTTTGCGCCGCTACTAAGGGCCTCGTAGATCATCGAGACGCTGTCCTCTGTCACCCAGGCCTCGGCGGATTCCGCGAGGCGCTGCGGCAACCAGCCGGGCCCGGTCTCACCGTGCGGATACGGGGAGATTCCGGGAGCTACCTCTGCCAGCACATCCAGGGTTCCCTCCGGCGAGCGCCGCGAATCGGTGGCGCTCCAGGTGCCGCCATTCGAGACGATCCGCTTCACCGCATCGATCAGGGCATCTTCATCCCAGCCGTGCGAGGAGGAAGGTCCGCCTAACAGGATGAGGCCTCTTTTGCGCGGTCCGGTGTCCGGGGGCGGCACGCGGTTCAGCGCGCCGAGGGTGGGGATCACGTTTTCGGGAGGCGTGCTCTTGCGGAGATCGTGTTCCGGGATCAGGCAGAGGTCGAAGAGTGCGGTGGGGAGCGTGGGCTTCATCAGCACGACGCAGGGGGTGTTGGTCCTGCGCGCCAAGGCCAGCAACGAGGGATGCACCGCGTGGCCGGCACCGATCAGGAGATCTGGCCGGGGGTGCGCCGAACTTTCCCGCCATGCCTTGCGGAAGCGGGAGATCGCGCCCTTTTCCCCGCCGAGGGAGACCATCGTGACCTGGACCTTCCGGGTGCGGCCGATTGCTTCCGCCAGGCCATGCGACTGGTTCTCGTGACCGGGCTTGCCATCGCCGAGGATCTGGATCACCAGCGGCTTCATGCGTTCTTCCGGGATTTCGCGGTCAGGACGAGCTTGATCGCGAGTTCGCGCCAGCCCGCAGCATCGGTGGGCACGGGAAAATGGCGGGTCCATGGCTTGCCGCTGGTTCCTGCGCCGATGATGGCTCGCAGGCCGAGGGACCTGGCCTGGGTGGCGAGACCGGTGTCGCCATCGAGGAGGAGCGCGAAGTCGAGTGGCACCGGATGGGAAGCATCGCAGCGCTCTAACAGGGCGTTTGTATCCGCCGCGGGGAAGCGGACGAGGCGCGGGTCCTCCGGCAGGGAAGGGGTGTTACCGCGGTCGAGCAGGTCGATTCGGAGATCGGGTCGCAGCTCTAACAGGGTGGTGAGCGCCGCGACGGCATCGGGATTTCCCGAGGGCAGGGTGGCGACCATGCGGGTCGGCAGAGTGGCTGCGGCTGCGGCTTCTGCGGGGGCGTCCTTGGTGAAGAAGCCGAGCGGCAGCATCTTGTCCACCCGCCAGCGGTCGTGGAACCAGAAGACATCGCTCAGGCGGTCGCGCATGGCGGTTTCGAGATGGCGCAGCACTTCCTGGGTCTTCGCTTTCTCCGGCACCGCGCGGATGGTCAGCCGCCACTTGCCGGCTTCCTGCGAGGTGATCGAGAGCGTGACCATCGCCGCGCCGGTGCGGCGTGCGAGCAGGGCGGGCAGGGGAGTGCAGGAGGAGAGGCGGCCGAAGAAGGAGCAGAGTTCGCCGTGGCCGCCGGCGCGCTGGTCGGTCATCACCGTGACCACCCCGCCGCGGCGGAGCAGGGCGGCGGGGCCGTTGAAGCCATCGTGCTTGTTGAAGAGCACCGCGCCTTCGCGGGTGCGGCGCTGGACGGTGAGTTCATCGAGCAGCGGGTTTTCGAGCGGGCGGTAGATCGGGCCACCTTGGATGTTCTCGCCGACCTCGCGGATCAATTGGGCGAGCACTTCCCAATTCCCCATGTGTGACCAGACCAGCACGACGCCGCGGCCGGCACGGATCTTCTCCAGCAGGTGCTCCAGGCCCTCGAAGCTGATATGCTCGCGGAGTGCGCCGGGTGGCATGATCGCGGCGCGCTGGCTGGCCAGCAGGTTGCCACCGGCGCGGCGGAAGGTCTCGCGGACCAGCGCGTCAAGCTCCGCTTCGCCCGGGGCTTGGGCGGCGGTGGCGATCCGCAGGTTGCGGCGGACCAGGCGGCGGTGCTTGGGCGAGAGCGTATGGGCGACGCCGCCGAGGACTCCGCCGACTTTCACCACGCCGCGCAGCGACATCAGGCCGAGCAACCACTCCACGCTGCGGAGGAGCGCGTATTCCAAGCGGTGCGCCAGGGTGGGCCGGGGTGCGGCCTGTGGTTCTTCTTCGCTCATCGCGCGGGGGGAGTCTTCATCCCCCGGGGCGGCACGGCAAGCCTTGGGGATGGGACTTGGTGCCGGCCTGAAGGGCTTGCCCGATCCGGGGGATCCGTGCATGAATCCCGCCATTCATGCCCGCCTTGCTCAAAGCTATTGTCCTTGCCTCCGCCGCCCTCGTTTTCGCGAACTGCGCGCCGCGCGCCAGTACTTCCAGCGGATTCCACCCCGGCGGGATGCGCGCTACCCTGCCGCCCGGCGTTCCGCGGAAGGTCGGGGTGGTGATCGGCGGCGACCGCCGGATGGCCGGGCAGATGTCGGATGAACTGACCGCCAAGCTCTTCCAGCTCGGCTTCGAGGTCGTCGAGCGCCACCGCATTGATCCGCTGCTAACCGAGTATGCGATGGCCCGCGAAGGCTACCTCGACCCCGCCGCGAGCGTGAAGCTCGGCCGCGTCGTCGGGGCCGAGGGGATGTTCGTGGGCACGATCACTTGGGAGCGCTCGCCCGGCTGGGCGGACAGCCACCTCAACCTGCGGCTGGTGGATGTGAAGACCAGCCGTGTCCTCTGGACCGCCAATGTCCACGACCCGCGCACCTTCGGCACCATGGCCCCGGAAGCCAGCGTCGGGCCGACGAGCGGTGAGGCGATCAAGCTGATTAAGAAAGATCTGGGGTTGTGAGGGGTTAGGGAGTGAATTCGTTGTTCTCGTCCGCGACCGTCCCATCCGGATGTAGCGTGACGGGGACCACGAAAAGGCCACTGTCGACCTCCTCCGTTTCCCGCTCGCCTCTCAGGAATTCGTGGCACCGATCGATCAGGTTTTCTGCCCAAGCCTCTTCGGCTTCCCGCTTGCTGGCGTAAACCCAAAAGCCGTCTTCGCTTCGTTCGACTGGCTGGACTCCGGCGCATAGGGTGTCGGCATACAGGCACCAGCCGTCGGCTAGGGTTCCGGGTGCTGGCCGCGCTACCGGCTCGGGGCACTTCCTCTTCCGCTGGGGGGCGGCCTGTGCTTGGAGGTTCTCGATGATCTCCGAGTAGTGGTCTGCGATCTCCTGAGCTTCCTCCTCGTCGCGGCACTCCTCGATCATGAAGAAGGGATCCTTGCACTCTCCGCGGAACCATTTCGCGGTTTCGGCCCACGAGTCGCGCCGCGCGCATAGGCCATCGATCAGTTGCCCGAAATCCGCCGAGCGGAGCGAGAAGTGGTAGAGGCGACCTTTCATCGCCATAATCACCTGGCCAGGTTGAAGGCGCAGGGCAAGCTGGAAGTTTAAGATTGGCCCTATAGGCTTTGCTGCGAAGATGATTGAAGACTCGACAATTCGACTGATGGCTTTCGCGGACCTGAATCGTCGAGTCGCGATCCACGGATCGCTTCTTTCTTGGGCGCAGATTACTCCCACTTTTCGAGTGAGGGACGAGGACGTCTTTCTCGCTACGAGAGCAAAAGGCATTTTCAAGCCTCGGCAGATGAAGAGAGGAGCGCTCAGTATTAGTAGTCCCGTGCCGAGAGTTGGAAGGGCGCGCCGATACTTTGACTTCATGAAAGGCGACTCCCTCTACTACGCCTTTCAGGGTGATGATCCGACTAGTGGCGACAATCGCCAGCTAAGGAGGCGTATGACGACCAGACGCCGCTTATTTATTTTTGTGGTGTCTCGGAGGGGATGTATGAGGCGATTTTTCCTGTTTTCATCTCGCGCTGGTTGCCCGCGGAATTGAGAGTCGAGATTGAGGTCGCCTCTTCAGCGGCAAAACCCGAGTCACTCACTTCTGTGAGGGAGGAAGAGCGGAGGTATCGCAATCGCGAAGTTCAGGAAAGAATCCACCAGTCTGCATTCAGAGAAATGGTGCTCAATGCTTACGGTGGAAGGTGCGCCCTATCAGGACTTCCTGTGCGGTCGCTTCTGACAGCCGCTCACATTTATCCGGATCGTCACGAGATGGGGGTGGCGGATGTCACAAACGGGATCGCTCTCTCGACTCTGCATCACACCGCATATGACACTCTATTAATCGGAATCTCTCCAGATCTTCGGATCGAGGTTTCCGATAGAATCTTCTCCGAAACTGATGGGCCGCTTCTTGAGGGACTGAAAGCACTTCATGGAACAGGAATGAGAGTGCCTCGTGAGGTGGATTTTCGCCCAAATCGCGATGCTCTAGCGTTTCGGTTCGAAAAGTTCCTATCAGCCCGCTGAAATCGAAGGCCGGTATGGTGAACGGGCTTCTCCAAAGGCTTTTGCCCACATAGATCTCCACTATGCCAAGCCGCAAGCGATGGACCCGGGACGAACTCACCGTCGCCCTGGGCATTTACCACAATCTCACCTTCGGGCAGCTTCATGGGCGCCAGCGGGTGATCATCCAACTTGCGGGGAAGCTCGGTCGTACGCCGGGGAGCGTGGCAATGAAACTCTGCAACTTCGCATCGCTCGATCCCGCCTTGAAGATGCGAGGAATCAAGGGGCTCGAGGGAGCCAGTGCGCTCGATCGCGATGTATGGGAGGAATTCCACCAGAAACCGGAAGAAATAGTGCCCCAAAGCCGTGAGATCCTTCGGCAAATGTTCGAGGCGGGGCCGGACAGCGAATTGGAGGTGCTTCCCCTAGAAGGAATCAAGGTCCGCAAGCGCCCGCTGGGAGATACCGAGGTGCTTGTTACCACAAAGCAGCGTCGCGGTCAGGAATATTTCAGGGATGCCGTTCTCAATAACTTCGGAGGGGCTTGCGGAGTGACGGGTATCCCTGTTCGGGAATTGCTGGTGGCTTCCCACATTCTTCCGTGGAAAACCCACACTGACGAGCGGTTGAATGTCCGAAACGGTCTCTGCCTTTCCCGCCTGCACGATGCCGCCTTCGACCGCGGGCTTATTACCTTCGATGACGAACTGCGGATGGTGATTTCGCCCGCTCTGAAGAAGCATTTTCCCCAGCAAGGAGTCGCAGGGAGTTTCGAGAGCTACGAAGGAGAGCGTCTGATCGTCCCGGATGACGCGGCGCTTCCTGAACTCGCGTTTCTTGCTACCCATCGGAGCAGCATTTTTGCGAAGAAATAGGCGAGTGAAGTCCGCGGTACGCATGGGCCACCTTAGGCACGGCGGAGAAGGCCCGCCGACGGACTATGAGTAGCATTCTTTCCGATGTGGTTGTGCATCGTCGCTTGCGTTCGGGAATTCCGGCGATAACCAATCGCCTATGACTCCCTACACCGCCGCCTACCGAGGTTCTCTATCCGCCGATGCGCTTTCGATGCCGGTGCATTGGTATTACGACCGCGAGGCGCTGCTGCGTGAGTATGGGGTGGTGGACCATTTCATCGCGCCGAAGAATCCGCATACGGGGACCTTCATGGATCGGACGCACTACGCGGCGTTGAATGAGAAGGGCGATATTCTGCGGGAGCAGGCGGAGTACTACGGGATGGCGGGGATTCACTACCACCAGTTCCTGCAGGCGGGGGAGAACACGCTGAACTTCCAACTGGCGATCGAGCTTTACGATTTCGTGAAGGAGCGCGGAGGCTATGATGCGGATGCTTGGCTGGAGCGCTACATTGCGCGGATGCTGGAGCCGGGTTGGCACCGGGATACCTTTGTGGAGGAGTATCACCGGAACTTCTTTACCAACTACGCGAAGGGCAAGCCGCCGCGGGAGTGCGGGGTGTCCGACAAGCACATCGGGGGCTTGGCGCAGGTGCCTGCCTTGGTGGCGGCGCTGGAGGGGACTTCGCTGGAGGAATTGCGGGCGATCGTGAAGGAGCACGTGGGGCTGACCCATCCGCATCCGGAGGCATTGAGGGCCGCGGATGCCTTGGTGCGCTTGCTGGTGGCGGTGGCGGGTGGGAAGAGCATCCGCGAGGCGATCGGGGCCGAGGCGGGGGATTGGCTGGCGGCGGAGGATATCGAGGCGTGGATTGCTGCGGGGGAAGAGGACAACCACGTGGTGGGACAACGCTTCAGCGCGGCCTGCTATGTGGAGGACGCGATGCCTTCCTCGCTCTTCCTGGCCTGGAAGTATGCGGATGATTTCAAGGCCGGCTTGGTGGCGAACACGATGGCAGGCGGGGACAACTGTCACCGCGGGGCGGTGGTAGGAGGGTTGTTGGGGGCGAGCTCGGGGGTGCCGGAGGAGCTGAGAGTCAAAGAAATCATCAATCACTAGGCGGGGGAGAATCACCAATCATCAATCTTCCAATCATCAATCGGTCTGCCGCTGCGCGGGAAGAGGTGAGGAGGGGGCTGGCGCTTGGTTTAGCCTTCCGTTCCGATTTCTCACGACAACTCTTGCTCCGCGCTCCTCTGCGACCTTTGCGCCTCTACGGTTAACCTCTGCTTTCCTCAGCTCTCCGTAACAAACCGCGCTTGAGCATGAGGGCTTTCGCCGCTAAGTCCCCGGCGCGATGCCGGAGGTCTTGCCACCACTGAACTACCCCGAGAGCCTGCCGGTCGTCGGCATGCGCCGGGAGATCGTGGCCGCGATTCGGGATAATCCGGTGATCGTGGTGGTCAGCGAGACGGGGTCCGGGAAGACCACGCAGCTCCCGAAGATGGTCGCGGAGGCGCTGGCGGGCAGCACCCGCACCATCGGTTGCACGCAGCCCCGGCGGATTGCGGCGGCGAGCGTTTCGAAGCGGGTGGCGGAGGAATTGAAGGGGCCGCTGGGCGGATTTGTCGGTTATCAGGTACGCTTCGAGGACCGGACTTCGAAGGAGACGCGGATCAAGTTCATGACGGACGGCATCCTGCTGGCCGAGACGCAGGGCGACCCGCAACTGCGCAAGTATGATGCGCTGATCCTGGACGAGGCCCACGAGCGCTCGCTGAATATCGATTTCCTACTGGGCTATCTGAAGCGGCTGTTAGAGCGGCGGAAGGATCTGAAGTTGGTGATCTCATCCGCGACCTTGGATGCAGGGGCTTTCGCGACGTTTTTCGATGGCGCACCGGTGCTGCAGGCGGAGGGCCGGACCTTCGGCGTGGAGGAGTTTTTCCTGCCGTCCTATGACGGCGAGGAACTGGTCCGTCATGTGCCGCGCGCGGTCGATTGGCTGACCGATGTCGATCCGAACGGCGACGTGCTGGTCTTCTTGCCCGGCGAGCGTGAGATCCGCGATTGCGCCGACGCGCTGGACAGCCGCAAGTACCGCAACACCGAGATCCTGCCGCTCTTCGCCCGGCTCGGCCTGGGCGACCAGCAGCGGATCTTCCAGCCCGGCTCGCGGCGGCGGATCATCCTTGCCACGAACGTCGCGGAGACCTCGCTGACCATTCCCGGGATCGTCAGCGTGGTGGATAGCGGCTTGGCGCGGGTCAGCCGCTGGAGCCCGGGGCGGGGGGTGCAGCGCCTGCAGATCGAGGAAGTCTCGCAGGCCAGCGCGCGGCAGCGGAAGGGCCGCTGCGGTCGCGTGCGGGAGGGCGTGTGCGTGCGGCTTTACTCCGAAGAGAATCTGACGGAGCGAGCGGAGTTCACCGATCCCGAGATCCGCCGCAGCTCGCTGGCGGGGGTGATCCTGCGGATGAAATCGCTGGGGCTGCCGGACATCGAGGAGTTCCCCTTCCTCGATCCGCCTTCACCGAAGGCGATCTCCGAGGGGTATCGTACTTTGCGGGAGGTCGGGGCGATTGACAAAGACAAGCAGCTCACCGAGGCCGGGCGCATGATGTCGCGGATGCCGGTCGATCCGCGGCTGGCGCGGATGCTTCTGGAAGCGCGCCACGAAGACTGTCTCGCTGAGATTCTACCGATCGTCTCCGGCCTGGAGTCGAACGACCCAAAGGAGCGCCCCTCCGAGAAGACCAAGGAAGCCGATGCTGCGCATGCCCGCTGGAAGGATGCCGATTCCGACTTCCGCGGGATGCTGCGGCTGTGGTGCGACGTCCAGCGCTTCCGCGAGGGCCGCGGCTGGAAGCGCAACCAGCTCCGCAAGTACTGCGGGGATAGTTTCTTGAATTACCGCCGGGTGCAGGAATGGGCGAACGTCCATGACGAGCTGAAGGAGCTGCTGGCGCGGGATCTGCGCTGGCAGGTCAAGCCGCTGGCCGCCACGGTCGAGGCGTCCGCGCCCTACGATGCCTTGCACCGCGCACTGCTGGCGGGAGTGCCGCGGCAGTTCGGCCTGAGGGACCGCGAAGAGCGGGCCTACCGCAGCGCGAGCGGCGGGCACTTCGCGGTCTTTCCGGGCTCCGGTCTCTTCGGCGGCAAGAAGTGGGATTGGGTGATGGCGATGGAGCTGGTCGATACCACGCGCCTGTGGGCCCGCCGACTGGCGCGGATTGACCCGGCATGGGTCGAGAAAGTCGCGCCGCATCTGTGCACCAGTCGCTATGGCGAGGGTCATTGGGACGAGCAGCAGGGCGCGGTCTATGCGAAGGAAACGGTGACCTGCGGCGGCCTGCCGATCGTCGCGGGGCGGCGCGTCCACTATGGCCGCATCGATCCCGCGGGTGCGCGGCGGATCTTTGTACGCGAGGGTCTGCTACAGGGCGGCGTGAAGGGGAAGTCGCGGGCGCTGGAGCGGCTCGCCTCGCTGAAGGAAGAGATCGAGGGCATCGAGCACAAGCTGCGCCGGCCCGGCGGGTTGTGGAGCGAGGAGGCGATTGTCGATTTCTTCGAGAGCCGCCTGCCGGATGGCATGTCCACGACGAAGGCTTTTCATGATTGGCAAGGGATGCACGGCGAGACCCTGGTGCCCGGCCGGAACGATGTGGTGCTGGAGGATCTGGACGACCTGGATCTGGAAGGGTATCCGGATTGGCTCGCGCATGGCGGGGATGAGTACGCGCTCTACTACCGCACCGCGCCCGGCGAGCGCGACGATGGCGTGACGATGGGCGTGCACATCGATCAATTGCCGCGCCTGCCCGAATGGCTGCCGGGCTGGGGCGTGCCGGGCGATCTCACCTGGCGGGCGGAGTGGATGATCCGCTCGCTGCCGAAGGACCTGCGCCGCGAATGCCAGCCGGTGGCCGACGCTGCCAGCGGCTTCGCGGACCAGTGGCGGAACCGCGAACCCGATGCATCGCTGGAAGTACGACTGGCGCAGTATTTATCGAAATTTTCCGGATACGATATCACCCCGCGCAGCTTCGAGATGGAGCGCCTGCCGGAGGAACTGATCACCAAGGTCTGGGTCTGCGATGATGAGGAGCGGGAGCTGGCCTTCGGCAAGGACGTGAAGGCGCTTCAGGCGAAGCTCGGCAAGGTGGTGACCGAGCGCTTCGAGAGCGCCGCGAATGCCGAGTGGGAGCGCAAGGGCATGAAGGAGTGGACGGAGGGGGAGATCCCGGAGCAGGTGGAGACCCCCGCGGGCCCTGCTTATCCGGCCTTGGTCGATGAGGGTGGGAGCGTCGGCGTGAAAGCATTTTCCAAGCCTGCGGAGGCCGCGCAATCGCACCGCGCCGGGCAGGTGCGCCTGCTGATGCTGGCGCAGGCCGATCAACTGAATTACCTGAAGAAGAAGTATCCGCTGGGGATGATGGCGAAGGTGGAGTTGCCGCGGCTCGGCACCTCGATGGACGACCTCATCGCCCTGGCAGGGGAGGGGGCGCTCGGCGGCAAGCGGATGGCCACGCCGCAGGAATTCGCCGCGAAGGCCAAGGAAGCAAAGGGCCGCTGGTTCGAGGCCGCTGCGATGATTTCAAAGTCGCTGGATGCCGGCTTCGAGGCGATCGGGCCGGTGCGGCAGTGGATCCACGACAATCGCAAGGACCGCCACCTCGCCGCGGTGGCCGCCGATCTGGAAGAAGAACTGGCGTGGCTGCTGCGGTCCCGCTTCGCGTGGCGCACGGGTTTCGCGCGGCTGAGATCGTATGATCGCTACATGCGCGGCATGCGCTCGCGGATCGGGCGGATTTCCAGCCTGCCGCTGGTGAAGGATCTGGAAAAGATGGAGCGCGTGCGGAAGTTCTGGCAGCCGTGGTTCATCGCCTGGACGGCGAGGCCGGAGGATCCCGCGCTGTGGGAATACGGCTGGCTGTTAGAGGAGTATCGGCTTTCGCTCTTCGCGCCGGATGTGCCGGTGGAGATCAAGGTCTCGGAGAAGCGGCTGGCGGAGGGATTTTAAGCGATGCCTGCCCCCGCGGTCCCGGGGGGCTGGCATCATTCGGGCCGCCCTGGCCAGTCCGTCACATACTTCAACTGAGTCGGCTGCTGTGGGGACCGCGGGTAGCGCGCTCGCTTCGCCTCATCCATGTGAGTCTCGTAGAGGCGCTGCACTTCGGCCAGCGCCGCCGCGGGATTCATGCCGTTTTCGCGCAGCCAGCAACCGACCGCGGTGCCGGTCCGGCCGATGCCGCCCCAGCAGTGGACGTAGCAGGGGCGCCCGGCTTCGATCTCCGAACGGATCAAGTCCATCACGCCGCGCATGACGGCGGGTCCGGAGGGGATCTTCATGTCCGGGATCTCGAAGGAGTAGCGTTTCAGCCCCATGGTCCCGTCGATGTCTACCTCCATGAAGATCGGCTCGTAGGGTTGTAGGCCGTCCTCGTGGCTCGTCAGGTCGATGAAAGTCCGCACGCCCTTGTCCACCAATTCCCGCACGCGGGTCTCCGCGACGTTCGGGCTCAAGTCGCCAGGATACTCCCCGGCGAAGAGGCCGTGGTGGACAGCGTAGTGGTTGACGGGCTTCACGCCGGGAGGATGGGCATGAAGTGACGGACTTCCAATATCGAAGATCGGGGTAAGGGGCGGCGTTGCGCAAGTTCGGAGAGTTCTTCCTCGACCCCTCCGTAGTTCCGCCTTCCATGGTCGTAGTTCGTATGTTCCACGGTCTCCAGTCCACCCCTGAAGTCGCAAACTCATGCAATGGATCATTCTGATCTCCGGTGCCCCTCTGGATTTTGAGGAATTGGCAGGGACCTACCGCTCTCTGGGCGAGGTGCAACTCCAGACCTCTCCGCCGCGGCTGATGGTGCAGGGTGGTAGCTTGCGCGGCTCCTTTGTCTTCAATCAGGACTCCCGCGTCGGCGCGGCCTTCTCGGACGGGCAACTTGCGATGATCCGCCAGATTATCCCGGTTCCTAGCTTCTCGATGCTGCAGTTCCGCTTCGCCGAAGATGCCGATGCGGCCATCTCCCGCTTCATCGCCCATGGCCCGGTGCTGGTGGACAATGACCAAGGGCTGCTGCTTTCGCTGGAAGAGATCAAGCACCGGATCGCGATGGGGCAGGACTGGCTCACCGGATCCTCCGCCAACCCATCGCCCTCCGCTGCCGCGCCCGAAGAAGAAACACCCGCACCGGCACCGGCAGGGCAGGGGGCCACCCCGGCGCTCCCCGTGCTTCCCACGGACGCCCTCCCTGACGAACTGCACATCTTCCTCAAGCAAGCGCAATGGCCCGCGCTTCTCGACGCCGTCTCCCATCTCCTCGGCACACCGGGTACCAATGACTCCGACGAGATCACCGAGCGCCACTGCTGGACCGTCTTCGGCCTCCACCTCATCGCCGTGAATGTTCCCGACCTTCAGGACGACCACGGCATTCCCTTCTCCACCTTCAGCTCCGGCATCGCCCTCGACCATCGCTTCTGCAGCCATTCCCCGCAGGAAGACGCCTACCGCCAAGCCTTCGCCATCCTCCTCCTGCTCCGTCTCCGCAGCGAACTCGATCCGGAGGCTCTGCTCGTCCGGAATCTCCAACAGATCATCGCGCCGGAGTGACTGGCTTCATCCTCCTTCCGGCTGGCTGGCTGCTTGCTGTGCCTTGTCCGCTTCCTTGTTCTCCGGGAACTTGAATCCGAGATAGACGCCGGAACTAATTCCCATCAGATACAGCAGCGGATCGCCGAAGGTCGGCATCTCCTTGTACTTCCATAACTCCACCAGGAAGACACATCCCAGCACCAAGGTCCACACCAGCATCTGCAGCCGAGGCAGGCTCACCCCGCTTTTATCGCTCAGAATGTCTGTCAGAAAGCGCCAGGCCTTTGCATCTTGCTTCCGCTTCGAGCTTAGCAGGAATTGGGGCTTGGGTTTCTGGTCCGCGACGGGTTGGCCCACGAGGGATTGGTTCGCGGCGGCTTGGTCCGCGGTGGCTTGGCCCACGACGGCTTGGTCCGCGACGGGCTGGTCCGCGACGGATTGGTCCGCGGCGGGTTGGCCCACGACGGCTTGGTCCGCGGCGGCTTGGCCCGCGGCGGGTTGGCCCAATTCCAGGGAATCCTTCCGGGTCGCATCCACGGAGCGGCTGAATACCCCGGTCACCACGCTGATCCCCAGCAGCGTGAGCGCGGTGGGATTCAGATCCTTCCAGTTCCCCAGGATGATCCAGACATACAGATAGCTTCCCAGAATCACCAGGAACCACCATGCCATCTGCACCCGCCCCAAACTATAGGGATGGTAGGGGACACCATTCTCATCCCAAGCCTCCAGATCCCGCAGCATCCCCGTCGTCGCCCCTTGCATCACCACCGTGGCCAAGGCGAAGATCACCAGTGCCGCCGCCAGCGAGTACCACCCCGGGTGCGTGTAGGTTTTCAGGTGCAGACGGTGAGACTTGTCGCCATGGCTAATTTTCCTCTTTTCGGCGAAGGCTCTCTCAGAAGCCGCTGTCTCGTCTGCAACTGCCTTGGCGGTGATGGAGGCCGTTTCAGCGGCTTCCTTGTCGGCAGTTGCCTTGGCAGCGCTCTCGGTGGTGGTGGTGCCAGTGTGGTCAGCGGCAGCCTTGGCGGCCGCGGATTTGGCGGCAGCGTCCCTGGCGGTGGCAGCCAGATCTTCGGCTTCCTTGGCGGCAGCCTTCTGGTCATCATCGTAGACCAGCGCGGCTTCCGCTTCCTCCGGCTTGCTGGCCCGCCCTACCGTCAGCGCGAAGACCTCACCCGGGTCCTCGGATCGCTTCATCAGCTCTCGCCAATGGCGCTCGTTTCCTGGCGTCCGCTCGAGGCGGAAGTGCAGCAATTTCTCGTGAGGATTCGTCACGCTTGGTGCCAGCCCCATCGCCCGGCTCTCGATGAACAGGGTCAGAGGCTCGGCATCATTGTCATCCTCTCCCCCGGGAGGCTTCAACAACTGGGTGTCGTTGACCCTCACGACCAGCTCGTCACCGACCGCGAAGCCCTTCGTTTCCGTCCCCGGCACGCAGAAGGGAGCAATCGCGGCTGCTGCAAGCGCCAGTACCAGCGGAATCAAGATCGTTTTCATCGAGGGGGGAGAGGGGGTGGTGTTACGGGTGGAACTACCGCGGGTGGAGCAGCCGCAGGTTGAGCTGCCTGTGCCGCGGCCGGTCTTGTCCTTTCCTCTTCTGCTTCTTTCTTCTCGGCCGCGTCCTGGAATGCCTTCGCACGTTGGGACATGTAGGTAATCCGGTCGCGGGCTTTGTTCCACTTGGGCTCCTTAGCAGCCAGAACCGCCAATTTGTCGATGGCCTCGATCGCTTGTTTCCGGAGCGGGTCTTTCTCAGACAATTCCTTGAGCACCGGTGCGGTAATCCCCGGGGTGGATGGTGTGACACCACTGAGAGTCTTGTTCAGGGCGGTGCCCCATCCGCCCATCACCGTCACCGCATTGATCACCAGTCGCTCGTCTTGCCCCGTGATCTCGCCGGAAGCCTTTTTCAAGACCGGTACCACCGCCGACACCAGCGCATCGAACGCGGCGTGCAGCGTGGATTGCGATTCCAGGTTGATCAGGAAATCCAAGGTCGCCGAGCGGGAGTCGCGATCCGCAGCTCCCAACAGTGGCATGACCGCCTGAAGTTGCGCGGACGTCAGAACCACGGGCTGCTGCATTTTCGACAAGGCCAGCGCGATGCCCAGCTTGGTTTTGTAGGTGTCGTTGTTATCGGGAGCCCCCAGTTTGTTCAATTCGTCCAGCTTGTTGGCCAAGGGCTCGATCGCATCTTGGCGATAGAGCGCCAGATCCGCGCGCACCTTGTGCCGGACCGTCTCGTTTTCGTCCGGCAATTTGGCGATCAAGTCGATGATCGATGCCTTGCGTTGTTCCTCCGTGGGCGCGGTGGGGAGGGTGCTGGCTGTCTCGGGCACCTCTTGGGCCGCCGCCAAGGCGGAAGGCGGTGCCTGGGCCATCTGAGCAACCGCGCTGCCAGTCGACTGGGAGGCCTCTTTCAGCGCCTCTTTCCGCTTCTCCAAGTCTGCTACGGCATCGACCGCGCTCGCCCCGGTATCTACGCCCCCCCAAGCCAAGCTGGCACGCTGCTTGTCGGCGGCGACTGTGTTCTTGGCCAACTGCTCGGCGACGGAATCCCGCAGCTTGTCGAGATCCTCGTGGTCCCGGCTTGCCATCGATTTACGGAGTTTTTGGTAGCCGCGGCTGCGCTCCAGGTAGTTGAAGAGTTCCGACTGTACCACAAGTGCTTGTCCCTGCACGATGAACTGGTCGATGTTGATCAGGGTGTCTGAGGCCTTGTCCAAGGCACCTGGATCGTAGAGGAGGATCAGCCGTTCCATCATCCCCATTCCTTTTAACAGGCAGGGGCCGTTCTCGTCGCGGGCAGCGATCCGGCAGATAATGGCGATTGCCTTAATCGCCGTTAATCGGATCAAGGGGTCTTCGCTTGCTTCCGCGAAGACGATCCAGCTTTTCACAAAGGCCAGATTGGGATCCATGGCTGCCACCGCACCGTGCTTTCCCTCCATCAGAGCCACGCAGATCGGCAAGGCACCCCGGGTCTCTGCCGGCGAATTCCCGCCGGCGCTGGTATTCGCATGCGCGATCACCGAAAGCGCAGCCAAGCGGGCAGCCATCTCGGATTCGCGGGAGTTCTTGCGATCCGCCGGTTTGATGGCGGCTTGGCCAGCGGTTCCGTCCGCTGGTGCTGCTGCCCCAGAGGCTGCGGGAGGAGTCGTTGCCGGCGATCCTTGCTGGCCCTTGTCACCGCTTTCCACCGGGGCCATGTATTTCAGGAAGAACTCCACATAGCGGTAGTTGTCATCCAGCGCGATCTGGCGTGCTCGGATGTCATCGACCGTCGCCTTCAGCTCGGTGGTTTTGCCGCTGGCATCCTTCGCCTCGTCCTTGGCACCGCTGGCCAGATTCGCCGCGATGGTCGCGATGATTGTGCCAATCGTGCCGACAGTCGCGGCAATGGCGGTCAGCGTGTCGTTCGCCTTGCCTAGAAAGGTGACGGGAGGCTTGTCCTGCTGATCGCCGACAGGCTTGTCGGCACCGGGGGAGGTGGGGTCGCTCATGATGCTTGGAACCGGGGAGGCAGTTCGACAATGGCTTATCCACCGAAGCATGCCGCTGTCACGGAATTTCCAGACTGGAGCTCATGATTGAAGGGTGAGTCGGTGATGATCATTGAATTTCCAATGGAAATTTCCATGACATTCTAACATTGGTTGATGTAGGAGAAATTAAGCATGAATTTAGTTATCTTCAGCTTGGCTTGCTGAGGTCCGGCGGATTTGCCGCCACTCCCGCACGACGCCGCTGGTCCCAGCTCCTCCCCCGGATCTCTGGCTTCTTCCCTCTGGTGGCTCCTTACCCCATTCCAACCCCACCCCCCCAAAATTCCAATTGCCCCCGGGGGCATCCGGGGCCATGGTTGCGGCGTCAGTCAATGGGGGCGTTCTGGTTTCGACGGGATGTTCGCAGTGCTGGCTGCACGTGGAGGTTGATCGGCTGGCCTCCTAAAAAGCCGCTCAAAACAAATAAATGCAGACTCTAACGAGCTTGCCCTCGCTGCTTAATTGACAGCGACACCGGAACCCATGCGCACGCGGTGGGGGAAGGTGAACACTTAGCGTGCTGGCCTTGGCGTCGGGTAACCGGACACCTTGGCGAGATCCACAGGTTTCTAGGAAGGAGAACGCGGCCGTCGGGCCTACGCCTTCCGAAGCTTCAGACCGGCGGATAAACGTGTAGAAGCCCGCATGAAAGATGTTTCGGACAGGGGTTCGACTCCCCTCGCCTCCACCATTTTTGATCCCGGCCCGGCTCGCTGCCAGGGCCGGGATTTTGCTTCCGGCCCGTTCCGCTTTTCCTAGTTTCCAGATTTGTTCCGCGTCCTCCTGCCATGGCTGATATCCCGCCTCCCGTCCCGCGCCGCCGCTCCTGCCTCGTGCCGGCCTTGATCGGCATCATCGTCGTCCTGCTTGTCACCGCCGGCCTGTGGTTCTGGTTCAACCGGCCGATCAAGCCGGTCCAGCTCAGCGCGGCGGAGAAGACCGCGGTCGAGCAGAAGGTGGAAGCCATCCAGCAGGAGAAGCCCGCCGAGCCGACCTACGAGAAGGGCTCGCGCGACATCGTGCTGACCGAGCGGGAACTCAATGGCCTGCTCAACGAAAAGACCACGCTCGGTGGCAAATTGAAGTTCGAGCTCGGGACCGATGTCGTCCATGCGCGCCTCGAAACCGATCTCGATCCCGATATCCCCGTGGTCGGCGGCAAGAAGCTGAAAGCCCGCGCGCGCTTCTTCGTGAAGGCGGAGGGCGGCGTGCCCAGCCTGGTGCTCGACGACCTGACCGTGTGGGGTGTCTCCGTGCCGAATGACTGGCTCGGCCAGATGAAGGGCAAGGATCTCCTGGGCCAGATCCTCGGCGGCGGGAAGGGCGGCACGGTCGCCGGGATCGAGGAAATGAAGGTCGAGCCGGGGCAGCTGAAGATCCGGCTGAAGGAGTAGATTGGAAGAAATCATCAATCACCAATCTCTCAATCATCAATAGGACTGCGCTGCGCGGGGAGATGGTGAATGATGGTCAGGCGGTCTACTTTCCCGGTAACAAACCCCGCCCTTTCCTGAATCCTCCGGGCAGCGCATGCTTCCCGGAACCGTGGCCACCCGACCTCCTCTTTTCGCCACCACCCGCTGGTCGCTGGTTGCTGCCGCCGGGGCGGGGGAGTCGGCGGCGGCGCTTGAGGAACTCTGCCGCCTCTACTGGTTCCCGATCTACGCGGTCATCCGCAGGTCGGGCAAATCCGGCGAGGACGCGAAGGATCTGACCCAGGGTTTCTTCGCCATGCTGCTGGAGCGGCGCTCGCTCGATCTGGCGGACGACTCGCGCGGGCGCTTCCGCAGCTTCCTGCTCACGGCATTGAAGCGCTACCTCGCGAACGAGTGGCACCGCGAGCATGCCGCCAAGCGTGGCGGCGGCCGCGATCTCGTCCCGCTCGATGCCGAACTCGCGGAGCGTCTCTACAGCAGGGAAGGGGAGCAGGCTCGCACCCCCGACGAACTCTTCGACCGCCGCTGGGCGCTTGCCATGCTCGATGCCGCGATGGCCGCTCTGGAGCGGGAATACCGCGAAGCCGGCCGGGCGGAGGAGTTCACGCGTCTCGTGCCAAGCCTCACCGCGGGCCGTGGCGAGACCGACTACGCCGCGCTCGCCCTTGATAGCGAGGGCACGGAGGGAGCGGCCCGCGTGTCCGTCCATCGCCTGCGCAAGCGCTTCCGGGTCCTTGTTCGGGCCGAGGTCGCGAGAACCGTCCTCTGCGAGGAGGAGGTGGACGGGGAGATGGCCGCGCTGATGCAGGCGCTGGGGGGCTGAAGGAAACATCGAACATCGAACGCCCAACACCGAACGTCGAAGTTTTGAGAAATCATCAGGGCTATTTACCTCGGTGTTCGATGTTTCCCCTTTTTCCTGTAACAACTCTCCGGATTCCCTGAATCCCCTCTCATGAGCGCCTCTCCCGCCTGCCCGCGCTGCGGCTCCCCGCTGGATCCCTCCGGCGCGGCGGGGCTCTGCCCGCGCTGCCTGCTGGCGATGAACCTGCGCACGCGGACCATGCCGACCGGCGAGCACCCCTCCTCCTCGCCGCCGCCATCGCCCGCCGAACTTGAGGAAAAGTTCCCGCAGTTCGAGATCCTCGAATGCCTCGGCCGCGGCGGCATGGGCGTCGTTTACAAGGCCCGTCAGAAGGCCCTCGACCGCATCGTCGCGATCAAGATCCTGGCCGGCGAATGGCAGGATGATCCCGGCTTCGCCAGCCGCTTCGAGAAGGAGGCCAAGCTGCTCGCCCGGCTCAATCACCCGAACATCGTCACCATCCATGATTTCGGCCACGCCGGCGGCCTCTTCCACATCGTCATGGAATACATCGATGGCGTGAATGTCCGCGATCTCCTGCGCGATGGCCGCCTGGAGCCGGAGCAGGCGCTGGCCATCGTCCCGCCGATCTGCGATGCGCTGCAATTCGCCCACGACCACGGCGTGGTCCACCGCGACATCAAGCCGGAGAACATCCTGCTCGACCGCGAGGGCCGCGTGAAGATCGCGGACTTCGGGATCGCCACCATTGCCGGCGAGGCCGCGGACCGCTCCGGCACGCCGGACTACATGGCACCCGAGCAAGCGACCCATTCCGCCGGGCTCGATCACCGCGCGGACATCTACTCGCTCGGCGTCGTCCTCTACGAAATGCTCACCGGCCAGCGCCCCGGCAAGCGCCTTGAAGTCCCGTCTAACAGGGTTCACATCGACGTGAAGATCGACGAGATCGTGCTGCGCGCCCTGCAGGGCCGGCCCGAGCTGCGCTTCCAGACCGCCGGCGAGTTCAAGACCGTGGTCGAGACCTTCGCCGCCACCCCGCCCGCGCCCGCGACGCAGCAACCGTCGCCCGGTAAGGCGGCCCGGTCCGGCGCGCCGAGCGAGGATGCACCGCCGCCGCCACCTGTTTCTCCGGCGCAAGAACCCACCATCCCGGAATCGCGCTCGCGCCTGGCCCTCATCACGCTGCTCGTCGCCCTCTTCGGCACGCCCTTGCTCATCTCCTTCGTCAATCCAAGCCGCGAGGGCATCGTGCTTCTGTTAGGTCTCTGCTGCGCGCTCGCCTCCATCGTCCTCGCCGTCCTCGCCCGCCGCACCCGTAAGGGCAAGACCGTGCTCGCCATCTGGTGCAGCCTCATCGCGATCCTGGCCATGCTAGGCATCGTCTATGCGGGTTTGAACCGCTCGGCCGTCGCCGCCGCCCGGGAGAGGGCGCAAGTGGAGGCCCGCAACTCCGAGCATCGCGAATTGGCTGAGAAAATGGAGCAATCTGGGAAAGTCGTGTTCACCCCCGCCGGGATCGATCCGACTCTGGCCAAGCCGGATCCTAGCGCTTATCCCGGCCTCTTCACGGAAACCGATCCCGGCAGGCTCGGGAAGGCGATCGCCAAGAACCGCCTCCGGATCGCTTTCGATGATAAAGGCGCACTCTCCCTCAACGGCAACTCCACCGATCTGCCGCAATTGGCCGCCACGCTTCGAAAGTTTGCCGCCCGGGATTCTGAGCGCCCGGTCAAGATCCTCAGCACCACTCCGCAAATCGACCTTGAACGGCTCTCGGGCATCCTGGATGCCTGCCGCGGTGCCGGATTCACCCGCCTGACTTTCTGGAATGCTTCGGATCACGCTGAAGTTTCCAAGTCGCCGCCGCTCCTCATCACGCTCTCGCTTACCCCCGATACGGTTCGCTCTTTCACACTCGATGGCAGCGCCCTCGCTTGGAAAGACATGGGCCCGGCACTCGGAAAGTTCGCCGCCGCGGACCTTCTCCGCCAAGTCCGGATCCATGCCATCACGCAGGCAGGGCAGGATTCCGAGGCTGCACTGCTGCTCTCGATTTGCCGCCAATACGGCTTCGTCCGGCTCTTCTATACCAGCGATCCTGACGAATTCCTTCCGGCCACTCCGACTGTCATCACCATCGCCAAGGATGGGAACCTCCTGCTCGATGGACTCGCAATGCCTTTCGATCGTCTGTTAGAAACTCTCCACAGATTGACTGCTTCCGATCCGCAGCGGCCGGTGAAGATCGTTGCCGATGCTGAAACACCCTACACCGCGATCCAAGCGGTTCTCGATCTCTGTAGCCGGGCGGCGATCACGAATATCTCTTTTGGGACGAGCGGGAAAAGCACCCTCTGGGAGGAAATGGAGGCTGCCCTGGAGGCCGATCGAATCGCGGAGGCCGATCGACTCGCCCAGCAGGAACCGCCCTTGCCGAAATGGGAGCTAGATCCCACCCTCACGCAGCTCCTGCCCAAGCCCGCCATTCAGATCCACCTGACCATGGATGGCGGTCTCACCCTTGATGGGAAGGCGATCAGCTTGGAGGCCCTGCGGTTCGAACTCGTCGCCATCTCCCGCGTCGATCCCCAGCGCCAGGTCCGTGTCAGCGGAGACAAGGATATTCCCGCCGGACGCATCCAGGAAATCATGAACGTTTGTGGCGAGGCCTCACTCCCGCGGGTTTCGGTCCTCCGCTCCCTCGACCGCCTGCAAGAAGTCGAATTCAACTCCGCCTTCAAGTCCTACGAGATCCTCCAGACCCGCCTGCGCGACGCCCGGTTGGATCGCGCGCTTCTCTCCGGCAGCGGCGAGGCCGGGGAGCAGGACCAGATCAAGGCAGAACGACTCATTTCCTTGCTTGAAAAGTCGCTCGAAGACGAGCGCGCCAACATTGAACAACTCCAGCGCCAGGAAGACGCGGACCTCCAACCCCAACGCTAACGTTTATGAAAAGGTATGCCATCCTCGCCACGCTCGTGGCCTTCGCGGGATTTGCGCCCGCCCTCCATGCCGAGACGCCATCGCCGGTCATGGTGAAACTCACCCAGATCGACCTCGACGTTGCCATCCACCACTATGAGAAGCTCCAAGGACTGCTCCGGGATACCGAACTCGAACGCATGATCGGGGACGGGACCCGCTCGCAAAATCATCCGGATCAGGACCGGCTCGAGCGCAAGATATCGATCCTTCAGAAGCTCTGCGCGGACACCCGCGAGGAGATTCTGAAATTGGGCGAAGTCGTCGAGACCTCCAGAGCCACCTCCGGGGTTCCGACAAATCCAGAGCCGGTTGCTCCGCCGCCACTTCAGCGGTCCTCTGCGATGCCTGGTGCGGCATCGAACCCGAGTGTGGCTCCTGCCGCAGGTAGTCCCGGTCAATTCTCTGTACCGGGAGCGGCTGCGCCCCCCAGTGCGATGCCGGCAGCTCCGGCTGTAGGTGCTCCCCGGCAGTTTGCATTGCCTCAACCTCAACTTCAGCCGCCTGCCGGAGTTCCGGGCATTCCCGAAGCCTCTGCTCCCTTGGCTCCGCCCTTGCCCGCTCCGGAGGGTTTCTGAATGGCCCGGGAGCGCGGACTTCAGTCCGCCCTCCCGGGGCCTGCCGCATTCTTTCGTGTAACACCCGGCGGGAAATCCGGTAGGATCTCGCAAATGCCCGCCACGCCCGAGCCCTCCGGCCAGCATGTCTCGCTCTTCGCGACCACACGTTGGTCGATCGTCGGCGCTGCGGCAGGGGACGACGACTCGCGTGCGCGCGACGGCTTGGCGCTGCTCTTCGAGGTCTATTGGCCGCCTCTCTACCGCTACGTCCGGCGGCTCGGCCGCGTGGAGCAGGATGCGGAAGACCTCGTCCAGGGCTTCTTCGTCCACCTGCTGGAAGGGCAGGGATTGCGGCTCGCCGACCGCGACCGCGGACGCTTCCGCGCCTTCCTGTTAGGCTCGCTCAAGAACTACATGGCGAACGAGTGGCAGCGTGACCATCGCCAGAAACGCGGCGGCTTCGCCCCGCATCTATCGATCGATTGGCAGGATGCCGAGAGCGGCCTCGCCCTCGAGTCGGCGGACGAGCGCAGCCCCGACAAACTCTTCGACCGCGAGTGGGCGCTGGCGCTGCTCGACAAGGTGCTTTCCGATCTGGCGGCGGAGGAGGAGGACTTCGTCCGCTGGAAGCCATTCCTCAGCGTCAGCAGCGAGCGGATTTCCTACGCAGGGATCGCGGCGGAATTCGCGATGACGGAAGGCGCGGCGCGAGTCGCGGTGCACCGCCTGCGGAAGCGCTACCGGCATCGCTTGCGGGAGGAGATCGCCCGGACCCTGGCCTCCGACGATCTGGTCGATGATGAGATGCAGGCACTCTTCGCCGTCCTTTCGGAATGATCCACCCACCGGCAAAGATTTTGGTAACGGCAAGCCGGAGACGTGTAAGGGCGATTGGGCGCAGCTTGCGCCTTCACTGAACCCGAAACCCGTCGATACACCATGATCCTGACACAATCCAAATACCACGCCATCGGCTCCGGGCTTGTCGCCTGCCTGCTGGGAAGCATCGCGATCAAGTTCGGAGACCATCACGTGGAGCTGCCGTTCAAACTCCTGGTGGCCCTGGGGGTCGCACTCGTTCTGGCAGGTCTGGTCTTGCTCCGCTACTCGTGGGCGATCCGCGAACGCCGCTGAGCCATGGACGAGACCCTGTCATGCCCCGAGTGCGGCAAGCCAGTGCCGGCCGACAGCCAGCACCGGCTTTGCCCCGCCTGCCTGATGGCCCAGGCGATGGCCTCGCGCACGCTCGATCCGGAAAACCCCGGGAGAAGCCCAGCCCCGCCGCCCGCGCCGGAGGAGATTGCGGACAAGTTCCCGCAGTTCGAGATCCTCGAGTGCCTCGGCCGCGGCGGGATGGGCGTGGTTTACAAGGCCCGCCAGAAATCGCTCAACCGCTTGGTCGCGATCAAGATCCTCGCTCCGGAAAGCGTGGACGATCCGCGCTTTTCCGGGCGCTTCGCCACCGAGGCGGAGTTGCTCGCGAAATTGAGCCATCCGCACATCGTCACCATCCACGACTTCGGCGAGACCGGCGGCCTCTACTATCTGGTCATGGAATACGTCGGCGGGGTGAATCTCCGCGACCTGCTGCGGGAGGGCAAGATGCCGCCGGAGCAGGCGCTCGCGATCGTCCCGCCGGTCTGCGAGGCCCTGCAATACGCCCATGAGCAGGGCATCGTCCACCGCGACATCAAGCCGGAGAATATCCTGTTAGACCGGGATGGCCGGGTGAAGATCGCGGACTTCGGCATCGCCGCGCTGGCCGGTGCCGCCGCCGACCGCTCCGGCACGCCCGCCTACATGGCCCCGGAGCAGCGCGCCGCCGCCAGCGCCGTGGACCATCGCGCGGACATCTACGCGCTCGGTGCAGTGCTCTATGAGATGCTCACCGGCGAGCGTCCCGGAAACTGGCCGCCCGCGCCCTCGCGCCGCGTGCAGATCGATGTCCGGCTCGATGAGGTCGTGCTGCGCGCCCTCGAAACCGAGCCCGGCCGCCGCTACCAATCGGCCGGTGAATTCCGCAGCGTGATCGATACGGTCGCGGCGGGGGAGGTTCCCGCCGCGCCGGGCGAGTGGCAACTGCGCTGCACCTCCTGCGGTGCCACTCGCTCGCTCGCATCGGCCGGAGGCGTCCGCATCGGTGCCGCCTCAATCGGAAAGCGCACGCTCGCCTGGTGCCGACACTGCAGCGGCCTGCGCTTCGCCGCCGTCGAGCAAGCGACGGTCCCGGTCCCGCGCGCCGCAGCGACCGGCCAGTGGCAGAACGTCGACTACCGCTCGCGGCAGGAGTTTCTCGGCTGGCCGCTGCTGCACATTGCCGCGGGAGCCGATCCCCTCACGGGGCAGCGCCGCATCGCCCGCGGCTGGCTGGCGGTGGGGGACGATGCCATGGGCTTCCTCGCCATCGGTGGCGTGGCGAAGGGCTTCTTCGCGTTCGGCGGCATGGCCCTCGGCGTTGTCGCGTACGGGGGCGTGGCGATCGGTGGTATCGCCCTCGGCGGTGTCGGTCTTGCATTGCTGGTGACATTCGGCGGACTGGCGATCGCCGGTTACGCCGCTGTCGGCGGCAAGGCGATCGGCTACTATGCTTACGGGGGTTCCGCGTCCGGCGCGCATGTGCTTGGACCGCTGGTCCGCGATCCCGAGGCGATCCACTTCTTCCAGCCTTGGGCGGATCGCTTGCTCGCCAGCTTCGCGCTGTGGAACGTGGTCGTCATTGCCCTCGCCATCGGCCTGCAGATCGTGCTGCTGCGTTGGGCTGCGGGTAGGACCAGTCCGGTGCCAGGCCCGCCGCTGGCGGCGGGAAGCGTTCCCGCTCTACAGTGGAAGCCGATCCTTCACTTTGGTCCCGCGCTGCTGCTCGTCATCGCTTGGCTTAGCTCCGGGCTAGAAAGGGGAGCCGTGCTGATCCTCGGCATTGTCGTCGTGGCCGTGCTGGTCATCAGCGCGATCTCGAAGTCCCGTCGTTAAGGGGAAGTTCCGGACAGTTTGAATGAGCCCGCCGGGTTCTTCCGCTTCCGCACCATCTCCATCACGCTGCCGGGATCACCATCTGCGCCGCGTGGCTTTCGGATTCCACGCGGATCTTGAGGTGTCCCGGGGCGAGGCTTTGCCAGCGGAAGCCGGGTGTCGCCACATCGGCGAAGACGACGTGCTTGCGGGAGGCATCGGCGATGCGGATCACCGAGCCATCGGAATCCAGGAAGGCTGGGCGGAAGGCGGCGACGCAGCGGTGGAGGGGCGAATGCAGCTCCACCTCCAGGCAGCGGCAGGCGTCGAGTGCGGCCAGGATCTCCAGACGATGCGTGATTGCCGCGGGCGGGCTTGCTTGCCAATCGTCGAGCCAGGCACCGGCACCAAGCTTGCGGCCATTGCGCGCGTCGATGGGGATGCCATCGCAACTGTCGATGACGGCGCGGATGGCGCGGGATTGCCAGTGGTGCTCGTGGAGCCGCACCGAGAGATCGATCACGCCGCTCTGACCGGCGGTGGCGAAGACCGGGACACCGTCGTCGGGATCGGGCAGGAGATAGACGTGGCGGGTGAATTGAAGGTCGGTTTCCAACCCGCTGATCGCATCGCGCAGGAGGCTCCAGCCGTGCCGTCCATCGGCGACGCAGAGGCCGAAGGGACCGGCCTTGGCGAGACTGAGCCCTTCCTGACGGAGGATCAGTGTGCCCTCGCCGAGCAGGCAAAGATGATTGAGCAGGAGGGGAAGCGGGCCTTGCAAGCGGTAGGCGAAACCCGGCGAACGGAGCGGCGATATTCCGGACATGCAGCGACCCTAGCGCGGGCCGGGATCCACCGCTCCCGCGGCCTTGCGAAAGACTGGCGCTGGATTGTCCACTTGCGCCGGAGCGGAAAGTGCCCTGCGATGCGTTGAAAGGCGGCGGTCTTCGCCTGCTTACCATTGTCCCGTGATGAAAAGAGCCCTCCTTGCCTTGCTGTTATCCCTGGTCATGATGCGAGCGGCGGGTGCCGCGGACTTCGCGTCCCAAGTGCTGGATGCGACTTTCAAGTTCTTCCATGCCGACTCCACCTCGACCTGCTTTCTCATGCGGCGTGACGGCGATCCTGCGCTCTATCTGGTAACTTGTGCTCACACGCTGGAGCGGACCAAGGGCGAGACCGCGGTGCTGGTGCTGCGGGAGGCACAAGCGGATGGCTCTTACAAGCGCCGCGACCACACGCTCCCGATCCGCCAGGGTGAGACGCCCTTGTGGACCCGTCATGCAAAAGAGGATGTGGCGGTATTGAAGCTGGCCGGCGAGCTGCCGGTGAAGGCGGCGGCATTGCCGGAGTCCGCGCTCTTGGACGAGAGCGGCTTGAAGGACTCGGGCGTGCATGTGTGCAGCCCGCTTTTCGTGCTGACTTATCCTCAGCGCTTCGAAGCAAACGGCGCGGGATTCCCGGTGGCGCGGCAGGGGGTCTTCGCGAGTCCGCCGCTGCTGCCGATGAAGTCGCATCCGACATTTTTAGGCGACTTCACGACCTTCGCCGGAGACAGCGGCGGGCCGGTCTTCTTTCCGGGCAAGGATGGCAATCCGCTGATCGCGGGCATCGTGATCGGCCAGCACCACCATGAGGAGCGAACGAAGAACGGCTTTGAAGAGCACATCCAACGATATCCGCTGGGCATGGGGATCATCCTGCATGCGGCATACGTGCGCGAGGCGCTCGCCGCGGCGGCGGTGAAGGAGTAGTCACTTCGCCTGCTGCTGCGCACCGGCGGGGGTGAGGATCAGATCGTCCGCGGTGTAGGGGGAGCGGTCGGGCCCGGCCGAACGCAGGCCGAGACGGCGGAATTCCTCCGGGTGGACGACGATCGGGGTCCCCCAGCGGTCGGCCAGCATGCCGTCCTTGGCGAACAGCGGATGCCCCGCCCTGACAAATACCTCGCGGTTCGGGTTCTCTCCGCGCAGGGCCGCGGCGAGGTCGGCATTGCCGCCGATGGGATTGCGGCTGGAGTCCTTCACGATGGAGAAGTAGCCGGTGACCACGCGGTGAATCTTGCGCAGGTCCTCGATCGGCGGCGTGGCAGGATCGCCATAGCCTTCGAGCAAGCGTTCCGCAGCGGTCGGCTGGTCCGGAATCGGGAATGCGGCCTGGCTGTCGGTCTGGGAGGAAGGAAGGTCAATCGCCTCCGGAGTGGTGCGGGGACGGAATGCCCGCCATGTGAAGAGAGCGATCGCGGCAAGCAAGATGAGGATGAGCAGCGCGCGCGGTCGGGTCATGAACGGGCTGGCGGGACGGGTGTTCCGGGAGGGTTCTACTCTCTAGGGTACGGCCTCGTCCTTGGCAAATTGGAACCGAAGCGTGCCACCCGCTGAACGGTTCCTATGGCAGGCGTTCCCTGAGCAAGAGCGCTCCGGGTCAAGCCAGGAACCCCACCGGGTTCACGCTGCTGGCCGGATTGTAGAAGTTCCGGATGTTCGGCAGCACGCTATCCATGTCGCCGGCGGTGACGCCGAACCAGCGGAGCAGCTCGCAGAAATACTCGTCGGCGGAGAGCTTGGGGAAGATGCGGCCGCCGCGACCGATGTCGTCGGGGCCGTCGATGACCAGGGAGGGGAAGCTGCCGCGGACGGTGCCTCCCTGCACCGGGCCGCCCATCACGATCTGGTTGCTCGACCAGGCGTGATCGGTGCCTTGGCCATTCGAGCGCAGGGTGCGGCCGAAGTCCGAGGCGGTGAAGGTGATCACATCATCCATCAGGCCGAGTTGCTCGAGGCAAAGCTGGAAGGCGTAGAGCGCGCCATCCAGGACCGACAGCATGTTCCTGTGGTTCTCTAACAATTCCGCGTGATGGTCCCAGCCGCCGAACTCGATGAATACGGTCTGCCGCTTGAGCTTGAGCTGCTCGCGGATGGCGATGGTCTTCACCGCGGCGCGGAATTGGGAGGAGATGTAGTGATTGGGGAAGGGCGCATCCCGCACCGTATCGGCCACGCTCTTGGTGTTCAAGGTTCCCGGGGCGGCGTAGTGCTGCTGGAATTGCGCACCGCGCTCGACGCTGTTGGCCGTGGTCCGCGCATGGGTGCGGTGGAAGAGATTGCTGTAATGCTCCTCCACCGGGCTGGCGATGATGCTGCGGATCGCCTGATTCTTCGCGACGAGTGCGGGCGAAGTGCCGCCTGCTCCGGTGAAGCCCAGCGCTCCTTCGCCAGTGATGACGAATTGCCCTTCGCTCTCGCCGATCTGGAAGGCCGAATTGCCCGCCACCGAGAAATTCATGGGCATGTAGTAGTTTGCGGTCTGCTCGGTATTGAGGGTGGAGTGGATGATGTCCGCTGCGCGTCCGCCCCAGCCGCTGAGGACGCTCATGCCCTGCGGCACCGAGGTCTGCCATTGCTCGATCTGGTCGCGGTGCGAGAAGAGCGCCTTCGGCACGGCGATGCTGCCGTTGAGGTAGGCCTGCTTGTTGGCGATCGGCTCGATCAGGGTCCCGATATTCGTCAGGAAAGAGAGGCGCTTCCTGCCAGCGAACTGGCCGGTGCCGTTGAACATCTCCGCCAGCTTCCCGCAGGAGGGATGCACGCCGTAGCCGCTGTCCGTCAGGGGAATGATCTTCTTCGCAGGATCGGGATCATTGAGCGGGATGGCGAGGTTCGAACGGGATGCAGTGTATTCCGCATACCTGCCGTCGGTCGGGATCAGCAGGTTGAAAGTGTCGCAGCCGCCCGAGAGGAAGATGCAGACCAGCGACTTCCGTTGCCCGGCGAGGCCGCCCTGTGCCGCGGCGTGATTCGCCATGGTCAGGTTCAGCAGCGTGGAGAGGACCGAGGTCGAGCCGATGGCGGCACAACTGGCTTCTCCTAAGAATTTGCGGCGGCTGCGCATGGGTGTCGAAATTTGAATTCTGATATCCGGTGGGCGGCAGGCAGCTACTTCGTGTCTTGCTCGTCTTCGTTGTCAGGCGAAGTATTTGCCTGAAATGTGTTCTTGCTGATGTCGTAGCTGACTAAGGCCCTAAGGCCGTCTGAGAAGTGGGAGCCGCCGATCTTGAGGACGAGAGTTTTCGAGTCGGCAGACCAGATTACACTGTATATAGCGGCAGTGTAGAGGTCTTCGAACTTGATGGGCGAAACGGAATCGGAAGCCGCCCACATCCTTTCATCGAATCCTTGTATCGAACCCACGCGTCCGTTTTCTTCGACGTGGTAGAGAATTGCGATACTATTGCCTAACTCGGTCTTTTGATGGCGGAGAATCCAGCGGTCATCGGGCGAGATGAAGTAGAATCCGTTGCAAGCTGTGACCTCAAGCGGTACTTCGCCAAGGCTGGTCTTGGCAAAGACCACCTTCTCCGCGATGCACAATGGATCTTCCGGAGTTGGCGCCGTATTCACCCTCACGATCGAGAATGCCTTGCCGGGCGATGTAAGTGGCGTTTCTCCCTGAAGTTTTTCGCGAGCCTTTGCCTCCTCCACGCCGTGGCAGAGGCGGCAAGAGAGCAAGAGCGTGAGCACAAGATGGAGAAACGCGCGCATCGGCTTCAGCGTTGGATACTTCCCTCCGGACAGCACATGGCGAGCCATGCCGCGAGCGCAACCCGGTCCTTCGGGGTGAGAGAGGTATTCGAGATGGCACCAAGGATGATCCCCCGGGTGCGCGTGGTCATGGAGCCGGCACAGACCAGGAGATTCATGTGATCTACCAGTCCGGCGGGATTGTCCGCCAGCAGCAGGGCACCGCTGTAGTCGAGCGGATAGCTCCACTCGTTGGAGGAGCGGAAGCCCTTGTGCAAGTAGTCCCACGCGATATTCGGGAAGGCGATGGCGGAAAAGGTATCGACGATCTGGAAGCCCGGGCTGACCAGTCCGCCATTGCGGATCTCGCCGGGGGCCTGATAGACGGGGGTGTAGAAATTGAAGACGCTGGGTGAATTCAGCGGCTCCTGCTTGGTGAAGCCATAGTAGTTTTCCGTCCAGTTCCACCAGACGAAGTCCGGATGGGCCTCCGCGAGATGGAAGATCCGGCCGAGATGCATGGTGCGGATCACCGGTTCGCGCATCTTGCCGTAGTTTGGGGAGAGGGGCTGCGAGCGCGCCTCCGGATCGAGCAGGATCGCCTTCACCACCGCGGCCAGATTGCCGCGCGTGCCGCTGCCGTCGTTCACGAAGACGTCGTGGATACGCTTCACGTAGGCAGGCGATGGATTGTCGGTGACGAGGAACTGGATCAACTGCTTGCCGACAAAGGCAGGCGTATTCGGATGGCGGAAGATCGCATCGATGGCGTCCTTCACATCCTGCATGCCATTCGTCTCGGTCTCGGTCCGGGCGGGCACGGTGAAGCCGCCGGGAATTTGCTTCACGCCGAAGTCGTGGCGATCGGCATACATCACCATCGGCAATGTCAGGTGCTCGTCGTCCCAGCCGCCGCCGCCCCAGCCGTAGGGCGCGGCGAAGTAGAGTCCGGTGAAGACGCGGGCCATCTCGGTGACGTCGCCGTTGTCGTAGGTGGGGATCGGCTCGCCGTGGATGTCCAGCTTGCGGGTCCCGTCCGGATTGAGTTCCCAGATGCCGATGCTGAAGAGCTGCATCAGCTCGCGGGCGAAGTTCTCGTCCGGGTAGCGCGGGATCGAAGGGTCCGCCTTCTGGTTGCCGGCGTGGCTCAGATACCAGCCCATCGCCGGGTGGAGGGCCACGTCTAACAGCAGATCCCCGTAGTTGCCCAGCGCATGGCGCGAGAGCATGTCGTAGTAGTTCGCGACGCCCTCCGGCTGGTCCTCGAGGTTCGCATCGCGGCGCGAGACGACGACGATCTGGGAGAGCGCGAAGGCGACGCGCTGCCGCAACTGGTCCTGCCCGGAGATCGCGTTGCGCGCGAAGGGCGTGGTCATGTTGTTGCCGAAGACGAAGCGGTCGAGGTCGTTGAAATTGTAAGTCGGGTCGATCTGCGCTCCGGCCGCGTCCGCCTTGATTTGCTGGATGTAGGGCGAAAGGAGCGACCGCGGTTTGGTCAATTGCTGGTCGATCCAGCCGGCGTAACCGAGCGTGCGGACCTGCGCGATGTCCTCCGGCACGGGTCCGAAGGTGGCCTGCATCAGGAAGCGCGCGGCATTCACGGCGGAAGGCGTGCCGGGTGTGCTCGTGCCCGGGCTGCCGCCGGTGGCAGCGGAGCCCTGCATGCGTTCCACGAGTGCCACCGCATCGCCGGAGAGCGGTTGGCCGTTGGCGCGCGTGATCGTTTGTCCGGCTGAGTTTGCGGAGCCTGGAGACGAGCCTAGGACCGTCGCCTCGACCCAATCCTCCACGCCATCGCCATCACTATCCGTCGGATCCACCGTGGCCCGGTAGAAGCCTTTGCCCGGGGTCAGTTGGTTCGATGGGATGACCAGATGGCGGACACCACCGGCAAGCGTCGGCGTGCCGCTGACGGGACTCCAGCCGCTAAGAGCGGTCCCGGATTCCACCGCGTGCGCCTTGTAAGGAATGTCCGGCCATGCCAGCGCGAAGCCGCCGGGGCCGAAGGCTCCCGTGAGGCTCAGGCGCGAGGCGGGGTCGTCGGGATCCGTGCCGGCCTGGCTTTCTGAGAGATTGGTCATGCCGTCGCCATCGCTATCCGCGCCGGGCGCACGCGGCAGGCCGCCGGCCCAGAGGGTCCAAGCATCGGATAGACCATCGCCGTCGAGGTCCGCGACATTGCCGGTGAAGGTGAAGCCCGTGGGCTTGCTGGCGGCGGAGAGTGGATCGGACGGGTGGTTCAGCTCGATGCCGTCGCTCACCCCATCGTCGTCGCTATCGCTGTCGCGGGGAAAGGTCCCTGCAAGAAACTCGCGGAGATTGGTGACGCCGTCGCTATCCTCATCGAGTGTGGCATCGCTCGCGTTGTTAGGGAGGAAGCCGTTGGCCGTTTCCCAATCGTCCGGCATGCCGTCGCTGTCGGCGTCCGGGGTGCCGACGACAGTAGGCGTGATGAAGGCTTGCACGCCCGGCTCGATGACGAGATCGAAAGCTCCGTCGATTCCGGAATTGCTGGTCCAGACCGTGTTGCCAGCCATCAGGGAAGGTTTGACGGCGATGGCCCCGGCATAGCTGAAGGTGGCCAGCGTGACCGGGCTGCCCGGATGGGTCAGATCGGCCAATAGGAAATTGAGGGTCCAGGAATTGCTGCCGTTGGCCGCGCGTACGGCACTGAACTCCATGCGCAGCGGCTTGGAGTCGTCCGCCTCGCCGAAGCCGCTGAAGCCGTAAGTTTTTGTCTGATCGGTCACGCCATCCCATTCGAAGTCGGTATCATAGAACCCTTCGTTGTTCGGCTTGCGGAAGATTCCCTCGATGCAGCGGAAGCGGTGCATCAGCTTGCCCTTCGAATAGAAAAGCCCGATGCCGATCTGATTGGTCCAACCGCCGGGGGCAATCTGGGCGACCGCCTCACAAAGCATCGCGTCATTCCCGGGAATCGCCCCGAGCATGGACTGCGAGTGATTCCAGAGCAGGCGGACATTGTTGATCCGCCAGCGCCAGGTGCTGGTCGCCGCATCCCAGAGCGGGACGGAGGGCGGAAAATTCGTCGCCGACATCGGGTTCGAGCCATAGGCTCGCTCGATGGCATCGGGGTAGCCATCGTTGTCGCTGTCGCCGTCGAGGTCGTTCGGCAGGGAGGGGAAGGGCGTGGCATTGACCTCGTCTCCATCGGCCAGCGTGTCGTTGTCGCTATCGGGATCGAGTGGGGAGGTGCCGTGGGCGGCTTCCGCGCCATCGGCCAAGCCGTCCTTGTCGGTATCGGGATCGTGGGGATTACAGCCCGCCGCCAGCTCGGCGCTGTTAAGCATCCCGTCGCCATCGGCATCCGCGCTTGCGTCGGAGACCAAGGGATTGAAGCCGAACTCGACTTCTATCGCGTCCTTCATCCCGTCCGCATCGCTGTCCGTGATGGTATCGATGATCTGGATGCCGTGGATGCAGATCGGATGGTTGACCGGCGGGGACTGAGCCGAAATGGTCTGGGTGGCTCCCGTCAAATTACGATAGCGCACGTAGTTCGCAGGAGTGAGCGTTTCCTCCGTGGTGGCGGTGGCCTCGATGAAGCCGTGGAAAGGCGGAGCCGAGCTACTGCCCAGGTAGCGCCGGCTTGCCGCGTTGCCATTGCGCTCCACATAGCCGGTCCTCCGGTGCTGGGCGGGATCGATAGGATTGTCCGGGTAAACGCTGCCGACATACACGATCAGGTCGTAGGTTGCGTAGGGGATGCCGGTGAGGGTAACGGTCGCCGGCGTGATCAGGCTGCCGTTGTTCTCGCTGCAGATCATGCCGGAGAAGAGGCGCTCGTCGCCCGGACCCTTGTGCAGGCCCGCGCTGGCGAAGTGATGGGTCCAGGATGCCACGATGCTGGTCGTCTGGCCGCGATGGTTCTTCAGCGCGCTCATGCTGCCCGGGACCGAGGTGCCGGTCACGGTCCAGGCCGGCAGTCCGGGCGTGACGTTCCACTTCGGCAGCCGGAAATACCCCGCGGCTTCACCCGGCGGCAGCGCGGCGGAGGAAAGGGCCTCCGAGACGAACTGCAGGCTGACCGCATTCGGGAAGTTGAAGGGCCGCGAGGCGTCGGAGCCCGGGTCGCTGCCTTGCTCGATCTCGATGTTGTCGGGATGGCCGTCGTTGTCGGTATCCGCGAGGAGAGGGTCGGTCGCGGTCTCGGCTCCATCTAACAAGCCGTCGCCATCCGTGTCGGGATTCAGCGGATGGGTGGTGGTCTCCTGCGAATCGGAGAGCCCGTCATTGTCGCTATCGGGATCGGTCGGGTTCGTGCCCGCCTGGTATTCCTGCAGCGTGGTACGGCCATCGCCATCGGGATCCTGCGCGGCGTCCGCGGCGGAGCTGTCGCTGAGCTGGTAGTCTTCCTCAAGCCACCGGGGCAGGGTGTCGCCATCCGTATCGGCCAAGCCATCGGGATCGACCTCCAGCTTCAGGTAGTCGAAAGTGATCGAGGCGTTTGCGGTGCCGCCGGTGCGCTCGATTTGGAGAACGTTCGAGCCGGCCACGGCATTTACCGCGGAAGCAGGCACGGTGAAGATCAGCGTGGTGTTCCAAGTGATGTTGTTTTGCGAACCCACCGGCTGGCCGTTGAGGGTCACGCTGACGTTATGACTGCCGAACCCCGGGATCGGCCCGGTGATCCAGATGCCGCCCGCGAAGAGATCGACGGTCACCTTCACGCGTGATGCGGAGGACGCCTGCGCGGCGGAGAGGAGGAATCGGATGCGCTTGCGCGGGTCGCCCCCGCTCATCGCGCGTTCGAAATTCGCCGGGCTTTCCGTCGCCACCGGGCCCACGCCGGGATGGGTGCCCGCGAAGTAGTAGTCGTCATCCTTGGCGGTCGCCAAGCCGGGGGCGTTGTTTGGCGAGTAAGTCGGCTCGGAGAAGGGGGCGTCGTCGTTGTCATCGCTCCCCAATTGCCAGACCGGGTCAAAGGTGGCTGCGAAAGCCCGACCCGCGATCAAAGCGAGGATCGGCAGGAGAATCCGGCGACTATTCGGGCGAACCGTCAACGGTGTGCGATCCTTCACAAGCCGGGCCTTTTTGCAATTCGGGGATTCCGCCGATGCTGCATGAGGCTATTTTGTGACCTCCGCGAATCCGGGATGCTGGCGGCAAGGGTTGTTGTAAGATTCTTACTGTCAGCTGCTAGCGTAGCCGGGAGCTGAAGCTGGCGATGGCTTCCATGCTGCCGTTGGCGCAATCCACGATAATCAAATTGTCCTGCTCGATCCGCCAAATCGCGCGTTGCCGGAACTTTTTCCCCAGGGCGAGCGCGTCTTCCGGGCAAGCAACAACCGCCCACCCCGGCTCCCGGTGGCGCAGGTCCGGGGAGCAGCCGGTGGCGCGGAAGTACGGGAGATGCCGGAGTTCAAGTTCGCGGCGTAGTTCCGCATTCTTCTCTTCATTTTCCCCGGCCGGCGTGTTCTCGTCCATGGGATTCCATGCCGTGACAATCGCGAAGGAAGAGGGCAGGGGAGCGGGAGCCCCTTCGAGGAGGAAGACGGTGCTGCGGTACTCCGGCGGAAGCGGCATATGCGGAGAGGCTGCCACGGAAGGTTGATGGTTGAAAGTGGATGGTTGATAGGAAGGGGAGCACGGAAGGCCGGCGACCGTTGGTTTTACCATCAACTATCAACCAAAGACCATCAACTCGCAGCATCCCAACAAGTTCGCGGGAACGCCGACGAATAAGGGCCGGCCCCCCGGGCCGACCCACTGGTCCCGGAGCGCACGGCCCTTCTCTACCGGTGTGGACGAGCGGGGCGCTCGTCGCTACCTATCCGTCCCTTCGCCACGGTCCCAACCCAAAAAGGACCGGAGGCGAAGGGAGAAACATGGCTCAAGGCATGGTCGCCCGCAGACGGCCGAACAGCTTGCCGCCGGCTGAATTGGCAGCCGGAATGTTGACCGTTACTCCGTCCGGCGTGGAAACTTGGTCGACCGTGACCATCACCCCGTTTGCGGCGGCTCCTCCCGCCTGCGAAATCGGGACCTCGTTCCAGGAGCCTTGCAGATCGGCATCCCATTCGAGGATCAGGCTGGCATTGCCGAGCGTGGCTTCCTCACGGGTGAAGCTCAGGGTCAGGCCAGTCGCGGCGCTGCCGGTGGTGGTCACCAGCGAGGCCGCATCAGCAGCGAGAGGATCGCCACCGAGGATCCATTCCAAGCCATTGGAAATGCCGTCTTGCTCCGGATCGGCGTCGAAGGCCGGGTCCTTGCCGGGAGTGGCATCGAGTCCGTTGGCAGACGTCCAGGAGCTGTAAGCATTGCCAGCGACGGTGATCAGGGTCACCCGGTTGGCCGAGTAGTGGATGGTGAAGGTATTTGCCCCCGCGCTCAGCGTGGCTCCTTCGGGATAGCCCGCGAAGGTCCCGGTGAGAGTGGTGGAAGCGTCGACCAACACCAGTTCGGTTCCGAGCGGAAGCGTGCCGCCGCTCGCTTCCTGCAGGGTGAGGTTCGCCCCGGCGAGGCTGATGCTGCCACCTACCGCTTGCAGCCGGTCCACATCCACGATGGTGCTATCGACCTGTGCCGCGAAGGTGGCACCGCTTGCCAGGGAGGCCGTCTCGCAGAAGAAGGTGCCGACCTGGGCGAAGGCAAGATCGCCGGGAGCGATGGCCGCGCCTGCCGCCACGGTGAGTGCGGAGTCGTCGCTGCTTCCATTGCCGCCGATCGTGCCCGCGTTTACCGCGACCGGCCCGCCGAAGCTATTGAAGCCGGTGAGGACCAGCGTGCCGGTGCCGGTCTTGGTGATCCCGCCGGTGCCGCTCAGATCGCCGCCGAGGACGACCGTATGGCTGCCGGTGTCGAAGGTGACGTTGCCGCTTGTCAGAGCCATCGCCAGGGTCGAACTCCAATTGTCCGCGGCAGCGATGGTGCCGCCACCGAGATCGATCTGATACTGCCCGCTGTTCGAGGTGATGCCGCCGGCACCGACGGTCATCACGCCGTTCGTGATGGCATAGATGCCGGTGCCCAGACCGGAGCCGGACAGGTTGGCTCCCAGCTCCAGTTGGCGGAGATTGATCGTGCCGCCGCTCTGCGTGAGATGGGAGGTGACCGGACCCAGGGCGAGCGTGAGACGCTTGTTGCTCATCTCAAGCGTTCCGCCGTTCATCAGGTAGTCTCCGATGGTCACCGGGGATGTGCTGGCTCCGAGGTAGGCGTCCGCGCGGTTCGGCGGATTATAGGTCACGGTGCCGCCGTTCTGGGTCATCGTGCCTTGGCCTCCGTCCCGCCCGATCACCCAGGAATCACCCAAGGGGACGCTCATATCGATGCTGCCGCCCGCTTCCAAGGTGAGGGACGAATTCGCGCCGGGAAAGTTTCCAATCCAGACGAAAGAGCCGACTCCGCTGATCGACGTGGCTCCCGTGATCACGAGATTGCCGCTCGTGCTGACAATGCCGCCGAGCGAGGCGGTTCCGCCCAGGGTCGTCGTGCCCGCATTGGCATTCAGACCGGCTCCCGCGGTTGTGGTTCCATTGAGTGCCAGGCTACCGCCATCCACCGTGATCACGGAATTGAAGGTCGCCGGTGCAGTGATCGTCAGCGATCCGCTGCCCGATTTCAGAAGGCTTCCGGACGAGTTGATCGCGCCTGCCCCGCCGAGCGTGTAGTTCTTGGTGCTATTGGTGGCGGTGACGGAGGCGGTAGAGACAGGGGTGGGAATGCTCACCGCAGGGGTGTCGGATCCCACGTCGTTGAAGATCACCGGATCGCCGTCCGCAAAGGCGGTTGCTCCGGTGCCGGCGTCCCAATTGGCTGCGGTGGTGCTCCAGAGGTTGGTGGTTCCGTCACCGACCCAGGTCAGCTCGCGGCGACTGGTGCCGAAGATTACGTCCGACCAGTTCTGGCCGAGCCGGATTTCGTCGTGCTTCACCGTGCGGCCGTTGTCGAAGGCGGCGATGGACAGTCCGTTGAAGGACATGTCGGAGGCGGCCAGCTTGGTCAGCGTGGGAATGCCCGGCTCCGTCGCGGAGATCGGATTCTGGTAGACGTAGACGTCGTTGTTGCCCGGCTTGAAATCGATCCGCACCACGTAGAGATTCACGCCGGTGCTGGCAGGACCGAAGATGGTCTTGTCGCCTGCGGTGCGCAGGGAAATGTTCGGATCTCCCGTGTCATTGCCGATGCCTCCGATCCGGCCCGGATCACCCAGGTCGCCACGGTGGAACTCGAATTCGTAGAACTTGCTCGTCCCGTCCGGCTGCTGCAGGAAGCTCAGGTAGATCGTCTTGCCATCGGCACCGATGTTGCCGCTGCCATCCACGTAGCCCGCCGCGCCGAAGAGTCCGGTCGGAGAGGTGTCCACCAGTCGTCCGTCGCGGCGGCCGTTGGTCATCTGGGCGGCGTTGCCGATCGATTGCGCGTCATAGCCGTTCGGCGCGTTCGTGCCGACGGCGAGGCTGCCGCTCAGGATCGTTCCGCCGCCCGCAGTGACATTCTTCCATGCCGCGCCCCAGCCGATACCACCGGGCTTGCCCGGAAGATTGCCCGGACCGATATCATAGTCGAAGCCTTCGTAGGCCAGCAGTCCCGGCGGGGTTGCTTGCACGATCACCTGCGCGTCGGCGCTCGTTGCCGGGCCTTGCGTATTGGTGGCCACCACGTGATAGGCACCGGCGTCCAGGGCTTGCAGATTGCTCAAGGTGAGCGTCGCCCCGGTTTGTCCGGAGAGCAGGGTGGTGTCCTTGAACCATTGATAGGTCGGCAGCGGCTGGCCGCTGGCCTCCGCCTTCAGCATCACCGTGCCACCCGCGAAGCTGGTCGAGGATGCCCGCGGCTGGCTGGTGATGACCGGTGCCGCGGTGGCAGGCACCGTCACATCGGCCCAGGTTTCCCCCAAGCGGATCTCGTCGTGGGCCACCGTCCGGTCATTGGCAAAGGCGCCCAGCGAGAGTCCATCGAAGGACATGTCCGCGGCGCCCAGCTTGGTCAGCGTGGGCACTCCGGGTTCGGTCAGCGAGGTCGGGTTGCGATAGACCCGGACATCGTTGTTGCCCGCCTTGAAATCGATCCGCACCACATAGAAATTCACCGCAGTGCTCCCGGGAGCGATCAAGGTGTGGGTACCATTGGGAGCGCGCAGATGGACGTTGTCGCCGCCTTGATCGTTGCCGATCCCGGCGATCCGGCCGCCGTTACCCAGATTGCCGCGATGGAACTCGAACTCGTAGTAGAGCGCCGTGCCGTTGGGTTGCTGGGTGAAGCTGATGTACACCGTCTTGCCGTCCGCGCCGATCCGGTTGCTGCCATCGAGGTAGCCGCGCGAGCCGAAGGGGCCGCTGGCGGAAGTATTCAGGTCCCGCCCGACCCGGCGGCCGTTCAGCAGGTTGGTGCTGTTGCCGGTCGAACGCAGGTCGAAGCCTGCGGGCGAATTGGCACCGGCGGTCAGACTGCCCGCCACGGTATTGGCACCGCCGCCGTCCACATTCAGCCAGGTGCCGCTCCATCCCGAGCCTCCGAATTGCCCTGCGATGTTGTTGGCCCCTGCAGGGTAGTCAAAGCCTTCGTAGGCCATCTGCGCCGCCTGCAATCCGGCGGGGAAGAATAGCAATCCTGCCAGCAGCAGGACAGAATTCGTGCTAACGCTTGGTAATAGCTGTTTCATGGGTTTCGGTGGAGGGTTCAGACATGGGTTGTCCACAAGGGAGACGCAGAGAGACGCTTTCGGGTCTCCGCGTTTATGGGCTACCCTCCACAAACCGGGAGCCATCCCCCCGCAACAACGATATAATGGGGAGGACCGCAGGCTCCTGTCATAGCAGGTTCGCCAGCGCGTATTACAGCTTCACGGTGCGCCGGGCCCTCTGGCGGGGCGGGAAACCAGAGCCCCGGATCGCCACTCCCGGTCAGTTGTGTGGCTCTCCGGAAAGCGGATCGATCGTTACATACGCGCCACGTACCTCAAATCCCTAGCGCGCTGTGGTGCGAAGGGTCATCATGGCAGACGAAGGAGAGGCTTGCCGAAGTGACGCTTTCTCTTCCCCCGCCGGGAACCGAATCGTGCGATCACAAAACAATAGATCGTCATCCCGCCGAAGCCGATTTGGATCGCGATGATCGCGGTAAACTCGCCCCCTTGCCATTCACGATCGATGACACTGTAGGCGGGATCGGAGGGATCAATCCAAGCTTCGACCGTCTGGCCGCTCTCAAACGCTTTCAACATGAGTGATCTCACTTTGACCTTCTCATCGAAGAGACTGACACGATCGCTCTTGAATTGGCGTCCGTCCCATTCGTAAGAGTAGGATGCCCTCATGCTGGTGGTCGGGCTTCTTCCGGTATAAGAGTTGATTTTCAGGGACTCGATCTTCGCGGGCACTCCGATGTCGGTCCGGGTTTTCCAGTAACCCATGCCGACTGACACGAGCTTTCCGGTCGCGGCGACGACAAGCACTAATCCGATGCACCCCAGAAAGATTGCCAAGCCAGAGCCCATGTCCCGGGCTCTCAATGGCTCGCGCTTTTGCAATCGGAGGTTCATGGCGTGACTGATGAATACTAACAAGAACGGCCCGCAGGAATCCTGCGAGCCGTTTCCGATTGGAATTGTTGCGGGTGATTACCCTTGCGGCGTTACTGCCGCTGCCGCCGGCTTCTTCTGCACCTGAATGCGCAGGTCCCGCAGCTGCTTCTCCTCCACCTCCGCAGGCGATTGGCTCATCAGGTCGCTGCCCTTGTTGTTCTTCGGGAAGGCGATCACTTCGCGGATCGATTGCTCGTTGCAGATCAGCATCACCACCCGGTCCAGCCCGAGTGCGAGGCCACCGTGCGGCGGCGCGCCGAAGCGGAAGGCATCCAGGATGTGGCCGAATTCTTCTGCCGCGGTCTCATCGGAAATCCCGAGCGCCTTGAACATCGCCGCCTGCAGCGGTGCCTCGTGAATCCGGATCGAGCCTCCGCCCAGCTCATAGCCGTTTAGCACCACGTCATAAGCCTGCGCGCGCAGTTCGGTCGAGAGCTCGCCCTTCAGCAGCTTCTCCTCGTCCTCCTTGAGCGGTCGCGTGAAGGGGTGATGCACCGCCACATAGCGGTCGGTCTCCTCGTCCTTCGCCAGCAGCGGGAACTCGGTCACCCACAGGAAGTTCAATTCCTCGTTCCCTTCCAGCAGGCTTTGCATCTCCGCGCAGGCGAGGCGGACGCGACCGAGGATCTCACAAACTTGCTCCCACGGACCGGCACCGAAAAGAATCAGGTCACCGGTCTCGATGTTGAGCTCCTGCTTCATCGCCTCGATCTCCTCGGGCGAGAGGAACTTGGTGATCGGCGAGCGCCAGGTGTCCACGGTCTCCCCGCGGACCTGGATGTAGGCGAGCCCCTTCGCGCCGGCTTGCAGGGCGATCTGCTCGAGCGTCTTCACCTGGCCGGTGGAAATGTCGGAAAAGCCCTTCGCATTGATCGCCTTCACCGTGCCGCCGGATTGCAGCGCGCCGGAGAAAACCTTGAAGGTGGACTTCGCGAAGACCTCGCCAAGATCGGTCAGGTGCATGGCAAAGCGCCGGTCCGGCTTGTCCGAGCCGTAGCTGTTCATCGCCTCGCGATAGGTGATGCGATCGAAGCTCGCCGGAATATCCGCGCCGCGCGCTTCCTTGAAAATCCGGCCCATCAGGCCCTCGACCAGCGCAATGATGTCGTCCTGCTCGACGAAGGATGCCTCGATATCGATCTGCGTGAATTCCGGCTGGCGGTCGGCACGCAGGTCCTCGTCGCGGAAGCACTTCGCGATCTGGAAATACTTCTCCATCCCGCCGACCATCAGCAATTGCTTGTACTGCTGCGGGGCCTGCGGCAGCGCGTAGAAGGAACCCGGCTGCAAGCGCGAGGGCACCAGGAAGTCGCGCGCGCCTTCCGGCGTGGACTTCGAAAGGATCGGCGTCTCGATCTCGCAGAAGCCGCGCTCGTCCAGGAAGTCGCGCGTCGCCTTGGTCACCCGGTGGCGCGTGCGCAGGTTCTGCGTCATCCGCGGGCGGCGGATGTCGAGGTAGCGGTAGCGCATCCGCAGGTCCTCGTTGGAGAGCTCCTTGTCGAGCTGGAAGGGCAGCACGTCGGCCTTGTTCACCACGACCAAAGTGCTCGCCACGATCTCGATTTCACCCGTGCCGATTTTGTCGTTCACGGTGCCTTCGAGGCGCTTGGAAACCTTGCCGGTGATCTGCACCACGTCCTCGTCGCGCAGCTTGTGGCTGGCCGTCGCAGCATCGCCGTTTTCCTCCGGCCGGAATACCACCTGCGTCAGACCCTCGCGGTCGCGCAAGTCCACGAAGATCACACCATGGTGATCCCGCACGGTATTCACCCAGCCGATCAAAGTGACGGTTTCACCGATGTGTGAGGGGCGGAGTTCGTTGCAATGGTGCGTGCGCATGGTCAAAAGAGTTTAGAGAGATCGAAACGCGGAGGCGCGGAGGTCGCCAAGTCAGGATGCTTGGGTCCGAGGGTCTTCAAATTCGCGTCCATTCGCGTCCATTCGCGGTTGAAAATCTTCATGCCAGCAGCGGGCCGTCGGGTTCCTTGAGGCGATCCTTCAACCAATCCGCCAAGCCAAGGACATGGCAGGTCTCCTCGGAGCGCGAGGACAGCGCCTTCAGCTTCAGCTCCGGCCACTCGCTCCCGATGACGAGGGCGAAGCGGGCACCGCAGCGTTCCGCATTCTGGAATTGCTTGTTCACCTTCGCCGGGGCGAGCGGCAGGTCGCAGGAGATGCCCGCGTTTCGCAGTTCGCTCAAAATCTCCAGCGCCTCGGTCCGCTTCGAGTCATCCGCCAGCACCAGATACACCTCGCAAGCGGCCATGTTGCGTTGCATCCACGCGGCCATCAGGAGATCCGGCTGCGTGGTCTCCTCGATGAGATTGCGGATCACATAGTCACCCATCGCGAAGCCCGTCGCAGGCATCGAAACGGCACCATCGGAAATGGTTTCCACCAAGGTGTCGTAGCGACCGCCACCGGCAACCGCGCGCATCGACTTCTTCGAATCGAAGACCTCGAAGACCACGCCGGTATAGTACGCCAGTCCTCGTACAATCGAAAGGTCCAACTCCACGAAATCCCCCATCCCGCGCGCGGTGAGTTCGGCGCGAATCGTCTCGAAGGCGGGAGAGGCGTTCTCGGGATTCGCGATGAAGGCGGTCACTTCAGCAGAATTGAGACCGAGAGCGGCAAGCTTCTGCTCCGTCACCTCCGGCTTCTCCCGCTCCATCTTGTCGATGACCTGAAGGAAGTCCGGGATGCTCTCCTCTTTCACCCCGCGCTGCGAAGCGAAGTCGACCCACGCCTGCCGGTCGGAGACCCGCACGACGAAATCGCCCTTCTCGAATCCGAAAACCAGCATCGTGTCGATCGCCAGCGCGATCAGCTCCGCATCCGCCGTCGCAGCGGCTTCGCCGAGGATGTCGACGTTGAACTGAAAGAACTCCCGCCCGCGGCCTTTTTGCGGCTTCTCGTAACGGAAGCACTGGCCGATCTCGAACCACTTCAGCGGCTTCGGGAAATCCCGCTGGTGCTGCGCCGCGAGACGGGCGAGCGAAGGACTGACCTCGGGGCGCAGCGTCACATCGCGTCCGCCCTGGTCCTCGAAACGGAAGAGCTGCGAGGAAATCTCCCCGCCCGACTTCTTGAGGTAGAGCGCGGTGTCCTCCAGCAAGGGAGTTTCATACTCCACGAAGCCATAGCGCCGCGCCACCGAGCGCCAGGTCTCGAACAGATAGTTCCGGGCCGCGGTGTCTTTCGGGAGAAAGTCGCGGAACCCGGGAAGTGCTTGGAGACGAGGACCTGCCATGAGCGGGCGGGGAGGATGCATGGCGAATCCCGCATTTCAAGGGTATTGAGAAGACGGAGTTTGCTAGTTTTCAGTGTTCAGTTTTCAGGAACAGCCGGAATCAGAGTTTGCTAGTTTCGAGTTTTCAGTTTTCAGGAACAGCCGGGGAAGCTGTTTTGGCCTGCTGCAAATGCCTTTCCCTGAAAACTGAACACTGAAAACTAGCAAACTTCCGATGATTGGTTCCCTCCGCGCCGTCGATTTCCGCTGTTTCTCCGGCCTCGCGCTGGAGATTCCGGCAGCCGGCGCGGTCTTCACCGGGGACAATGCCCAGGGAAAAACCTCGATCCTCGAGGCCGTCTGCATGCTCGTCCGCCTCCATTCGCCGCGCACCCGCCGCCTGCCCGCCATGACCCGCATCGGCTCGCCCACGGCAAACGGCTTCGGAATCGCGGGCGAAGCTTGGGGCGTGGACCGCCGCATCCGCTGGCAGCAGGGCGGCCTCGGACTCACCGCCGATGGCGAATCCCGCGACGGCCCCGGCGCCTACCTCGCCGATGGCGGCCTGATCGTCTGGATGGGCAATGAGGACCTCGATCTCGTCCGTGGCTCCGCCGAAGGCCGCCGCCGCTACCTCGATTTCATCGGCTCCCAGATCGAGCCCGGCTACCGCACCGCCCTCGCCCGCTACCGCCGCGCCCTCAAGGCCAAGAACCTCCTGCTCAAGGATCCGCGCCCCCGCGAAGACGAAATCCGCTCCTACGAGGAAGTCATGATCACCGAGGGCGACCTCCTCGTCGCCGCCCGCGCCCGCATCGTCGCCCTCCTCTCGCCCCGCGCCGCCGCCGCCCAGCGCGACGTCAGCGGTCGCGATGAAATCCTCGAACTCGAATACCGTCCCGCCGGCGGCCATTGCCTCCGCGCCGCCATGGAACAAGCCCGCGAACGCGAGCGCCGCCAGCGCCAATCCTTCGTCGGCCCTCACCGCGATGATCTCGTCCTCGCCATCAACGGCCTCTCCGCCAGCGAATTCGCCAGCGAAGGCCAGCAGCGCACCCTTGCCCTCGCCCTCAAGCTCGCCCAAGGCGAAACTCTCGCCAGCGCCCGCGGCAGCCTTCCCGTCTACCTCATCGACGACGTCTTCGGCGAACTCGACCCCGGCCGCCGCAATGCCGTCCTCCACGCCCTCCCCGCCGCCGCCCAGAAGTGGATCACCACCACCCACCTCGGCTGGCTGGAAGAATCGCACGGCCTCGGCGGCATGAGCCGGTATTCGGTGAGGGCAGGGGAGGCGATCCTGGTTTAAGAGCGGCGCGACCGTCTTAAGCTGCCATTGCATTATCGGCAAATTGCGATGCTAGGCAGCAGCCAGCTTCCCAGCACCCCCGCCCCATGCCTGCCCCCCGGGACCGCGGAGGCTCTGCCCCGCAGAACGGTCCCTCAAAGCTTTCCCCCCTCACCGATGGAATCGAGCCCCGGCACGAGCGGCACAGGCTTTCCCGCAATGCCGGATTGTGTATCAATCTCGCCGTGCCCCCACCTCACCTGAATCTCATCGTCCTCCGCTCCCCGGACATCCACCGCGCAGCCTCCTTCTATCAGACGCTCGGCCTCTCCTTCACCCTCCACGCCCACGGCTCCGGTCCCGAGCACTATGCCTCCGAGTCGGATGGGATGGTTTTCGAGATCTATCCGCTCGGCACCAAGTCCGCCCCCACCATTGGCATTCGAATCGGCTTTCGAGTGGATAATGTGGACCGAATCCTCGCCCTGCTCGTGGAGGCAGGAGGCTCAGTTATCACCCCGGCCACGGACTCCGAATGGGGCCGCCGCGCGGTGGTGAGGGACCTGGACGGCCACCTCGTGGAGTTGGTCACGCCTGCAGCGTGAAACTCCTCACCCACCCCCTCTCTTCCGCCCTTCATCCTCGATCCGGTTCTCCACTTGCGGTGGAGCAGGGAGAAATTGGCGTGGATCGCCAACGCTATCAGAACCTAGTCTTGTCTGGATGAAGCCTTCTCCAAGCCTCCTGAAAAACTCGATCCTCGCGTTGAGTCTTGCAAGCAACGCGATCTTGATTCCTTGGCTTGCGTCGCGGGCCCGCCACCTTGATTTTCTCTGCCGCATTCAAATGGTCCGAGCCGTGGAATTGGCATGCGAAGTCGGCTACTGGCATGGAAAGGGCCAGGTGGGACAGGACAACCGGCGGCGCAGCCGGCTACAAGTCAGCGAGCTTTCCAGCGAGCGTCTCACCGTCGTTATTCATCCGGCAAGCGGGCTGAAATTGGAGGCCCGTTTCTCAGACGGGAGATGCAGTGCAAGGCTGGAAGATTAGCCTGCAAAGGAGATCTCACTTCACCCTCTCCCGCCAAGCATCCATCTCCTCCCTCATCCCCGCGATCTCTTCCTTCCTCCCCTCATCCCCGGTCAAATTCTCCACCTCCCCCGGATCCTTCTTCAAATCGAAGAACTCCTCCGCCCCATACTCCGGCCAGCGGATGAACTTCGCCTCCTTCGTCACCCAAGCCTCTGAGCTCGGTATGCGCTCTTTGCTCGTGATGGTCGGATGTTCATAGTAGAAGCTCTCCCGCCAGGAAGCGTCCTCGCCGCCCGCATAGAGCACCGAGAAATCCTTCCCCTGCATCGTCTCCGGCACCTTAACCCCCGCCGCGGTGAGGAAGGTCTCCGCCAGGTCCACGTTCAGCACCAAGCGCTCATCCGTCTTCCCCTGCCGCTCTGCCGGAATCCTCGGATCCCTCACGATCAGCGGCACCCGGATGCTTTCCTCATACGGATACCACTTGTCCGCCAGGCCATGCTCGCCGTGGAAATAGCCGTTGTCCGCTGTGAAGACCACCAGCGTGTTGTCGAGCTGTCCCTCCGCCTTCAATTCATCGATCAAGCGCCCGCAGACGGAATCCACTTCCGTGGCCATGCGGTAGTAGTTCTTCATCATCGCCTGATACTTGTCCGGCGCGTCGAAGCGCCAGCCCCAGCGGACACGACCTTCGTTCTTCGGCTGTTGGAGAAAGGCCGGCAGCTTGCGGAAAGCAGCATCGTTCGCCGTCGCCGGCACCGGGATCACCACATCCGCATAAAGCCCTGCACTCCCCGGTTGCGGCAGATACTGCAGCGGGTTCTCGTCCTCCGCGTGCGTCGCGAAGAAAGCCACCGTCAGGCAGAAAGGCTTCTCCCTTGGCCTCTCCTTCAAGAACTCCAGCGCATCCTTCTCGTTCCTCGTCGTCACATGGATCGGCTTGCCCTCCGCATCCTTCATCCAGTGCTTCCCGCCGTAGGCCCTGCCGAAGTCGAAGCCATCCGCCGGGAACTTCCCGTTGTGCCACTTCCCCACATGCCCGGTCCAATACCCGTTCGCCCGCAGCAGTCCCGGAAAGGTCTCTGCCCACGGCGTCTTGAACATGTCGAAGCCTCGATTCCCGTGCCGCGCCATCCACTGTCCGGTGAGCAGTGAGGAACGGCTCACCCCGCAGATGGAAGTCGTCACGCAGGCATGCGTGAACCGCAGCCCCTCCGCCGCCAAAGCATCCAGCCGCGGCGTCTTCAGCACCGGATTCCCCGCACAGCCCAGCGTGTCGTGCCGCCAATCGTCCGCATAAAGCAAAAGAATGTTAGGCCGCGCCGCTTCCCCGGTCCCGGCTACCGCCCCGAGCATCATCACCGCCACGAAAATCCCTCTCATCCCCACCGGATACGGCCATACCCTTGCCAGCTTAGCGCAATCGCCACCGATTCCACGGATTGGAACGGATTTACCTGCGTCGAGGGTTGATGGTCGAAAGTTGATGGTTGATAGCTAGTGGCGCCCCGACTTCGGGCCAATGTCTGTAAGGACTCACCGGCAGGCTCTCTGGAACGGCAGTCGCGGAGCGACCGTGGACTGCGTGCAGCCTGCTGCCGCTGTCGGCAGGCAGCCTGCTGCCGTGAAGCACGGAAGAGTTCCGTATTCACGCTCCGTCCGCGGCCCGCCCCACCCGGTGCTTCGCCTTTGCAGCCCCCTCGCAGCAAGCTGCATAGACTTCAGGCGGCTGTTGGTCTTGCTATCAACCATCAACTCAAAACCATCAACTACCCCATCCGTGCCCGCTCAAGCCGGAAAGTCCGCTGCCCGCCCCGCAGCTCGCAATTCCCTCGCACGTAGATCCGCCCGCCCGGGCTCAAACGGTAAACGCTCTCCGGCCTCACCAGCCGCCACGCCCCGGGAGTCGAGCCGCCGTGATAGTAGATCGCCACGCTGCCTTCCTCGATCAGCGCCTCAAGAAAGGCCCGCGCCACCGGATCCGAACTCTCCGCCACCGTGATCGGTACCGCTTCTACGAGCGGCAATTCTTCCACGACAGGCACCGGCACCTCCACGCCAGCCTGCCTCGCCAAAAGCATCCCCGCCAGCCACCGCCCGAGACCCCGTCTGGAAATGAGCACGTTCATCCTCACAAGAATGGGGCAGGGGGTAGGACATTTACCGGGCGAGGTTCGGATTGCCCTTCCCGCCCCCATTCTGCTAGAGAGTGGAATGGCGAGATTCCGCGAGACCGTGGCCGAGATGATGGAGGACAAGCCGCGCCGGATCGGCCTCACCCGCCGCCCGCTCGAGCGGATCATGTCCATCCACCGCGCGATCAAGGACGGCACTTATCCGAATTGCAGCACCCTCGCCCGCCAGTTCGAGGTCACCAGCAAGACCATCATGCGCGATATCGAATTCATGCGCGATAGCCTCGGCGTGGAGATCGAATACGACGCCGTCCGCCACGGCTGGTATGCCAGCGGCACCATGCCGGAGATCCCCGGCTTCACCGTCGGCGCGGAAGAACTCGCCGCCCTCTTCCTCACCCGCACCGCGCTCGATGCCATCCGCGGCACCGCCTTGGAGTCCACCATGCGCCAGGTCTTCTCAAAGATCGTCGCCTCCGTCGAAGGCACCGTGCACCTCGAATGGTCCGAGATGGAGGAAGCCTTCACCCGCAAGATGCCCGCCATGCACGCCCGCGATGTGAAGCTCTTCGGCGAACTCGCCGATGCCGTCCTGCAGCGCCGCGAAATCCATTTCCACTACCGCAAGCTCGATGCCGACAAGGCCGCCCCGCGCAGCGTCCGACCCTATCACCTCGGGGAAGTCGATGGCGGCTGGTACCTCATCGGCCACGATCTCGACCGTGGCGCGCTGCGCACCTTCGCCCTGCCGCGCATCACCCGCTTCAAGATGCTCATGACGGTCTTCGAACGCCCCCTCAGCTTCGACGGCCGCGAGCACCTGCGCCGCTCCTTCGGCATCTGGCACCAGGGCGGCACTCGCACCCACCTCGTCCGCGTCACCCTCAAGGACTACGCCGCCCGACTCGCCACCGAACGCCGCTGGCACCCCAGCCAGGAAACCACCGTGCTGGATGAAAAGGGCAAGCTCGTCGAAGTCCGCTTCGAAGCCGCCGCCTTGGAAGAAGTCGTCCGCTGGGTCCTCAGCTTCGGCAGCAAGGCCGAAGTCATCGGCCCGCCCGAACTGCTCCAGATGGTCCGCGAGGAACTCAAGCTGATGCGGGCCTGAGCTTTCCCGTATTTCCCTGATGCCCCACGGGCTGCTCGTCCCCTGGGAGCGCGGAGCCACTGGCCCGCAGAATGGTCCCTCGCCGCTCGCAATACGAAAAGGCCTGCAGGAACGGCACGCGCCTTTTCCTATTCCTCAACCTGACTCCCGGAAATGCAGCGCGAGCCAAACCGCATCCGCCGATGTCCGCTCCACCCGATGCCTCACACCCGCCGGAATCAGCAAATACTCACCCGCCTTCAGCTCCACCAACTCATCCCGCTCGAATCGCAAGGTCGCCTCGCCCTTGGCTAACAGCACCCACTCGCTCCGCTCCTGATCGTACCAGAATCCCTCCGGACTCGCCGCCCCGCGCGAAACGATCTCCTCCAGCTCAAAATCCTTCCCCGCCACCAGCGCCGCGAAACTCTCCACCCCATCCTTACCGGTCCCTCCACCCCCCAATCTCCCCCGACCAACCTCTTCCATTCGATGTTCGATGTTGGGCGTTCGATGTTCGATGTTCGCCTTTTACTTCTCTCACTCCCCCCGCTCGACCGGCGTCACCGAAACCGAAATCTCCTTCTCCCCGCGCTTCAGCTTCACCGGCGCAGCCACTCCCGGCCGCAGAAAGTAGAACGCATTCACCGCATCCGCATAATCCGCCAGCGGGCGCGCCCCCACGTTCAGCAGCACATCGCCCTTCTGGATTCCCGCGAGTGCGGAGGGCGAGCCATCCTGGACCTGGGTCACCTGCGGCGCGCTCGTCTGGGGCAGCAGCTTCACGCCGATCCAGCCGCGCGAGACCTTGCCGGCACCCTGCACGTCTTCCACCACCCGCTTCACCACATCGGCCGGGATCGCGTAGCCGCTCTTGGCCGCTGAGGCCTGATAGGCGATCGCCACCACCGCGCCGCCCGCGTCGAGCAGGGGAGTCCCGGTCGGGGGCGGGCTGGCCGCGTAATCGATCTTCAAGAGCGAAAGCGGCAGCATCTTGCCATTCACCTGCTTGAGCCAGCCGGTGGCGCGACCGGCCCCGCCGTTGAGGATCTGGAGCTTCGCGGCGCTCTCCACGCTCACCTTCGCCGCCATCGGCAGTGCTTGTCCGGGAGGCCCTGCCACCCGGAAGACCACGATCCGCGATACCGGATCGACAAAAACTTCGCTCGGCAGCACCCGTCCATTGTCACGGAGTTTTCCGCCTTCCGCTTGGGCCTCGGGCAATGCCACGGCCACGTAGTGCCGCCCGTCGCCCACGCCGAAGGCCACCGATTGCACCTCGCCGTTGGAGCCCGGGAAGCTCGCTGCACAAATTGCCTCCGCAGCCTCCACGAACGCGGAAATACAACAGATCGCGACCAATGCCGCAGGGCACCGCCAAGAGGAGCAAATCATTCGGAAGAAAAAATCCTTCAGAACTCCTGCTCGCCCGTGGTGCCTTGGGAAGAGGGACGCCAGTCAAGCGCGTCCAATTGCTCCACCTTCAAAGGCTCCGCTGGCTCCACCTTATACATTGCAGGGGCAATGGGGGTCGGCTGGACCTGCACGCTGTTGGGCGAGAGGAGGAAGAGGGCCGCCACACCGGCATAAGCCAGTCCGGCTCCGTAGGCCCACTTGGAAGCTCCGAGACCGGATGCCCATGAGGACAGCCGGTGCCACCAACCCGCCGGACCCGTTTTCAGGGCTTCCTCGGCGCGCCGGCGTTGATGGAAATCCCGCAGGAAATCGTCGAGGAACCCTTCCTCAGGGCGCTCGTGGCGCTTGAGGGCAAGCAGGGTTCCAATCTCTTCAACGGTCGGCTTCACGGCGATTGATGGTTAATAAATCTAAAATTTCAGCGCGTTTTGCAAGGAATTTTTTCAAATACCTCACTCCCAGTAGTCCTGCAGTTTCGACTGCAGTTGCAGGTGGGCATAATGCAGCCGGGACCGCACGGTTCCTTCGGAGGTCTTCAGGATACGTGCAATCTCCGCATGCGGAATGCCTTGGATGTCGAACATCGTCACCACGGTTCTATGCGCTTCTGACAGGCTCAGCATCGCTTCGTTCAATCTTTTCTGAAGCTCATGGAGTTTGCTCTGCTTTTCCGGGTTCGCCATGTGGCTGGTATCGACCAGCGCCGGGTCCATCTGCACCGCGGAATCGATGTCGTTGAGGCTCATCCCGCCGCTGCGGCGCTTGCGCTTCTTGATGAAGTTCAGCGTCATGTTCACCGAGATCTGATAGATCCAGGTGTAGAAGCTGGAATGGCCGCGGAACTTCGGCAGCGAGTGGTAGGCCTTGGCGAAGATTTCCTGGAGCAGGTCGTAGGTGTCCTCCTTGTGGGAGGTCATATTGTAAACAAGGCCATACAGCTTTTCGCCGTATTTGAGGATCAGGGCGTCGAACGCGCGCGTGTCGCCAGTGCGGGCGCGCGCCACGAGGTCTTCGTCCGGATCCGGCTGGAGGGGATCATCCGGCATCGTCGGGGGTGGTCGGGGGGGTAGGGGTGAACGGACGGAGGCTACACGGTTGCGAACAAGTGTAAAGAAAGGCGTTAGGGAGGGGGGAAATCATTAATCACTAATCCTCCAATCACAAATCAGTCTGCCGCTGCACGGGAGAAGGTGGTCCCCACAGAGGACTGTGCGGACCACCTTCACGCGCCAGCGCCCCTTCTTTGCGCAGCGCCACTTCGATTGATGATTGGAAGATTGATGATTAGTGATTGGCCTTTCCGCCTCGCTTCTTGACGCCGCCGACCACCCCCGTCATCCATTCGGCGTGATGCGAGCGATTCTTTCCGTGGTAATGATCTGCCTTGCCGTCGGGCGGGCACCCGGGCAGGTCGCGGCCCCGCCCGCCGTGGAGCAGGCCGCGATCGCGGCCGTCAACGATATGGGCAAGGAGGTCGTGCTCGGCCGCCACCAAGCCGCCATCGACCGGATGTTCCCGCCGTGGAAGGAGTCCCTCGCCAAGAGCGTCGGCGGCATGGACAAGCTCCAGGAAAAGCTCGCCGCCGTGCCGAAGATGATGGCGCAGCAGGGGATCGTGCTCCGGTCCTTCCGCGCCGAGGGCACGCCGACCGCTTACGAGGTCGATGCCGGCAAGGAGACCGTCCAGGAGGGCGGCAAGCCGGTCGAGAAGATGATCTTCAAGAAGTGGCTGATCGTCATTCCCACCGCCACCGAGATCCTCTTCACCGCACCCGCCAAGCCGAACGAAGCGCCGAAGATGCACGTGGTGGTCAGCCACAGCTTCCAGGTCGCCATCGCCGACAAGGACAAGAACGACTGGACTTTCATCGACGGCTCCGGCCTGCGCCTCTCCGACTTGCGCCGGCTGTTCTTCACCCTGCCGGACAACATGATACTGCCCGAGATCAAGGGAGAGGAGAAGAAGGACAGATGACCAGTGCCGCGCGAAAGACCACCATGGGTAAGAAATCGAACAATCTCTTGGACGAAGCCACCCTGTTCAAAAAACTCAAGCAGATGTGGCAGCGCGGCCAAAGCGAGCTCTGTGAAGTGCGCGGCTCGCAGATCCACGGTCGCGGCGTCTACGCCACGCAGGACATCGCCGCCGGCACCAAGATCATCGAATACGTCGGCGAGGTCATCGACAAGGAGGAGAGCGAGCGCCGCGCCTGGGCCCAGCACGCGAAGTCGCAGGAGAGCGGTGACGCCGCCGTTTACATCTTCACCCTCACCAACAAGCGCGACATCGACGGCAACGTCCCTTGGAACACCGCGCGCCTGATCAATCATTCCTGCGAGCCGAACTGCGAGGCTTGGATCGACGGCAAGCGGATCTTCATCCACGCGCTCAACGCGATCAAAGCCGGCGACGAGCTGACCTTCGACTACGCCTTCGACGTGGAGTGCTACGAGGACCACCCCTGCCGCTGTGGGAAGAAGGGCTGCGTCGGCTACATCGTCAGCCGCGAGCAGTGGCCGGAGCTGAAGAAGAAGCTGGCCGAGAAGGTCTGAGGCCGCCCCCTCGAACGGGACGCTCCCCATCCCCCGGAACGGGGTAGGGGGTGGTGCCCCGGACGGCACACCACCCGCAGCCCCGAACGGCACGCAAAGGTTATCCCCTTAAGGTACTCCAGGCGGCCCTTCACCAGGTAGCAATCCTTCACCGCATTGTGGTGCGGATCGAACATGTCGCCAGGAGCGTGGAGCCGCATGGCCCGCAGAATGGTCCATCACTGCCGTGGACACGGAAAGGCACGCGGCCAAGGGACGGCGCTCTCCATGCCATCGTCGTGATGCCGCCTGTTGTCGGGGTCGGTTCTGCGGGGCAGTGCCAGGCGCTGACGCGTCAAATTACCTCTCCTTCCCCAGCTTCACATCCTTCGCCTTCTCGAAGAACAAATCCAGATCCCCGCCGCACTCCTTCAGCAAGCGGTGGAAGGCCGGCACGTGGTGATGGTAAGTGATCACCGAGACCAGGTGCGCGTTGTTGATGTCCTCCTTCATCCACGATTCGAGCCCGCGACCGCCCCAGCGCCGGCGGAGTTCGCGGAAGCGGTCCTGCAGTTCCCGGAAAAGCCGCGCCTTCTCCCGCCGCATCTCCTCCGGCGGACGTCCCGAGGCATACAGCGCCTTGAGCGCCGCGCGCGTGCTGTCGATCTGATTGTAGAACTGCCCGCGCCGGATCAGCCGTGCATCGTAATTCTTCAGATCCGCGGTGCGCCCATGATAGCGCAGCCAACGCCGCACGCTTTCCTCCGCCACTGCATTCGCCAGGCTTTCGTTGAAGGTCGTATCGCCATTCCGGAAGAGCCGGCGGTGGGTCAGCTCGTGGAAGATCAGCTCCGCCAGATCCACGTCAGAGGCATCGACAAACGTATTCAGCACCGGATCGTGGAACCAGCCGAGCGTCGAGTAGGCATCGGTCCCGCCGGTCTGCACGTCGTAGCCCTCCGCGCGCAGCTTCGCCGCGAGTTCCTCCGTCTCCTCCTTCTTGAAGAAGCCGCGGTAGTCCAGCTTCCCCAGCGTCGGGTACCACCAGGTCTTCGGCTCCAGGGAAAACTCCGGTGCCGCGTAGAGCGTCCAGACCACATAGGGCCGGCCGAGATCGGCATACTTCCCATAACTCTCGTCACCCGGCAGGGTCAGGTGCCCGCTGGCGAAACGCCGGATCTCCTGCACCGATTCGAGCTGGCGCTTCAGCTTCGGCGGCGTCGCCGGATCGGCCAGGATCGGCGGGATCGGCTGGCTCTTGCGCATGATCTCCAACTGCCCGCTCACCGCCTGCGAGTAGAACTGCGCGGTCTGGCACGATGCTGCCAGCAGCACGAGCGGCAGGGCCACTGTTGGAAGGAAGCGCGGCATCGATCGTTCACTTCCACGCATCGCGCCACATGTCCGGATACCAGCGGCCCTCGTCGACCTCGATCAGGTCGAAGTCGGTCACGACCTTGCCGTCATCGGCCAGGCCGTATTCGCGGATCATGCCGGGGATGAACTCGTCCGTCTCATCGTCCCGCCAGCCGCGTTTGCTCATGAAGCTGTTGTAGATCAGGATCTCCTCCGCGGTCAGGCGGCGGCCGGTGGCGGAGCACCATTCCAGGACCGCCTCATCGTTCATGCCCTCGAGCACCCGGGCCTTCACCTCCGTGTAGTTCACGCCGAGGTAGCGGCAGGTCCGGCCGTCAAAGCCCTTGCCCAGCATGTCGAAGTAATCCGGGGGCAGCTTGCCCGCCGCCTCGAGCCGGATCTTCGAGCACATTCGGGCGAAATAGAACATGCCGCCCGTCTTCTCGTAGCAGCCGCGGATTCCTTCGATCTTCATGATTCGCCCCCAAGGTGGCGCGAACCATGCGGAATGCCGAATGGTTTTTTCGGGAGGGCAGGGACCGCTTTCCAAGCGGTCCGGCGGATGGCGGCACGATTACCTCAAAGACACCGAGTCTTTCGATCGGGCCGTCCCCAGCCGGACCTTTCGGAGAAAGGTCCCTGCCTTTTCCGTCGCTCACTCCTTCTCCCGCACCCGGTAGAAGCGCCGCGCGACGGTCGCCGGCACCGCTTGCTCCACGAAGGTCGTTGTCGTGCCGGTCGTGGATGCCGCCAGTGCCGTCGCAATCTCATCCCAGCTGTCGAGGCCGTCCGAGGCATCCACCGCGTAGGTCTTGCCGGTCGCGGAGGTCCACTCGATCGAGACCGATTCCTGCGTGCCATCGCGGATCACGTTCACGATCTTCAGCGATTCCGAGCCGGCAGGCGTCTCGTAATTGTACACCATCGTCATCGTGGCGCTGAAGCTCGCGGCCAGGTTGGTCACGTTCACGTAGCTCAGGCTGACCCCGCTGCTGAAAGCCAGCGTGAAAGGCTGCGTGCCGGTGACCGCTGTCAGGAGCCCCGGATGGAAAAGTCCGGCGGCGACATTGAGGGTAGTCTCGAAGGGGTCCGCCGAGAAAGGCTCCTCGATCGTCTCGCCCGGAAAGTAGGGGAGGTCCAAACTGCCACCACCGCCGCCCCAGCCGTTAAAGATAATACCATTGATCGCGAAGTTGCCGCCCAAGCTGGCCGCCACCGCGCCGCTCTCCGACTCATTGCCCACGCCACCGGTCATCACCCCGTCCAACTGATAAGTTACCCCGAAGGAGGTCAGGCTGCCGAGCGCGGGATTGAAAGGCTGCACCGTGGCCGTGAAGAAACCGGAGCTCACCAGATTCGACGGGGTGGGACCGCTGGTGCCGCTATACAGGTTGCCGGCGTTGGACGCGGAGAAGTTGAACGGCTGGTTCTGGGTGGCTGCCAGCAGGGGATGATGGGCGACAAGCGCGAAGGCGATGATGGGGTATTTCATGGTCGGAATATGGAGTCGGGCAAATGCCTCAAGGAGCAGGCCGAAAGCCAGTCCTCACGAATTTCCGGATGTATCCGGAGATACCGTGCCGCAACCGGCGTGGTCGCATCGGGCAGCAGGGAACGCGCGAAACTAGGAATTTGCGGCACCCTGTCAGCCGCTTCCAGGCACGACATCCCGCCGCCATACCTGACCCAAAATCGCAAAAATTCGGCGGTTCCCGGGGTTGCCACGTGAAAGGCGCTCCGCTAGAAAACGTAATTAACGCGACACTAAAAAGATGAACCCTGACGAAAAAGTGACTATTTCCGCCGCCGGACGCCGGACTTTCCTCAAGACCCTCGGCGGCGTGGGTGCCGCGTTCACCGCTGCCACGGGCCTCGCCGGCGCGCAGGGCAGCCCCAGCCGCCCCTCGGGCGCCAAGTACATGGGCGACTTCGCCGCACCGAAGCTCGCCAAGGTCAAGGTCGCCATCATCGGCGTCGGGGCCCGCGGCTCCGGCCACGCTTCCCAACTGGCAGCCATCGAAGGCGTCGATTTCGTCGGCATCTGCGACCTCCGCGAAGACTTGGTGAAGCGCTCCGAAAAGAAGGTCAGCGAGAAGGGCCACAAGCCGAAGGTCTATTTCGGGGATGAGAATGCCTGGAAGAAGATGCTCGCCGAGACCAAGCCGGACGCCGTCTTCGTCGTCACCCCCTGGGAACTCCACGGGCCCATGGCCGTGGGTGCCATGAAGGCCGGCGCGCACGCCTTCGTCGAAATCCCGATCGCCCTCACCACCGAGGAGATGTGGGAGATCGTGAACACCTCCGAAGCCACCGGCCGCCACTGCATGCTGATGGAGAACGTGAATTATGGCCGCGAGGAACTGCTCTACCTGAACATGGTCCGCCAGGGCGTGCTCGGCGAGCTCCTCCACGGCGAGTCCGCCTACATCCACGAGCTGCGCGGCCAGATGGAGAACGGAGACACCACCGGCTCCTGGCGCACCTACCACTACGCGAAGCGCAACGGCAATCTCTACCCCTGCCACGGCCTCGGTCCGGTGGCGCAGTACATGAGCCTGGGCCGCGGTGAGGATAATTTCCGCCGCCTCGTCTCCTTCTCCTCGCCCTCGAAAGGCCGCGCCCTCTACGCGCAGAGTTCGCAGAAGCTCACCAAGCCGGAGTTCAAGACCCTCAAGTTCGAAGGGGGCGACATGAACACCTCGATCATCAAGACCACCCTCGGCCGCACCATCATGATCCAGTGGGACGAGACCTCGCCCCGCCCCTACACGCGCCACAATCTGATCCAAGGCACCAAGGGCACCCTCAAGGGCTTCCCGAACGGCATGGCCATCGAGGGCGTCACCAAGTCCCACCACGAGTGGACCGATGACGAGGAGTTCGAGAAGATCGCCGAGAAATACGAGCACCCGCTCTTCAAGCGCATGGGCGAGCTGTCCAAGAAGATGGGCGGCCACGGCGGCATGGATTTCCTCATGCTCTACCGCATCATCGAGTGCCTCCGCGAAGGCCAGCCGCTCGATCAGAATGTCTACGAAGGCTGCTTCTGGTCCTCCGTCGGCCCGCTGAGCGAGAAGTCGGTGAAGGAAGACGGCATGCCGCAGGACTTCCCGGACTTCACCCGCGGCGGCTGGAAGACCACCAAGCCGCTCGGCATCATCGCCTGAGTTTTTCCAGGGTCAGTTTGTTTCACCTGTTGGGTTTGGCGGCCGTCCTAGGGGTAGGACGGCCGCTTTCTTTTTCCGGCAGGGCCGCCGCAAGCACGGTCCCTAACAGCCCGCTATCAGTCTGGCAGAGGAGCCACGAAGCGGCCTTGGACTGCGGCAGCAGGCTCTGCCCGCTACCCACATTCCCGTGATGCCTCACGGACGGCTCTACCGCTGGGAGCGCGGAGCCACCCGGCCCGCAGAACGGTCCCTCGCTGCCCGCGGCACGGAAAGGCAGGCAGCCAAGCGACGGCGCTTTCCACCACCGCCGCGCGACGTGTAGTGCTGCGGGGGGTGCTTCTGCGGGGCAGAGCCTCCGCGGTCCCGGGCGCTGGCGCGTTGATCTCTCCACAATGTGGGTAACAGGCAGAGCAAGCTGCCGCAGTCCAAGGCGGCTGGGCCGCTTCCCGGAGCCACCTACTCCCCCGCCGCCACGCGCAGATAAGCTTTCTTCATCCCCGTGACATCCACGGTCCTCGAAACCGGGATCTGCATGGTCTCCGGATCCGCGCTGCCCGTGTTGCCCCGCTCGGTTACCGCCGGCACCCATTCCACCAGATCGGTGGAAATCTCCACCCGCTCCGACGGCCCGCTGTAGAAGGCGCTTTTCCGATACGTGACCGTCAAGTAGCTCCGCCCGCCCTCGATGCTGCTGCTGATCTCCGGCAGCGCCCCCAGATCGCCCGCACCCATCGGCAGCAGCGGATCCAGCCCGAAAAGATGCTTCAGCGTGTTCGCGATCCCGGACGCATTCGCATCACCCTCCGGGGCCGAGGCAGCACTCGCGAGCTGCTCCTCCGTGAAGCACAAACGCCGCCACGTCTCGAAACTCACCGGACTCGATTCGAAGGCCCCGATGTCGGACTGGTCGCCGCCCGCCGCACCGCTTGCGGCTGGCGTATCGTAGGGCCGCGGTAGCCCGCGCTGGTCCACCGTCAGCCCGAAGGACTTGCCCTTGTCCAGCGCCTTGCTCTTCGGCAGCACCGCCATCGTGTAGGTCGGCCCGCCGTTGTCCCGCAGCGGCCCCAGCCCGGGATCGATCACGTTCGTCTGGTCGGCGTTCACCCCGTCGACGAACGAGCTGTTAGGGAAGTGCACGATGTTGAAGCCGCCGCTCGTCACCTTGTAGCCCACGTCGTCCTTGTAGTTGCGGGTGATGATGCAGTTGCGGACCGTGATGGCCGCTTCCGTCCCGACGCCGGAGACTCCGCCCGGATAGTTGTCTACGATGGTGCAGGAACTCAGGCTCATCGTCCCGCCTGAGGAAATGATGCCCGGGCCGCTGCGCGAGGTATTGCCTTGGAAGGTGCTATTCCCCAGCACCGCGCCGCCGCGCCCTCCGCCGTGCGACACCGCGGCGTTCGTATTGTCCGAGCGGTTGTTGAAGATCGTGCAGCCCTTGATCACGACCCGCCCGTCCTTGCAAAAGATCGCACCGCCCTCATACGTCGCATGGCAGCCCGTCACGTGGCAATCCGTCAGGATCAATTGACCCGAGCTGAAGACATAGATCCCGCCACCCATGGAATTCTTGCCGTTCGCCACCGTCAGCCCGGAAATCGAGCCGAAGGCATCGTGCTCGCCGATCGAGAAGACGCTGAAATTCCGCGCGCTATCACTACGCCGCACCGTCAGCGCCTTGGCCCCCGGCCCTTGGATGAACACGCGCTTCATGATATGCGGCAGCTCGGAGCCCGTCGCGATCACCCGCAGCGGCTTGCCCGGCCCGAAGACCGCCGGATGGAAGCGGATCACCGTGCCGTCCGGCAGGGCCGCCTCGTTCGCCTCCCGCAGCGCCTCGCGCAGTGTGCAGTGGAGGTGGCCCGCCACTCCGTCGTCGTTGTCCTGCGTGGTGTTGACCACGATCACCGCCGGCTTCTGCTCCGACTCCTGCAGCTCCACCGCGCCGATGTCGCTGAAATCCCCGCCCGGCACAGGCTCTTGCCAATGCGCTCGCACCGGGCGGGTCTTGCCATGCTGATCCATGTTCAGGATCACGCCTCCGAGGGAACGGTTGCCGCGGTCGATCAGGTCCGTGCTGTCCGGGCGCGGCAGATGGACCGGAGTACTGCCGCCGTAGTAGTCCAGAGGGTTCAAGCCCGGGTCGTTCACCCCCGTCTTGTCTCCCGGCTTGTTGAAGGAAGCCGCCGCCACCTTGCCCGTCAGATTGTAGCCGAGTGAGACCACGTGGCCCTGGTAGTCCCCTCCGGTCGCACTTCCATTCTTGGAAAGGATGCTGTTCCCGACATTCACCTTACCTCCTATGTTATGGATCCCGCCACCCAGGCTGTTCAGGGTCACGGTGCTGGAGAGCAGGTTCATCCAGCAATTGTCACCCAGCCCGATCGCCCCGCCCGCGCGGTCGGCGGAGTTTCCGGAGAAGGTGCAATTGTGGACATTCGCGGTCGCACTGCTTTCGAGATACAGCCCGCCGCCATACAGGTGGGTCCCGTTCGTCATGAAAGTCGTCCCGGACACATCCAGCGTGGTTCCTCTCAGATAGATGCCGCCGCCGCTGCCGCCCTCGCAGATGTTATGTTGGATCAGGCAGCGCCGCAGCGTCACCGTGCCACCTCCCGTCAGCCGCATCGCCCCGCCGCTGCCTCCGGAATCGTTCCCGATGAAGTGGCAGTCCTCGATCAGCAGTGGTCCGGTCGCCTTGCGCTGCAGCCCGCCGCCGCCCTCCGGAGCATCGCCGTCCGTCACCATGAAGCCGCGCAGCGCGACCGCTCCCGGGGAGGTCACCGTGAACACCGCGAACTCCGCCGCCAGATTGCCGCGGCGGATCTTCAATCCCGTCGCGCCCGGCCCCTCGATCGTCACCGCGCGGTCCAGCCTCAGCGTGCTATTCAAATTCAGCGAACCGCTCGCCGTGATCCGGATCGTATCACCCGCCGCCGCCGCCGCGATCGCCGCCCGCAGCGAGCCCGCGCCGGAATCCGCCAGCGAAGTGACGACAATCGTCTCCGCGTTCGCAAGCGCCGCAAATAGCGGCACGAGCAGTGCCAGCCGGGTAGGGGAAAGCGCAAGGTGAGTTTTCATACAATGGATGCACAATGTGAATCCACGATGTAGTCACATTGGGAAGAACTTTTGTGTGAAAAATTGGGTTTCCCTGCGGTCGGTAGTGCGCATTCTGCATCATAAAGCGTTCACATGAACACTTCATAAGTGATTCATTAAGAGTTCCTGATGAATTTTCTGGAAGCCTCAATTGCGCGGAGGTAAAAGCTCCCTGCTGTTCCGCATCCCGCCTTAGGCAATGCCACCCGCTCCCGAGCACACGCACCACATCAAGATCCGCAGCACCCAGCTTGAAATGAATCCCAACCCGGCGGCATCTGCCCGCCAGGGTGAAGATAATGTCGAGGGCAAACTCCGCGCCGCCGAGGAACAACTCCAGCAACTGGAGCAGCAGCGCGAAGAACTGGAACGTCAGAAGCGCGAGGTCGAATCCCTCAACGTCCGCAAGCGCGAGTTCATCGGCGCGCAGGCGGAGCTCACCGACAAGATGTCGGCCACCGTCACGCGCATCGACCGCGAGGTGATCGACATGAAGCAGGAGATCGAGGAGCTCGAGCAATGCCGCGCCTGCCTCGCCTCCCACCTCGGCAAGCTCGAAAAGATCAACCCCGATAGCTGGAACCGCGATAGCCTCGCCACCAACATCGAGCGCGCCATGACCGTCGCCGAACATGCCGACGATGAATTCTCGCAGGCCGCGGACTACTTCTCGCGGACCCGCAGTGCCAATATCTTCAACGGGGCCAAAGCCCGCCGGATCCTCTCCGGCGACTTCGGCCGGCAATTCCGCAATGGCCTGGCCTTCAACCTCCCGGTCATCATCCTCGGCGGGATCGCACTCATCGCCTACCTCGTCAAATGACCCTCAACATGCGCCTTTCCCGGAGCCTCGCCGACGATCCTGCCATGGAAGAGCTGCGCGCCCTTGAAGAAAGGGAGCGTGTCCTGCGCGAGCAGATCGCAAACGCCAGTGCCGCCCCGCGCAAGATCCTGCGCGAGGCGGAAGAACAAGCGGCCACCCTGCCGCCGCCCGATGACCTTGCCGACCGCCGCCGCCTCCGCGAATTCGAGGAGAAGGCCAGCCGCACCCAGATCCGCAACGAGCGCCGCACCCAGGGCAAGAGCCTGCTCCTCCTCGGCCTGCTCCTCGTCGCCACCGCCCTCCTCGTCTCCTGGGTCGTGAAGCTCTTCGTCGCCTGAAAAGGCGTCCGCCCAACCGGAGGCGCAGCCGGAGATAGCCCCGCACTTGACTATCAGAAACGGGGCAATCCTCTGTGCGGCCGGGCACCCATGATACGTCCCGTCTGACGCGTCAGCGCCCGGGTCAGCGGAGTCCCCGCGCTTCCGGCGGAAGAGCCTTCCGTGAGCGCCTCCTACCCTACCCCTGCACTAGCGTCGCTTCCAGTTGCTTGAGTCGCTGGAGCTCCGCGTCCATTTCGATCACGCGGCCGGCGGCTTCGCCGAGTTTCACGGCAGCCTCGCGCTGGGCTTCGAGGGTCGCGATCTTCGCGACGTGCTCGCGGACCAGCAGCAGCTGGCGCTCGGCCTCGAAGGCCTTCGCCTCGTCGCCTTGGCGGGTCCATGCCTCGACATTGTGACTGAGGCAGACGAGGCGCGCGGCGATGTCGTGCTGGCCGGAGCGGATCGCCTGGATCAGGCCGCGGCGGCGGGAGATCTCGCGCTGTCGGGATTCCTCCTGCTCGGGATGCAGGCGGGTCGGCTTGGGAGCCAGCGGCTGGTTTTGCAAGTGGTTCACCCAGAAGTTCTTCACTTCCGTGGTGCTCAAGACCCGGTCCGAGCCGGGGACGCAGGGAAATTCGGCTGCCGTCAGCGGCGCCAGCGCCGACAGGAAGAGCGGAATGACACGATGGAAGATCATGACCCTGAGACGCATCCCGCAGGGAATTCATTCATTCGTTTGAATGCACGCTTCGCGCGCTCTATTTGGGTGTAATCGGGTGAATCCATGGGTGAAGGAGCCCTCAGGTGAATACCGGGACTATCCAGATCACGCCCGCATTGCTGGCCCGGCTTAGTGAAATCGATGAATTCAAGAAAGCTTGGCGGGCCTTGAGAACGCCCGCACCCGAACGGCTGAAGGCGCTGCGGCGTATTGCCTCCATCGTGAACCGAAGTTGCCGCGCTCGCGGTTGGCGATTGATGGTCTCCTCGTCAGAAGCCGTCTCGGTTTGGTCTTGCCCGCTACCTCGGCACGCGGGTAGTACTCCCCCCGGCGTGCCTGATCCGATTCTCACCAAACCGCTTTCATCCGCGCAGCTTCGAGCGCTCGGTGGCGAGTCGGAAAGTGGTCAAAAGGTGTGGGTCACGCCCCTGAAATAATTTGCTCCCGTAGTTCAACGGATAGAACAAGGGTTTCCTAAACTCTAGATACGTGTTCGATTCACGTCGGGAGCACTTCGATCTCCAGCGCCTCCGGGTGAGCCCCGAAAGCATCTTGATCGTTGCAAGCGGACAACTCAGGCGCTGAAAGCCCCCAGTTTCGCTTTTTCTATGACCGCCCGAAGCCTCTGGACCGAGTCTCCGTGAACAAAGCGAAGCGATGCTCGAGTGACGATTGCATTAATGCGGGTCAGATCCTCTCTGCTCAGATGAAGGTGTAAAATCTTGAACGGGCCGTCAATAAGCTCTAATGTGATGTATTTTGAAAGCGGGACAAGCACTGTGCTGCCGGGACCAAGGTAACCCTCTACCCCGTCGGGGCGCTTTGGATGGTGGGCAATCGGACCCCGGTCTGAGGTGACGAACTGTTTGCCCGGCGGTGCGTGCAGCACCGTGATATGGGCCTTGTTGCAGAGCAGACGGTGACCCTGTTCCATCGCCTTAACTGAGGAATGAAGAGACACATTCGCCCTCGGGTACTTAGCTTCAAGATCTTCAATGAAAGTTTTAATTCCCTCCAATGATTGTTGAGCCACTTCAGACTCAGCACCGAAAATTTGCGATGCATAGGCCTGCGCTGCTTCCTCAGTTTCTAAAGCCACCTCCAATTGTGCGTCCATTGCTCTATTTCCCAATCGCTTCAAGAAATTCTGCATCGCGGGAACGCGAAAAACCAAAGCTGATATCCACGCAAACAGGGGCTCTATTTCCGTCGGGGTGAATCGTGGAGCGCCTTTGTGGAATTCTTTGCTCAGCGCAGGGAATTGGCCATCAATTTTGGAGAGCATTATCTCTATTGGCGCTTGCTTTGATCCATCGGAGAGAATGTGAGAATAAAGATGTCCTTCCAGCCCCGTGTCCTTGAGTAGCTGCAAGCGGTAAGTCCCCTGCCGACGGTCGTGAACCGCGATCATTCCATCGTTGTCAGCAAATCCGGCAAGATAGGCCTGCGGCAAGTAGTGATGCCTTTTCGGGTGAGTCACCCTTGCTCCTCTATAGTCCCCCGCTAATTCCGCAAGCTAGCAGGTTCGCATATTTTGTCTCAAGGCCTAGGCAAAAGACTACTTCTCCTGCGGGATCAGCACCACCCGACGGTTCTTCGCGCGCCCCTCATCGGTGCTGTTCCGAGCCACCGGCGCGAGGAAGGCGACGCCGGCAGAGGCGAGACGGTCCGAGGAGATCTTGTAGGTGGTGACGAGTTCCTTCACGACCGATTTTGCGCGGCGCTGGGAGAAGTCCTGGTTGAAATCGAGGGCGCCGACGCGGTCGGTGTGGCCGACGACGTAGAGCTTGAGGCCCGGTTGGCTTTTGAGGAGTTCGGCGATCTGCTCAAGCGTGGGAGTGGACTCGGGTTTGAGGGAGTCCTTGTTGAAATCGAAGAGGATCCCGTAGAGCGCGATCCCGCCATCGGCGTCGATCTTGCGCTGCATTTCCTCCGCCTTCACGAGGGTCATCCGCTCCTCGACAGTGGCCGGGGCGATGATGTCGAGCTGCACGAGGGGCATCTTCTTCTCCACCTTTCCTTCGAGCGATGGAGGGATGATGCCGTCCTTGTAGGAGGTGACGAAGAGGACGTAGTAGGTGGGGTTGGCGTCCTTGGTTTTGGCGATGAGGTAGCGTTCCTCCGCCTCGTTGTATTCGAGGATCTGGCCGAGTTTCGCCTGGTCCTCCCACTGCGAATAGGTGGGACCGAACCACCCGTCATCGTCGGGATCGGGGGCGTAAGCGATTTCCAATCCGAGCTTCCCGAACTCCGTTTTGTAGTTGGCGAAGACCTCGAAGGCGGTGCGCCCGGCATCCGGAACGAGGTAGGTATAGCGCGAAAGGAGGCCTTCCAGCTTTTGGGACTCCTCACCGAAGGGATTCACTTTCCCGAATTCCCGGGTCTTGCCTTTCGAGAGGAAATATTCGTCCTGCTTCGGAGCTTGGAAGCCGATGAGATTGGAGCCCTCGTAGCGCTTGAGGCCGGCGGGGTCTTTTGATCCGGGGATGTCCGCGGCGGATGCGGAGAGAAGGAGGAAGCTGGCGAGCAGGGAGGATAGTAATGGTCTCATCGTGATGGCGGGATGGTTCGTGACGATTGGGAAGGATCGGCGAATCTCACGCAATTTTCGATTGCGGCAACTCTTCGTCGCGAGAAAGGGCGTCGGGGTTCTTGTAAGGCAAAGTCCGACTCATCTCTTCTTCCCAGAAAAGAGATGTCATTCGGGGCCGGAGTGGCTACAGGATATCTACCGATGACCTTTACGGCTGGAAAGGCAGGGAGGGACACGCGATCGGTCCGCGGGCTGGTGTGGCTTGCGGCACTCCTGGCTTTCTGTGGCGTGGCGCAGGCTGCGGATGCGTCCCCGGCGAAGGGAAGTATGTGGGACGAGCATCCGCGGGTCATCGCGGGGATCAGCTTCGCGGTGCTGTGCCAGTCCCTGATGATCACCGCATTGCTGGTCCAGAGGCGCCGCCGGCAGTTGGCGGAGGATGAGGTGAGGCTGGGCAACGAACGCTATCGCGAGGTGGTGGAGACGCAGCACGAGATGGTCTGCCGCTACCTGCCGGACTCCACGTGCACCTTCGTGAACGATGCTTTCTGCCGCCACTTCGGGAAACCGCGCGAGGAGATCGTGGGCGCCGCATTCCTGGAAATGCTGCCGAAGGAGCAACACCGGATGGCGAAGGAGGGGCTGCGCAAGATGATCGAAACACAGCAGCCGTATCCGCACGAACACACCATCGAGATCGACGGCAAGGAGATCCGGATGGAATGGGTCGACTACCCGGTGATCGATGAGAAGGGAGTGATCAAGGAGTTCCAATCGATCGGGCGGGACATTACCCGGCGCTGGCATGCGCAGGAGGCGCTGCGGCAGTCGGAAGAGCGCTTCTCCGGGGTCTTCCGCGGCAGTCCGGCGGCGATCGGAATCATCCGGCAGTCGGACGGACGGCTGGTGGATGTGAACCCGAGCTGGGAGCGGTTTTTCGAGATCGGGCGGGACCAGGCGATCGGCAGCACACCGGTCGAGCTGGGCTTGATCGCCAGCCGTGAAGCTGGCGAGCGGTTCAAGATTTTCCTGGAGTCGGGCGAGTCCCTGAACGGCTTCGAGCAGCCGGTGAATCTCCCCGGTGGCAAGCTGCGCTGGATGAGCATGACCTGCGTGCTGATCCCGCTGGGCGGGGAGCCCTGCTTCGTGGTGATGAGCAGCGACATCACCGTGCAGCGGGAGATGGACGAGGCACGGCAGAGCTTGGTGCAGGCAACGCGGCTGGCGATCCTGGGCGAGCTCACCGCATCGATCTCCCACGAGGTGAACCAGCCGCTCGGGGCGATCTTGAACAATGCCGAGACGGCCGAAATCCTATTGAAGAGCGATACGCCATCGCTCGCCGAATTGCGCCAGATCCTGGCCGATATCCGCCGGGACGACATCCGCGCCAGCGAGGTGATCAAACGGGTGCGCACCTTGGTCGGCAAGCACGAGATGCAAATGGCACCTCTGTATTTGAACGAACTGCTGGGCGATGCGATCCGGATGGTGGAGCACGATTGCCAGCGGCACGGCGTGAGCATCACGAGCGAATACGCGCTGAATCTGCCGATGATCTCCGGCGACCGCGTGCAGATCGAGCAGGTGATGCTGAACCTGCTGCTCAACGCGATGGACGCGCTCAAAGGAGTACCCCTCTCCAACCGCCGGCTGATCGTCCGTTCCGCGCGGCACGGCGGCATGTGGGTCGAAACCAGCGTGGAGGACAACGGGCACGGGATGTCGCCCGCGGCGCGGGAGCGGATCTTCGATTCCTTTTACACGACGAAGGAGCAGGGCATGGGCCTAGGCCTGGCTCTGGCGCGTTCGATCGCCGAGGCCCACGGCGGCCGGCTGACCGCTGAGAACAATGCTGGCGGAGGGGCGACTTTTAGATTAATGCTGCCCGTTCACGACGAATAACACGCACATGAGCAAGGCCGATCTATCCCGCCAGATCGTTTATGTGATCGATGACGACGCCTCGTTGCGGACTTCCGTGACGCGTTTGCTGCGGACAGCGGATCACGAGGTGCGTAGCTTCGCCTCGGCGGGCGAGTTCCTGCTGGCGCGGGAGGGTCCGCTGCGCGGCTGCCTGCTGCTGGACATCCGGATGCCGGGGGGGGCGAGCGGCCTCGAAGTCTACCAGGCGCTGGTGCGGCAGGCCGAGCTGCTGCCGGTGATCTTCCTGACCGGTCATGGCGATATCCCGATGAGCGTGGCCGCGATCAAGGCGGGCGCCTTCGACTTCCTGACCAAGCCGGTGCGCGCGGAAGTCCTTCTGGCCACGGTAGCTGCGGCCTTCGCGCGGGACGCCGGCACGTGGGCGGCGACGGAAAGACGGCGCGATCTCGCGATGCGCCTGGCCACGCTCACCCATGCCGAATACCAGGTCTACCGGCGGGTGATCGCCGGCCAGCCGAACAAGCAAATCACCGCGGAGGTCGGCTCCGCGGAGCGCACGGTGAAGGCGCATCGCGCGCGGGTGATGACGAAGATGGGAGCGCTGTCCCTCGCCGAATTGGTGCACATGGCGGACGAGTTGAACGGACCGGCATTCGCCGTATCCCATTAACTTCCCGGTTAGGCCGTGAAGTCACGGCATCGACGGGTGCATGCGAACATTGCACCAAAGGGCAAGCATATCCGCCCCTAGTACGAATTCCCAAGAGCGGAGCCGTTTCCCATCGTGTCCGGCATGGTGGAGGGGAATCGCGAGATCATTGTCGTCGATGACGATACCGGCAGCAGCCGGGCGATCGAGCGCTTGCTCCTGACCTCCGGCTGGCACGCGCGTTCCTTCGGGTCGGCGGAGGAGTTCCTGGACTCGGACCGCTGGGAGAGCGCCGTGTTCCTGATCCTGGATATCCACCTGCCGGGGATGTCGGGCTTCGATCTCCATCAGCGCCGGGAAGATCAGGGGCTGAGCTGCCCCGCGATCTTCATCACCGGGCACGACCGGCCCTTTCTGCGCGAGCGGGCCCTGAAGGCGGGCGCCGTCGCCTACTTCACCAAGCCCTTCGCCGGACAACTGCTGATCGATGCCATGCGCCCGCATCTCGATGCCGCCTGACCCGAACTCATGTCCATCCTTGTCCCAAACCGATGAAAACGAAATCCGATTCCCGCATCCATCGCGGGCTGCCGTGGCTCGGTGCCATGGTCATCGCCTCGACTGTCCCCGCTTGGTCGGTCGAGACGCCCGACACTGCCGAACCGTCGCCGCCGCAGGACGCGGGGTGGCCGCGCGAGGTCACGCGCAACAAGGTCCAGATCACCTGCTACCAGCCGCAGATCGACGAATGGGAAGGCTACCGCGTGCTGCACGCCCGCCTCGCCGTTTCCCTCAAGCCTGCCGGTGAAACGGCTGCGCTGGGGGTGGCCGAAGTGAGCGGGGAAACCACCACCGACAAGGAGAGTCGCACCGTGGTGATCCGCAACCTGAAGGTGGACGCGGCGCACTTCACCGCGGTGAAACCGGAGGAGTCCACGCGTCTTGAAGCGATGCTCAAGGAGACCCTGCCGACGGGCCCGCTCACCGTCTCGCTCGACCGCTTGCTGGCGGGCGTGAAGCTCTCCAAGGGCGCGGGCGATCCGGTGAACGTGAGGATGGAGCCGCCGCCGATCTTCATCAGCACGACGCCCGCGATGATCCTGATGGTCGAGGGCAAGCCGGTGCTCGCGCCGATCGACAACACGACACTGAAATTCGTCGTCAACACGAACTGGGACCTGCTCTTCGACGAAACGGCTGCCAGCTACTACCTGCTTTCCGGCGATGAATGGCTGACCGCGAAGGACGTCGCGGGACCATGGACGATCGCGGAGTCGATCCCGGCGGAGTTCGGCAAGCTGCCGGATGACGATACCTGGCAGCACGTGAAGCAGGAAGTCCCTTGGACCGTGAAGAAAGGCATGATCCTGCCGAAGGTGTATTACTCGGACAAGCCGGCCGAGCTGATCGTCTTCCAAGGGGAACCGGTGTGGGAGAAGATCGAGGGCACCAAGCTCGCGTGGGCGAACAACACGGAGAGCAAGGTCTTCCAGAACGAAGCGGATGGCAGCGTTTACTTCCTGGTCAGCGGCCGCTGGTTCAGCGCGCCGAAGCTCGGGGAGGCATGGACCTACGCGGGCAACAAGCTGCCGGAGGATTTCAAGCGGATCCCGGAGGACGGCCCCGTCGGTGTGCTGGCCTCCGTGCCCGGCACGGATGAAGCGGAGGATGCGGTGATCCTGGCCTCCGTGCCGGTGGAAGCCGTGGTGAAGATCAAGGAGGCGGAGGCGAAAGCGAAGGTGAGCTATCATGGCGATCCTGCCTTCAAGCGGATCGAGGACACGCCGCTCAAGTATGCGTCTAACACCTCCTCGGATGTGATCGAGTATGCGGACAAGTATTACCTCTGCCAGGACGCGGTGTGGTTCGTCTCGGTGTCCGCCACGGGGCCATGGGCCATCTGCAAGGACGTGCCGGATGCGGTCTACACGATCCCGCCTTCATCGCCGGTCTACCGGGTGACCTACGTGCATGTGGAGGAGGACAAGGACGACAGCGATGACCAGGTCACTTGCAGCTACACGGCAGGCTACTTCGGCGCCTTCGTCGCGGGGCTGGCGCTGGGCGAGTGCCTGGTCTGGGGCACCGGCTACTACTACCCGCCCTACGTCGGCTGGTGGGGCCACTACCCGGCCTACTATCCGTATCACTACAGCTACGGCTGTGCCGCGGCCTACAATCGCTGGACCGGCGGCTACGCGGTGGGCGAGAGGGTCTACGGGCCGTATGCATCGGCAGGCCGGGCCGCTTGGTACAATCCGGCGACCGGTCGCTACGGGCGCGCCGCGCATGTCGAGGGACCCTACGGTGGCCGCACGGTCGCGGGTGCCTACAATCCGCGCACCGGCACCGGTTGGGTCACGCACCAGGGGAACAACGGCTACGCGCAGTGGGGCGCCTCCGCGGCGAGCCGCGGCAACAAGTGGGTGGAGTCCGCCCACGTGGTCGGGCCGGACGGCGGGGCGGCGGCATGGAAAGGCTCGAACGGTGCGGGCCGCTTCCACTGGAGCGACCAAGGCAGCGGCGGGATGGCCGTACACAACGGCGATTTCTACGCCGGGCACGATGGCAACGTGTATCGCAAGGATGACGGCCAATGGAGCAAGTGGGACAACGGCGGATGGCAACCCGCGGGGCACAATGCCAGCGGCATCAACCCTCCCAAGCCGGAGCCCGGCCCGCATCCGCAGCCGGACCGGAATGGCTTCATCACCGGGCAAACGCGGCACACGCCTCCCGGCTATCCGGATCGCCCCGGAGCAGGCGGTGGCGGGGAGAGAAATCCCGCACTCGAGCCGCGGCCGGGTGGCGGCGGGAGCGGTGAACGGCAACCGATTCCCCCGACACGTCCCGGAGGCGGCGGTGCGGGCGAGCGGAAGCCCGATCTCCCGGCACGACATGTGACCGAGCCGGACGAGGTGCATAACCGTCTCAACCGCGAAGCCGCGACCCGCGACCCGCGACCCGCGACCCGCGACCGGGGCGAGCAGCGCACCCGCCAATTCCAGCAGCAACGCTCCTTCAATCAAGGCGGCGGCGGCTTCAACCGCGGGGGTGCCGGCGGTGGGTTCCATCGCGGCGGAGGCGGAGGGTTCCGCCGGCGTTGAGGGCTGCTTGATCGTGAAATCCCGAACCTAACAGACCACCATGAAACGCATTGTCATCCTGTTACTCGCCCTGTCCGCCGCGGTTTGCGGCGTCCTGTCCAGCGGCTGCGCCAGCATGGGAGCCCCCAGCACCGAGCCGCTGCTCTCCGCCGCCGGCTTCGTCAGCCGCACGCCGGAGAATCCGAAGCAGCAGAACCTCTACAACCAGCTCCCGCCCTACAAGGTCCACCGCGCGACCTACCAGGGGAAGGTCATCTACGCCTACAAGGACGAGAAGAAGGGGCTCGCCTACGTCGGCAACGAGCAGGCCTACCAGCGCTACCAGCAGCTCGCGGTGCAGCGCCGGATCGCCGCGGACAACTACGCCGCCGCCGAGATGAGCCGGGATGCGGCCTATGGCTGGTACGGCTACTACGGCCCCTACGTCGGAGCACGGCCCGTGGTGATCATCCGCCGCTGATTCGATCTAACAAACCACCATGAAAACCATCCTGCCTTCCTTGATCGCCTTCGCCGCGATCCTTCCCGCCGCCGCTGAAGATGCGGACCTCGCGAAGCAGCTCAGCAACCCCGTCGCAGCGCTGATCAGCGTCCCCCTCCAGGGGAATCTCGACTTCGGCCTGGGGCCTGGGGGTGGGACGAAGTTCACGCTGAACATCCAGCCGGTCATTCCCTTCACGTTGAATGAGGATTGGACCGTGATCTCCCGCACCATCCTGCCGGTGATCGACCAGCAAGGGATCGCCCTCGGCGGCGCGAGCGATGAGTTCGGGGTCGGAGACATCACGCAGAGCTTCTTCTTCTCGCCGAAGGATCCGGAGCCTTTCATCTGGGGCTTCGGGCCGGTCTTCCTGATTCCGACCGCCACGGACTCGGTGCTCGGCGGGGAGAAGTGGGGCGCGGGACCCACCCTGGTGGTCCTCAAGCAGCACGACGGCTGGACCTACGGCGCGCTCGCGAACCACCTCTGGGACTTCGCGGGCGATGACGACCGGGCCGCCGTGAATGCCACCTTCCTCCAGCCCTTCCTCTCCTACACCACCAAGCAGGCCACCACCTACTCCGTGAATCTGGAGGCCTCCTACGATTGGCAGCGCGAGCAGTGGAACGTGCCGGTCAACCTCGTCGTCAGCCAGCTCGTCAAGCTCGGCTCCCAGCCGGTCCAGTTCTTCGGCGGCGTCCGCTACAACCTGGAGAAACCCGACGGCGGCGCCGAGTGGGGGCTCCGCTTCGGCGTCACCTTCCTCTTTCCCAAGGGCTAATCATCCCCTCCTCAAGAACGTAGCAGCCACCATGAAAACATCCCACCTGGTTTTAACCATCGCGGCCATCGCGGCCTCTCCTGCCTTTGCCTTGGAGGGTGCCATGGGCCGCAGTGTCTCCGGCACCTCCGTCATGCCCTACCAAGGGCTCATCCCCCCGTATCCGGGCTGGATGGTCGCGGTCGGAGAGACCTACTACAACGGCGACATCGGCGGCAGCCGCCCCATCCCCATCCACGGGAATCTGGCGTTGGATGTGGAGGGGACCTTTTCCTTCACACCGCTGACCCTGATGTACATTTGGAACACGCACTCGGAGTGCTGGAATTTCGCCTCCGGGATCACCCTGCCAATTGCCTACGTGGACGTGGAGGCCTCGGTTTCAGCAGGCCCCCTCCTCGGGCAGCGCAGCGATGACAAGACCGGGCTCTTCGACATCGCGATCACCCCGATCATCGCCAGCTATCACTTCAGCAAGACCGATCACATGTCCTTCGGCCTCACGGTCTGGGCACCGACCGGAGAGTATGAGGAAGGGCAGCTCGCGAACCTCAGCCTGAACAACTGGACCTTCATCCCTACGATCGCGTACACCAAGATCCTGCCGGGTCCGAACATCGAGCTGACCGCACAGTGGGGCCTGCAATTCTACACGGAGAACGACGCCACGGACTATCAGAACGGAATCGTCTCCGACCTCGAGTTCACCGCGATCAAGCGGTTCCACAATGGCTTCGGCATCGGCATCGTCGGCAGTTGGATGGACCAGTTGACCGATGACGACGGGCCGACCGCGGACCGCCTGAATGGCTTCAGCGGGCGGGCCTTCGGCGTGGGCCCGATCCTCACCTACTCGACCAAACTGGGCGATTCCGACTTCAGCATGAACGCCCGCTGGGTCCACGAGTTCGACAACGAGCGCCTGCTCGAAGGCGATGTGGGAATGCTGAACTTGAGCCTCAAATTCTGACCGCCCGAATCCTATCCATACCATGAGAGAACAACATAGAGCAGAGCCGGGCGAGAGCATGGACCGCCATCGCATCCCGGCAAGCGCGGTCGTTCTCGCGGTGCAGAAGAATCCGGACGGCTCGGTGGACACCTACTTCGGCCCGGCCCCACCCGAGGGCAAGAGATCCAACTGGGTGCCCGACCGATCCCAAGCGGCAGTTCGAACTCCTGTTCCGCCTCTACGGCCCGAAGAAGGAGCTCTTCGAGCAGAAGTGGAAGCTGCCGGACGTGGAGGAAGTGAAGTGATCAGCAACCATATCCATAGAAGGAGACCATACCATGAAAACCAAACTCACCTACCTCGCGCTGGCGGTAATGCTCGCGCTACTTCCCTCCCCTAACAGCCATGCGGAAGGCATGCCGGTCACGGTGGACAACTTCGCCCGCGCCGAGACCGACTTGTATCTCGGCGGACTTCTCAAGGACAGCGGCGGCGTGATGGGCAAGTTCAACCACCGGCGAGAGCCTGCCGACGTCGAAAAGCAAACCGTCATCCGGCTGAACCGGGACACGCTCTATTCCTCGGCCGTCTTCGACCTTGAGGCTTCGCCCGTGACCATCACCATGCCGGACCCCGGCAAGCGCTTCATGTCACTGCTGGCGATTAACCAGGATCACTACGTGGTGGAGGTGGCTTACGGCGCGGGTTCCCACACCTTTACCCGGGAGAAGGCCGGCACCCGCTACATGGTCGCCGCCGTCCGGACCTTCGTGGATCCGGCGGACCCGGCGGATATCAAGCAGGTGCATGCCTTGCAGGACGCGATCCAAGTCAAGCAGGAGAGCCTCGGCGGCTTCGAGGCCCCGGCCTGGGATCAGGCCAGCCAGAAGAAGGTGCGGGATGCCCTGCTGGTCCTCGCCTCCACGATTCCCACTTTCGACCATGCCTTCGGCACCAAGGAACAGGTCGACCCGATCCGCCACCTGATCGGAACCGCCGCGGGCTGGGGTGGCAATCCCGACAAGGACGCCTCTTATCTCAGCATCACGCCGCCTGCCAATGACGGCAAGACCGCCTACAAGCTCGTGGTGAAGGATGTTCCCGTGGACGCCTTCTGGTCGGTCAGCGTTTACAACGCGAAGGGCTACTTCGAGCCGAACAAGGCCAACGCCTATTCGCTCAACAACATCACCGCCAAGAAGGGCGAAGATGGCTCCGTCACCATCCTCTTCGGCGGGGATAACGCGAAAGCGCCGAACTACCTGCCGGTCATGCCCGGCTGGAACTACACGGTACGGCTCTATCGCCCGCGCCAGGAGATCCTCGATGGCACCTGGAAGTTCCCGGAGCCGCAGCCGGTCAAATGAATCCCGCTTCCTCAACCATAAAAGACACGTGTCCCACCATGAAAACCAAACACCGAATCGCCGCGCTCGCTTGCGGCCTGTTAGCCATCGCGGCAGCGTCCGCTCAGGAAAAGAAGCCGAACATCCTCGTCCTCTGGGGCGATGACGTCGGGGTCACCAACATCAGCGCCTATAGCGACGGGCTGATGGGCTACAGCACACCGAACCTCGACCGCCTGGCCAAGGAAGGCGCCCGCTTCCTGCACTACTACGGGGAGCAGAGTTGCACCGCCGGCCGGGCCGCCTTCCTGACCGGCCAGCACGGCATCCGCACCGGCTTGACCAAGGTCGGCTTCCCCGGCGCGCCGATGGGCATGAGCCAGCTCGACCCCTCCATCGGCGGCCTGCTCAAGAACCTCGGCTACGTCACCGGCCAGTTCGGCAAGAACCACCTCGGCGACCGCAATCCGTCCCTGCCGACGGTCAATGGCTTCGACGAGTTCTTCGGCAACCTCTACCACCTCAATGCCGAGGAAGAGCCCGAGTTGCCCGACTACCCGAAGGACCCGGCCTACCTCGCGAAATTCAGCCCGCGCGGGGTGCTGAAGTGCAAGGCGAGCGAAGTGGACAACCCGACCGAGGACGCGCGCTTCGGCAAGATCGGCAAGCAGACGATCGAGGACACCGGCCCCCTGACCAAGAAGCGGATGGAGACCGTGGATGACGAAACCTCCGCCGCGGCCATCGACTTCATCAAGCGCCAGCATGCCGCCAACAAACCCTTCTTCTGCTGGTTCAACGCGACCCGCATGCACCTGCGCACGCACGTCCGCGCCGAGCACCGCGGCCGCTACAAGCACGGCGATAGCGAATACATCGACGGCATGATCGAGCACGATGAAACCATCGGCTCGATCCTCAAGTCCCTCGACGACCTCGGCATCGCCGACAACACCATCGTGGTCTACTCAAGCGACAACGGCCCGCACATGAATACCTGGCCGGACGGGGCGATGACCCACTTCCGCTCCGAGAAGAACACCAACTGGGAAGGTGCCTTCCGCGTCCCCTGCCTGGTGCGCTACCCCGGTGTGATCAAGCCTGGCACGGTGACCGGCGAGCTGATGAGCCACAACGACTGGATCCCGACCCTCTGCGCCTTCGCCGGCGAACCGGACATCGTCGGCAAATGCAAGAAGGGCTACACGGCCAATGGCATCCACTACAAGGTCCACCTCGACGGCTACGACCAATCGACCTTCCTACGCACGGTCAGCGGCACGGTGACGAACGATCCCGGCGTGAAGAGCGCCCGCGACAAGTTCTTCTATGCGGACGACGACGGCCTGCTCGTGGGCATGCGCCAGGGCGACTACAAGTATGTCTACGCCGAGCAGCGTCTCGCGGGCACGATGGGGGTCTGGGCCGAGCCCTTCACCAAGCTGCGCCTGCAGAAGATCTTCAATCTCTATCAGGATCCCTTCGAGCGGGCCGACTTCACCTCGAATACCTTCTGGGACTGGCAGCTCAACCACGTGGGTCAGGTCTACGGGGCGATGGATGAAGTCTTCAAGTTCGTGGAGACCTTCAAGGAGTTCCCGCCGCGCTCCTTCCCGCCGAGCTTCGTCCCCGCGACGATCATGGAGCAGACGCTCGAGTCAATCAGGGAGGCCCGGGAGAAGGCCGGGAAATAGTCGTGGCGGATCGCGCCGGGTGTCCGACTTGGATGCCCGGGGCGGCAGCCGCTCCGCAGGAAGGACGGCTCCGCGCCCCCAGCGTTAGAGCCGTCCGTAAATCATGCCCTCCCCAACATCGCCCCCCTCACCACCTCACGATCCTCCGCATTCAACTCGTCGATCTGCCCGTTCAGCGTGCAGTAGTCATAGAGATATCCGATCAGGAAGAGGCCACCGGTGCAGAGCCAGAGCACCCCGGTCCAAATCTTCCCCATGTAGAAGCGATGGATGCCGAACAGGCCGAGGAAGGTCTGAAGAATCCAGGCCAACGAGTAATCGATCCTCCCCGCCGTGTATCTCCGTGCCGCCGTACGCTCCATCCAAGGAATGAAGAACAAGTCCACGATCCAGCCGACCAAGAAAAGCCCGCCGGTGAGCAGCCAGATGGTGCCCGTGACCGGGCGGCCGAAGTAGAAGCGGTGCGCGCCGGTGAAGCCGAAGATCCAGAGCAGGTAGCCGACCAGCTTGCTGTGGGTTTGAAGACGTTCCATGACCCGATAGCATCGCCCGATTTGCCGCGCCCGCCATGGGAATTGGAGGGGCGGTTTGGAACAGTGCTGAGGGGGACGAGGATCATCAGGCATCCCATCCACCTTATCCATCCTGTATGTTTGGAAATGCCGCTATTGACCCCGGATCCGCCGCGGGTGGCTTCCGAGAATGGGCCGGAACGAAGCTCGTCGGAGGAAGCCACCCGCGGCGGATCGCCAGGGACCATCTCGTGTGATCCCATTGCGGCCGCCCCGGGAGAACGCGGGCGGGGGTGGCCTCCCCCGCCCGCGGCGGAAACGTCCAGGCCGAATCCATCCAGGACCTTCGAGTCCGTGACCGAGCTCATGGCCGTTCGTTTCCGCTCCCGGTTCAATGCTCGAACCACTGAATGGGTCTTTGAACCCGCATCGCAAGATTGAGACATGAACCGCAATACACCTACCCACATCGGCATCGACGTGTCAAAGGCACGCCTCGACGTCCACATCCCCGGCCAAGCCCACCTGCAGGTCGCCAATTCCGCCCGCGGGCTGGACGACCTCTTCACCGCCATCGCCGGCGTGGAAGCTCCCCACCTCGTCTGCGAGTCCACCGCTGGCTACCAGAAGCTGTTGGCCGCCACCGCCCTCCAACGCGGGATCCCCGTATCGGTCGTCATGCCCGCCCGCGTCCGCTATTTCGCGCTCTCCGGAGGCATCCTCGCCAAGACCGACCGCATCGATGCCCGCCTCATCGCAAGCTACGCCGACACTCACCGGCCCCCGGCCCTGGTGGCTCCCGATCCCGCGGCCGTCGTGCTGCGCCAGATGCTCGAAGCACGGCGCGTCCTCGTCGACCTCATCACCGATACCGGCAACCGCCTCGAGCTCGCCGAGGGCTTCCTTCGCAAAACCCTCACCAAGCTGCGCCGCGCGACACAGCGCCTGCTCGACCAGGCCGATGCCGGTATCGCCGCCCACGTCGCGGCCTCGCCCGTGCTTGCCGCCAAGTCCGCACGGCTCCGCCAGCTCAAGGGGGCAGGTCCCGTCCTCGCCCACACCCTGCTGGCCTACCTCCCCGAACTCGGCATCTTGCCCGACAAGACCGTGGCCTGTCTCGCGGGCGTCGTCCCTCATCCCAAGGACAGCGGCGCCACCTGCGGCAAGCGCAAGATCCAAGCCGGCAGGGGGGCGGTGCGCAAGGTCCTCTACATGGCGGCGGTGTCGGCCTCGCACTCCAACACCGTCCTGAAAGCCTTTTACCAACGTCTCCTACAAGCCGGCAAGCCCGCCAAAGTCGCGCTCACCGCCGTCATGCGCAAAATGATCACCATACTAAACAAACTTCTCGCCGACCCGGATTTTACCCTTGCCTGAAAACACCACTGCTCGGTCCAAATTCTTCTACTGCCAGGAATCAAGGAAAGCGGTCCCATGTTTGACAGGCTTCGCCGCTTCCCCAAGCATCTTCCCATGTTCAAAGCCATCCTGATTGCCACCATGTCCGCCGCCCTTGCCACCGCCGCTGTCGCGGAAAACGAATTCCGCCACGTCGTCCTCTTCAAATTCAAGGCCGAGGCGACCATCGACCAGGTCCAGGAGATCGAGAAGGCCTTCGCCGAGTTGCCCAAGAAGATCGACACCATCACCGGCTACGAGTGGGGCAAGAGCGAGAGCGTGGAGGGCCTCAACGAGGGCTTCACCCACTGCTTCTTCGTGACCTTCAAGGACAAGGCCGCCCTGGAAGCCTACCTGCCGCACGAGGCCCACAAGGCTTTCGGCGCGAAGCTCAAGCCGCTGCTGGAGAAGGCGCTGGTCTTCGACTACACGGCCAAGAAAGACTGAATCCCGAATCCAGAATTCCCGAATAACGAACGACTTGTGGCGAGATCCCACCCCTCCCGGGGCGCTCCATTCGTCATTCGGAAATTCCTCATTCGTCATTTTCTTCCGCTCACTGATGAAAACCGGTTTGAAGACGCGTAAGTCGCTCACATGAATCCACCCGCCGGATCCCCTGAAATCTCGCGCCGCGGCTTTGTCGGAGCCGCGCTGGCTGGAATGGCCGCCCTCGGCAGCGCTCCCCGTGCCGTGGCCGAGGATACCTCGCCCTCGCCGGGCTTCCGGGACTCTTTCGTCTACCGTTTCCGCATCGGCGCGCTGGAAGCTTTTTCGATCAGCGATTGCAATCTGGGCTTCCGCGAGGGCCTCGGCCTGATGTGGCCGGAAGAGGCCCGCCCGAAGATGAAGGAGGAGATGGAGCGCCACGGCGAGCGGCTCGATACCATCCCGCTTTACGTGAACATCCTGGTCGTCCGCTCCGGCAACGACATCGCGATTTTCGATGCCGGCTTCGGCAAGGGCAACAATCCGCAGATGGGCTGGCTCTACGACGGCCTGGCCTCGGTCGGCATCTCGCCGGAGCAGGTCACCGCCGGCTTCCTCAGCCACGCCCACTCGGACCACATCAACGGCTTCGTCCGCGATGGCAAGCCGGCCTTCCCGAACGCACAGATCTACCTGCTGGAAGACGAACTCTCCTTCTGGCGCAGCGAGAATCCGGACTTCTCCAAGTCCAAGCGCGACCAGAAACAGGTCCCCGGGATGATCAAGGAAGTCCGCGGCCACTTCGATACGCTCCAGGCCAACCTGCGTCCGGTGAAGCCCGGCACCGAGGTCCTCGGCGGGCTGGTGAAGGTGGAAGCCGCACCCGGCCACACCGATGGCCATGCCTGCTTCCGCATCCGCTCCGGCAATGACGAACTGCTCCACTTGATGGACCTCGCGCACCATCACCTGCTGATGTTCGCGGATCCGAACTGGACCATCGCCTTCGACCACGACCCGGTGACCGCCGTGGTCACCCGCAAGAAGTACTGGAGCGAGGCCGCCGAGAAGCGCATCCGCTGCTACGCCTTCCACCTCCCCTGGCCGGGCCTCGGCCACGTGATGGCGGATGGCGACAGGTACCGCTGGTGGATGGAGCGCTGGAGCTGGGCGTGAAGAACTCCGCAAGATTGCGGAATCAGGCTAACAGAGCGATCGTTCGGGTTGCGGAGGGAAGGAAAGTTCCATTTCCCTCCTAGCATTTGCAGCAGGTGTGAGTTATGGAACGCGGGTTGCCATGACCAAAAGACCCCTTCTTCTCGCCGCCGCCCTGATCAGCCCCTTCGCCCACGGGGCGGAACCGGAGCCTGACGAAAACCCGTTGATGTATTTCGATGTCTTCCGCGCCAGCGGCTACGGGGCCTTCGGGATGGACTTCGACAAGAGCCACGGGCAACTGGACCTGTGGCAGGTGGAAGCGCAGACCTTCCTGAGCAAGCCGATCAACTTCGGCCCGGACCTCTCCCTGCTGCCGCTCTTCCGCTATGAAGCCACCTTCCTGCGCTACGATGGCATCTTGCCGGGCTTCCCGCTGAAGGATGAGGACCTGCACTCGCTGGAACTGCCGCTCTACCTGATCCACTCCGCGAAGGATTCGCCGTGGATCTTCGGCGCCTACCTGAAGCCCTCGCTGTCCACCGACTTCGACCACATCGACAGCGACGACATCTTCGTGGATGCGGCGGTGGGTGCGGGCTACAAGTTCAGCGATTCCTTCTACCTCGGTGCCGGCGTGGCCATCACGGATGCCTTTGGCAACGACACCCTGTTCCCCGGCATCGCCTTCCTCTGGGCACCGACCGAGGACCTGACCTTCCAGCTGATCGGCCCGGCCTTCACCGCGACCTGGGAGGCGACGGAGAACTGGCGCTTCGGCGTGGATGTCCGCGCGGCGGGCGGGGTCTGGAACATCGACGACAACAATCAATCACGGGTGATCGATTTCACCTCCTATCGCGCCGGCCTGCATGCCCAGCGGCGGATCTGCGATACCTGGTGGGTGGAGGGCGGTGCCGGTGTGACCCTCGCGAACGAGATGGACCTGAAGACCTCGGACGGGCTCGGCCTGAACGAGGCGGTGCTCGGGGATCTGGACGAGGGGGTCTACGGCTACTTCGCGGTCAAGAAAGAGGTTTGGTAACTGCCGCCACACCTTCAGGGGGAGGGGTCATGGAAGGGCCTTCACCCCCTTTTCACATGACTTCTCCCATCCCCCCGCAATTCCCGCCCCATGAACCCCATAGCCGCCTTCCTTGCCGTCCTCTTGGCCGGCACTGTCTTCTCCCAAGAAGAAGCCCCTGCGCCACCCATCCAGCCCCCGGCCGAACGAGCCGGGAACTGGACCCCCGTCGCCATCGACGGCGCCGAACACGTCTCCGCCGACTCCATCGCCAAATTCTACGCCTTCAACCCACCCACCCGCGAAGGCGACAAGGTCACCCTCGAGAACAAAAACGTAAAGACGGTCCTCACCCTCGGCTCGGACGAGGTCCTCATCAACGGCATCAAATTCAAGTGCACCTCGAAGGTCCTGCTCCACGAAGGCCAGGCCATGGTCTCGCGCATGGACCTCTCCAAGCTCCTCGATCCCGTCCTGCGCCCCGGCGACATCCAGGCCGGCAACCGCGAGTTCCGCACCGTCGTCCTCGACCCCGTTCTCGGCGGCGAGACCCCGGGCCAGGAGAACAACCTCGGCACCGAGGCCGGCTTCGCCTTCCAGATCGCCGGCAAGATCAAGACCGATCTGGAGACAAGAGGCTTCAAGGTCGAACTCACCCGCAGCCAGGATGAGAACCCCTCCATCGCCGGGCGCCTCGAGCGCATCGGCACCTTCGATCATGACGCCATCGTCATCTCGCTCGGCTTCAGCTCGGATGCCGCGGCACCCGGCATCCGCACCCGCGTCATCGCCCCCCTCGGCGTCCCCGGCATCGAGGGCCCCCTGCAAGAGGAGGACAAGGCCGCCGTGCCCGGCAATGCCAGTGAAGACCTCAGCATCGCCCTCGCCACCGCCATGCACAGTTGTGTGGTCAACAAGCTCGGCCGGAACACCTCCGACCTCGGCATCGTCCGCTCCCGCCTCCCCCTTCTGGAACAGCTCGGAGCCCCCGCCATCTTCATCGAGTGCGGCTCCATCGCCCATCCCTACGAGGCCCGCCTGATCGCGAATGAAACCTACCAAACCGCCGTCGCCAGCGGCATCGTCAATGGCGTCGACCGCTACCGCAAGGCCATCGGGCAGAAGTAAGTAGCGCTGCTCTCCAGAGCCGCGCCGCCTGCCAGCGTCCCCGCAACTCCAAAAACTCCCCACCCCACGGACAGCCCCCCACCGGCACCGCCGGGCACGGCCCGGCAGAACGGTCCCTAACAGCCTGCCATCAAGGGTAAGTAGTCCCGCCTTCAGGCGGACGAAGCACTGGGTGGCCGATGTCACCAATCAGTCCCCGCAACGGAAGTCCGGCCGCCCCGCCATCTACTGCATCCATCGTAGCATCACACGAAAAGGCCTACGGCCCATCCAACCGGAAAAAATTCCTCCCCAAGCTCCCTCCCCCCGGATCCGTCACCGGCCCGAACGTCGCCTGTCCCGCGGCATTCAGCGGAATCGTCGCGATATTCTGCCACGCGTCTGTCCGACCCATGTCCGACGACGCCTGCAAAAACACCGTCCCCAGGCTAGCCCCTCCGCTCACGCTCCCGCTGATCGTGAAATTCGCGCCGCTCTTTCCAAACGCCACATTCCCCAACCGCAGCCCGCCAGTCCCCGCCGCCGGCGAGACCACCCGCTGCAGCGCCAGCGAACCCGCCCCGCGATGCGAGGCCCATAGGATACCCCCGTTCGGCAGCGGGGCCATGTCGTAGTAGGCGGAGACCCGCACCGCCGTATCGGACACGGTGGCCATCGCCGTCGCATTCGCCGCCGCCGTGCCCACCAGCTTCGAGCGCACCGCGCGCACGCTGCCACCTGTCACCTCTTCCCAAAAAACCGCCGCCACATCTCCATGCCGCACGATCTTCGGAAAGATCGCGAAGGTTCCGGCAGGATAGGAAGTCAGCCATACCGCCGAACCGGAAGCCTGCCCCGCCGGAGTCAGCTCCCGGTAGCGCACATCGTAATTGTTCCTGCCCGCCTTCGTGGAATAAACGATGCCGATGTTCCCGCTCGCCAGCTTCACGAAGCCGCCGGTCTGTGTGTTCGTGACATTGTCCCCGGAGGTCCCGGGGATGGTGAAGAACTGCACATCGTTCGTCATCGTCGCGCCGCCTGCCGCATCCTGCCACCTGCCGAAGACCAGCCCGCGCGGGAAGGCATCGCCATGCGCCAGCGTGTAGAAGTTGCTCCCGTCCACCAGCAGCCGCTGGTCGAAGTTATGGCTGCAGTACCACGGGTTCGCCACCGCCAGCACGCCTGCCAGGCTCATCGTCGCCACATGCCCGCCCTGGTGCCGGATGCCATCCGAATGGCGCTGGGAGTGACCCGTGTAGGAGATCAGGTTCTGCGTCGCCGGATTGAAGGCCAGCCGCCCGCTCGAAAAATAACCCGGCTCGCCCTTCGAGTTCACCTGTCCCTTCGGCTGCGTCCCGAAAACCAGCGTGTTGAATAGCGTCGCCCCCGCCGGACTCACCCGGGCGATCCAATACTCGAAATCCGGCCCGTTCGCCGCGTTGTTCTTCGCATACGCCACGCCGAAACTACCATCCCCCGGAATCCTCGCGAAGCCGATCAGCTCCGTCGCCCCCTGCAAGACCGCCGGGTCCAAGCGCGAGACCAGATTCCCCGCCGCATCGATCGACAGGATCGCGATCTTCGAGGCCGCCGAGTCATGGAAGGCCACGTTGCAGGAGTTATCGGCATTCGCCGTCAGGATCACCGTCGGCTTGATCCCGTAATCCGAGACCACGGTATGGGACGGCTCCGTGCCGGGAAATCCCGTCACCGCGATCACCTTCGTCTCCACCGCAGTGATCGGCGCGAGCTGCGCCTGCACCGCGGACCCGCAGCCGAGCAGCGCGGCAATTATGAATGGAACGTAGGACGTTCTCATGAGGTGATGATGTTCTATTCCCTCGGGAAAAACGCAGGAATCGGCCGCATCTGCAGGCTGGCCCCATCTCCCCGGCGGTATTTCAGGAAGATTGAAGTTCGCCCACAATGGCGGGAAATGCAACCCGCGATCATCACAGGGACCGCCGGGCACCGCCCGCCCCATCGTCCCGATGCCTCCCCTCTGAAATCCTCAGATCTCAAATTTGAAATCCCTCAGTCCCCCGCACCCCCCCCGCCTCCATTCGCAAGATTCGTCCGATTCGTGGTGCCTACCTGCCTTCCCCTTCGACGTTCAATGTTGGACGTTCGATGTTCGATGTTTCCCGCCTTCTGCCTTCCCCCCGCGCCCCTTTCCGCCTCCGCGTTTCGTTCCCTCCAAAACACTCTCCCCCTTGGCGTCTTGGCGGTTCAACCTTCTTCCGCCTTTCCACTGATCACTGATCACTCGGCACTCTGCCTTTTTCTTCCTCCTCCCACCTGCCTTCCCCTTCGACGTTCAATGTTGGACGTCCGATGTTCGCATCTTCCCCATACCCCCATTCAAATCCCGTCCCACCCCCTCATCGACCCACCCCCAACCCCATGCTCTCATCTCCCTTACCACTCCCGAAACCGCCTCAATCCCATGAACATCTCCTACCGCCAAGCCGTGACCCTCCGGCAACTCTCCCGCAGTCTCTTCCTCGCGGCCCTCATCTGCCCGGTCATGAGCTTCGCCGCCAGCCACAGCGACGCCCCGCTCATCAAGCAGGACCCCCAGGCCAATCTCACCGACGTCTACGCCTTCGTCGGCACCAAGTACGACGACCCCGCCGTCAACGTCCTCAATGTCCTCGTCTCCGTCCGCCCCTTCTCCGAGCCCGGCGATGGCGTGATCTACGAACGCTTCGCCGATGACGCGCTCTACACCATCAACATCACCAACCCGGTCACCGGCCAGATCGTCCAGAAGTTCGACTTCGACTTCTCCTCCGTCACCGCCGTCAAGAACCCCGACACCATCCTCTCCTACGGCCGCGGCACCGAGGTCGGCGCCATCACCACCATCGGCGATGCCCGGCAGAACTACACCCAGACCTACGACTTCAGCGCCTCCCGCGCCGCCAAGGGCGTCGGCTTCAAGCGCACCCTGCTCGCCAGGGCCCTGCCCACCTCGCCCCCGAATGTCGGCCTCCGCACCACCCCGGCTTACAATGGCCCCGATGGAAAAGCCGTCTCTGGCGCCGCCAATCTCGCCGCCCTCGACTCCCTCACCAAGCAAGCCATCCGCACCCTCGACAACGGCGTCGTCGTCTGGGCCGGCCCGCGTGAAGACGGCTTCTACGCCGACACCCCCGGTATCTTCGACTTCCTCGACCCCCGCATCGTCAACAACGACGGCGACGGCTCCGACGGCCTCGGCCAGGACGGCAATGGCATCGACGGCTTCAAGGGCTTCAATGTCCTCAGCTTCGGCGTCCAGATCCCGATCACCGCGCTGACCACCTTCGCCTACACCGAGCCCATCGTCGGAGCCCGCACCGGCGTCGGCGTCTTCGCCTCCGTCAGCCGCCCCGCCATCACCAAGCGCACCGCCAAGGCCGCGCCCAAGAGCGGCGGCAAGTGGGTCCAGATCAACCGCATGGGAAACCCGCTCTTCAATGAAGTGCTCGTCGCCCTCCGCGGCAAGGACCTCTACAACCGCACCCAGCCGCTCAAGGACGACCAGTTCAAGACCTACGCCGAGAACCCCGAGGTCGCCTTCCTCGTCAATGCCGTCCTCTTCGGCACCGATGGCAGCGGCCCCCTCGCCACCACCGGTCGCGCCGACCTCGCCGCGATCTTCCTGCCGGACGTCCTCCGCGTCGATACCACCACCGGCCCCGTCCCGCTTCCCGGCCAGGCCGGCTTCAATCGCCTCAGCCTCATCGGCGGCGATACCCTCGGCTGGCCGAACGGCCGCCGCATCGGAGACGACGTCGTGGACATTGCCCTCTCCGCCGTCGCCAGCGGCCCCACATATACGACGATCACCGTAGTTGGCGATAACGTCCCCGCGAATGACCAGCTCTACAACCAGGTCTTCCCCTACCTCGGCACCCCCCACGCCGGCCCCGCCGTCAACCAGCGCCAAGCCCCCGTCGTCGACAACTGATCGACCGACCCATCGGGGACACCTTCCAGGAGGAGTGAATAGATAGTCGCCGCGGATGGGAGCAACTTAAGGAAAGAGCCAAAAAGGAAGCTGCAGGTGGAACGGCAGCACCCTCGATCGTCATGGGTCACCCGGTTCTCCCCTCGCCTCCATCCGCGGCCTTCCTTCTCCCCCAAAACGGAGATTCCCCTCCCAAACCCAAAAACCCGGCCGGCGGATCCTCCCATCCGCCGGTTCCCTATTTTTCAGAGCGCAGCATCCCGAACCCATCTACCGGCCCGCCCCCAAGGGTACGTAGTCCCGCCTTCAGGCGGACGAAGCCACCCCCAAAGCCGTCTCCCCGTAGAGTCCCTCCGCGTCTCCCCGACCACCCCGGCGCCGTCCCCAACCGACAGCCCCCACTGGGACCGCCGGGCACCGCCCGGCCCCACCGGTCAAGTGCCTTCCCACTTCGATGTTCGATGTTCGATGTTGGACGTTCGATGTTCGATGTTCGATGTTTGCCTTTCACTTTCGCCTTTCGCGCTCCAACCGCCATCACCCGATGAAACCCATCTTCCTTCTCCTCGCCACCCTCACCCTAGCCGCCGCCCAAACCCCTCCAGCTCCCGAGACCGACACTCCAGCCCCTAATTCACCCAATTCACCTAATTCCCCCGAAATCACCAAGCTCCAGATCCTCGTCAAAAACCCCGCCTGCACCCCCGAAACCTGGGTCCTTCTCGGCAATGCCCTCATGCAGAAATCGCGCGACTCCGTCAGCCACGATTTCACCGCCGCCTACCTCGCCTACCGCAGCGCCCTCACCGTCGAGCCCGACCACGCCGACGCGATGACCGGCATGGCTTGGGTCAAGAACTCCGAGCACGACTTCCCCGCCGGCAAGATGTGGGCCCGCAAGGCCCTCGATACCGATCCCAAGCAAACCGACGCCCACGCCCTCATCGGCGATGGTGCCCTCGAACTCGGCGACTACGACGAAGCCGCCCGCCACTACCAGATCGCCATCGACCAGCGGCCCGACCTCTCCACCCTCAGCCGCGCCGCCCACCTCCACTGGATGACCGGTGAAGGAACCCGCGCCCGCGCCCTCATGCAGCAGGCCATCGCCGCCGGCGGCCCCTACCCGGAGAACGCCGCCTGGTGCCGCGCCGAGCTCGCCCTCATGCTCTTCCACGGCGGTGCCCTTCTCCCCGCCGAACAGCAGGCCGCCCTCGCCCTCGAAGCAGCCCCGAACAACCCGCGCGTCCTCGCCACCGTCGCCCGCATCGCCGCCGCCCGGAAGGAGTACCCGAAGGCCATCGCCCTCTATGAAAAGTCCGCCTCCATCACCCCCACTCACGACGCCCTCGCCCCGCTCGTCGACCTCTACCGCGCCACGGACCAGCACGAAAAGGCGGACCAGCAATTCGCCATCGTCGTCGCCTACCACGTCAACCCGCACCCGCATGCCGACGGCAAGCTCTACCCGAACCCCGACCTCGGCGCGAACGCCCAGCTCGCCCGCTTCTACGCCGACCAGGGCAAGAACCTCGACGACGCCCTCAAGCAAGCCCGCGCCGCCTACGAGCGCTCCAAGAACGTCACCGTCACCGACACCCTCGCCTGGTGCCTCTGCCTGAACGGCCAGCCCGCCGAGGCCAAGTCCTTCATCAACCTCGCCCTGCGCCGCAAGACCCAGGACGCCGGCATCCTCTTCCACGCCGGCATGATCCATCACGCCCTCAAGGACGACGGCCCCGCCCGCCAATACTTCTCGAAGGCCCTCAACCTGAACCCCAACTTCAACGCCGCCCAAGCCGACACCATCGTCGCCCTCCTGGCCCAGCCCCCCGCCCGCGCCCCCGAGCCCGCCGCACCGTAAGGCCGCCTTCCGCGGCTCCGCCGCCGTGGACTGCGCGCAGCCTGCTGCCGCTGTCCCGACGCAGCCTGCTGCGAGGGGCGCTGGTCGGGCGCAGCGACCCACATCGCCCGCCACCAAGGGTATGTAGTCCCGCCTTCAGGCGGACTTCACCGGTAGGTGCCTTCCGCGGCTCCGCCGCCGTGGCTATCCCACCACCACCGAGGCCTCCAGAATCCTCCCGCACCCCGGCCCGGCATACTCCTCCGGCCACGCCGTGCAGAACTCCTGCGGCCCCGCATTCCCCGTCCAGATCGTCACCAGGTTGTGCGCGTGCCGGTGATCAATCAGCGCGAACAACTCGTCCATCACCCCCGCGGTCGCCTTCACCTTTCCCAGTTCATCGAACACCAGGATCCCCGCCGTGCGCGCTTCACGCAGCACCTTGCCCGATCCCTCCTCGCGATACTGCTCCACCACCGCCCGCGCGAATTCCATGCCGCTGATCATCGCGCCATGGAAGGGCCGCTCCGCCAGCGCCGCCTCCCGCGCGAACTGCCGCAGGCGCAGATACGCACAGCGCGTCTTGGACTCCCCCGTCTCCCCCACCAGCCCGAGCCACGGCTTCTCAGCAGTCGGCTGCCAGGCCGTGACCTGATCCCACAGCACGGAGTTGAAGCGCGCATCCGCCGGGTCGGTCAGGCGCAGCCGCGGCGGAATGATGCGGTCCACCGCCGCCTCGTTCCGGGCGGCCTGCTTCTCGCGCTGCTCCGCTTCCATCCGCCGGTCCGCTTCATCGTCCTCCGCGTCCTGCCGCACCGTGCAGGCCGGGCAGCACTCGGGGCGGTCGAGGAAGCTGAGGAAGTCGGGCGGCTTCTTCTCGGGGGCTTCGTAGCTTTGGCCGCATGCGCAGGTCGTATTCATGGCTGCTGGGATTGTGGAAAGCGTTTGCCGAGGTTGAGGACCTTCTTCGGTGGGGCGGGCGGGATGCGGTTGAGCCAGGCCACCACGAAGCGCCGGGTGAAGCGCCGTCCCGGGTTGGCCAGCAGCCAGGCCTGCATCTTGCCCAGCTCCGCATCGATGGACGTGCCCGCATAGGCCGGGTTCGCCTTCAAGGTGGCCACGAACTCCGCATCAGGGTCAGGATCGGGATCGTGCCGCTGCACACCTTCATGGGGTACCCTTAATGGGGGAACCTTAGAGGGAGAACCTTTGTGCCCCGTTTCGGGGGACGGGTCCTGCCCCGTCCGGGGGGATGGGGGGCGTACCGGAACGGGGGACGGGGGCCGCACCGTTTCGGGGGTCAGCGTCCGGATCAGGGTGGTGTAGCCCGGGCGCGACTCCCGGCGGATCAGGCCGGCGGCTTCCAGCCCGCGCAGCGCGGCGAAGACGGTGTCCCGCTTCATCCGGCAGATGCGCGCGATCGTCTCCGTGCTGGAGAAAGTCTCGCCGCGCCGCCACAGGTGCACCAGCACCCGGAACTCCCGCGCATTCAGCGGCAGCTCGTCCAGCCACGCGGGGATGAAGGGCGCGCGGGCTTCCGTTTCCGTCTCAATCTTGGTTTCAGCCATCCGTGAAGAATCGCACCCCGGCGGGGGATTCTTCTACTGCCAGACCGGGGCTGCCCACCGGATTCAGGTGGCGGCGGTGATCTGCCGGTGGACGGCCCTCACCTGCTTGAGGGGGAAGTAGAACTTCAGCAGCGAGGCGTATTCCTTCGGCCGGACCGTCCCGTCATGATTGCGGTCGAAGCCCGGCAGCAAAGTCACGAGCCTGGCCACATCGGCGAGCCGCGGCTGGTAGCGAAACACCACCCATTCCTCCACGTCGATCGACCCGTCCACGTTGACATCGAACAAGTCGAAGAGTTCCTCGCAGATCTCCAGCAACTCGGCCGGATTGTCGCCCTTGCCGGTGATCGGGAACTTATTGAACGCGACGATGTAGGGTTTCAGCACCGTCCTGAACTCATCGAAGGAGATCAGGGCGTTGCCGCCCGTGTCGATCTTGTAGAAAACCTTGGTCTCGGCCTTCAGGACCTTCGACGGGATCACGATCCAGGCTTCGGCGACAGGGGCGGCGAAAATGAGGGGCAGGATTAGAAGGAGGTATTTCACGGGTCGGAGTATCAGGAGTTGAGGCGAATGCTTCAGCGGATCACCCGAGTCCGGCGGCCGGGCGCTTCCTCTTCCGGCGTGGTGTCATCGGGGACCGCCGGAACCGGGCGGTTGGCTTCGGCGGCTTGCATCGCGGCGACCCACGCGGCAGCCGCGGCAGGGTCGGATCGGACCCAACTCATCGAAACGCCCGATGAACTGCTTTCGATGCTGGCGATCGCTGCGCTCGCGCCGAGGATTCCGCTCGGGCCGGCAAGGATCTGCTTGTAAACGGCCTTCACCGTCTTGGCGGGGAAGAAGCTCTTCATGAGCGGCAGGAATTCCTTCAGCTTTACCGTCTCGTCGTGATTGCGGTCGAACCCGGGAAGCGGGGCCACCACACCGGCCAGTTCGGCAAGGCTCGGGGCCTGGCGCTGCACCACCCATTCCTCGAGGTTGATCGAGTTGTCGTTGGTGGCATCGAAGAAGTCGAAGAGGACTTCGCAGATTTCCAGCAGCTCTTCCGGATCATCGCCGCGACCCTTGATCGGGAATTTCTTGATGGCGACGGGCAGGGCCTTCATGAGCGCCTTGAACTCGTCGAAGGAGATTGCGTCGTTGTCGTCCTTGTCGACCTTCGCGAAGAGCTTGGTCTCGGCCTTGATGACCTTCGGCGGGAACCCGACACCGGCTTGGGCGGAGGAGGCGGCAAGGACAGGGAGCAGCAGAAGAGGGAGAAGCTTCATTGGGATGAGTTAGAGCATAAGGCGGAAAAATCGGCGACGAAAAGTGCCGAGTTCGGGTTTTTACGTAAGATTGACGCTAAGTTTCCCCGTTACCGGGGTTCTAGCCCTTGTGCCGCTTTGCTACGCATGCCGCCTCCCCGGCTCGGGCCTCGGGGGATCCCATGCGGTGCGGCGGGAAACTGCTAACGATAAAGGAGCCATGAAAAGATTCGAGGTGCATTTGATCGGTGAGGACAAATGGAAGGAAGTTCTGGCGGAGTCGATCCGGATCACGGACGAGGATCCGAAGGAGATCCATTTCGAAGGTTCGAAACCGCATATTGTTTATTATGTGCATGCGTTGAGACAACCGGTCACGGAGTTGGCAGCGCGGAACGGGCCAGGAGCGCCGGTGCCGATGGCGCGGTCGTAAGGGGGTGGGGCGGCGTCCTGCCGATTACCCTGACTTCTCGGAGACGACACAGTGGCAGTCCCCCTGGGACCGCGGGGGACCGCCCGGCAGAAGCAAGCTTCGCGGCGGATGTGATCACGAGGCCCTGACGGAGAGCGCCGCTGGGGTGCTGCGGACCGATAAGTGTGCCCGGCCGTCTTGGACCGTTCTGCCGGGCGGTGCCCCGCGGTCCCAGGGGGGCCGTCCGTCGATGGGGACCTTGGGATCGTCGCCCCCCTACCTTTCCTTCAAGCGCACCCGGAAGCCGTGCTTGAGGCGGAGGGTGATGGCGGGCTCGGGCTCGACGGTTTGGCCGGGCTCGCCCGTGAGGTCGAAGCGGCGCAGGATCATGGGGAGGATCACCCTCGCTTCGGCGAGGGCGAACTCGCTGCCGATGCAGAAGCGCGGGCCGGAACCGAAGGGGTAGTAGGCGTCGTGGTCGCGCTTGAGGAAGCGCTCGGGGCGGAACTCCTCGGGCGCGTCCCAGAAGGCGGGGTGGCGGTGGAGGGTGTAGGGGCTGATGATGACGCCGGAATTCGCGGGGATGTGGAAGCCGGCGATCTCATCGGCGGCGACGGCGTGGCGCTCCATGGCCCAGATCGGCGGGTAGAGGCGGGTGCTTTCCTCGAAGACGTGAAGGGTCTGCACGAGTTGGGGTAGCTGCTCCATCTGCGGCATGGCATCGCCGCAGGTCTGCTGGAATTCGGCGCGGATGGCATCGGCCCACTGCGGGTGCCGGTCGAGCAGGTAGAGGGTCCAGGAGAGGGCATTGGCGGTGGTCTCGTGACCGGCGAGGAGGAAGGCGATCGCTTCGTTGCGGATCTCCTCATCCGTGAGGGCAGCACCGGTCTCGCCATCGCGGCTGTCCATGAGCATGGTGAGGAGATTGGGGGTGGCGGGCGGATTCGCGCGGTGGTGCGCGATGAGGCGGGCGACGATGGCATCGACATCGGCGAGGGCTTTCTTGAAGCGCAGGTTCGCGGGGGTGGGCCAGGAGGAGGGGGAATTGATAATGCTACGCCACCTGTAGTAGGTGTGCAGGACCATGACGTGCATGGCATCTTCCACGGCGTGCGCTTCCGCTTCGAGTTCGGTGCCGAAGAGGCAGCGGCCGACGACGCGGAAGGTGAGCTTCATCATCTCCGAGGCGATCTCGACGGGCTCGCCGGCTTTCGCTTTCACGGCCCAGGCGTCGAGCATGTCATCGGTGCAGGCGGCGATGCTATCGATGAAGCCGGCGACGGCGGCGCGGTGGAACATCGGCTGGATGGTCCGGCGGCGTTGCTTCCAGGTGGCACCGTTGGCGGTGAGAAGGCTCTCGCCGCAGATGAGGGCGAGGCAGTCGGAGCTGCGCGAGGCCTTGTCGTAGTTCTGGCGCTGGCGGATCAGGACATGGGCGACATGGTCCGGGTGATTGACCAGGTGCATGACCAGCGGGCCGACGCGGAAGCGGACGACATCGCCGTGGTCGCGGACGCCTTCGGTCATGAGGGCGAGGACGTCATTGCGCAGGCGGTAGAAGTGGCCGGTGACGGGCCATGCCGGCGGGGATGGGGCGAGGGTGCGCATGCGGGTGAAAGGCAGAGTGCCGGGTGATCAGTGAGCAGTGGTTTTTTGGAGCGGACGAAACGCGGAGACGTGGGGAGGGGCGCGGGGAATCCTGCGGTGGTTAGATGCTGGGATGGAGTTGTGGGAAGTCAATGGGGGAGGAAGCACGGACGGCTCTACCGCTGGGAGCGCCGTCCCGATCGGGAGGTACCTTCCATACGCGACCGACAACCATGGACCGTTCTGCGGGCCGGTGGCTCCGCGCTCTCAGGGGAAGAGCCGCTAGTGAAGGAGCACGGGGAGCAAAGGTGCATGAGCCAGGAGACCTTGCGGAGGCCTGTTGAGGTTCCGGAAAAGCGGGATTTCCGGGCATGAAACGGGTTGCGGATGATCCTCCCCTAGTCTAACGGACTTTCCACCCTTATGAAGAAAGTCACCCTGAGATTCAGATTCATCTTTGCCAGTGCCATCGGTGCGCTTGGCATCGGATGCTGCGACGGCGCGATCACCCTGACGATCGACACGATCCATCAAACCTTCACGTGGACCGGGTCTGCGACAAGTGACACCTTGGAATTGACGACGGAAAGTTACTCGCCTTTCCGCCTGGGTGCCACTGACCGGGTGGGTGGCTATGGTGTGGGCGGCGGGGATTCCATCAGCGTCGTCGAGGAAGTTGGGGATCGGTTCTCTTCGCAGAGTCCGGGAGCGGTGGTTATGGTACCAGCGGACGGGACGATCCATACAGACCTCGGATGGATCCGTTCACCCCGCATCGGTCAGCAAGTCCGACTGGCGATCACCGGCAATGGAATCGCGTATTCCTACGCGAGCGAAGTGCCTTGGATTGGCAGCCCTGCCCCCTTGGACGGGGTGCAACTCTACTTCCAGTATCAGGCGGGGGCGGATATCATCAATTTAGGAAGCGCCGCCGGACAAGTGGTGGTAATTCCGGAGCCGTCGAGCGGGATGCTGCTGCTCGGTGCCGGGGCTGGCCTGGCGCTCCGCCGGCGCAGGCGCTAAGGACTCCAAGTTGAAAGGTTTTTTGGAGCGAACGGAACGCGGAGGCGCGGAGGTCGTGGGGAGGGGGGAAATGAACATCGAACATCGAACGTCCAACATTGAACGTCGAAGGGAAAGGCAGGTAGGCACCACGATCGGACGAATCGGACGAATCTTGGGAATGGAGGCGGGAGATTGAGGCGGGGCCTGTTGTATGAAGTTTTGAACAGGAGGAAGGCAGGAGGGAGAGGAGGAAGAAAAAGGCAGAGTGCCGAGTGATCAGTGATCAGTGATCAGTGGAAAGGCGGAAGAAGGTTGAACCGCCAAGACGCAAGGACGCCAAGTTTTGATGTTGGAGCGAACGGAACGCGGAGATGCTGAGGTCGCAGAGAGGGGCGCGGGGAATGCTGCGGTGGTTAGGTGCTGGGATCGAGTTGTGGGAAGTCAATGGGGGGAGGAAGCACGGACGGCTCTACCGCTGGGAGCGCCGTCCCGATCGGGAGGACCTTCCCTACGCGGCCGACAACCATGGACCGTTCTGCGGGCCGGTGGCTCCGCGCTCCCAGGGGAAGAGCCGCTAGTGAAGGAGCACGGGGAGCAAAGGTGCATGAGCCAGGAGAGCTTGCAGAGGCCCGTTGAGGTTCCGGAGAAGCGGGATCTCCGGGCATGAAACGGGTTGCGGATGATCCCCCGCTAGTCTAACGGACTTTCCACCCTTATGAAGAAAGTCACCCTGAGATTCAGATCTGTCGTTGTCAGTGCCATCGGCGCGCTTGGCATCGGATGCTCCGGCGGCGCGGTCACCCTGACGATCGACACGTATCATCAAACCTTTACGTGGTCCGGGACTGCGACAAGCGACATCTTGAATTTGCCGGACGGAAGTTCCGCGGATTTCCGCCTCGGTTCAAATGCCTGGTTAGGGGGTTCCGCGTTGAACGAGGGCGGCGGGGATTCCATCACTCTCGGCGGGGGACTTCCGGATAATTTCATTCCGTCGGACACGCCGGGACAGATGATTGTGGCAGAATCCGAAGGGTCGATTTATCTCGGCCTCGGATCGATCTCCGCATCCGACCAGCAGATCCAATTCGTGCTTACCGGCGATGGAACCGAGTATTCCTACGCAAGCGGAACGCCTTCTGGGGGTTACGAGTCCTTGGACGGAGTGCAACTTTACTTTCAGTACGCTTCGATGGGGGGATTCATCAATTTCGGAGACCCCGCCGGACAAGTGGTGGTGATTCCGGAGCCGTCCAGCGGGATGCTGCTGCTGGGGGCCGTGGCTGGCCTGGCGCTCCGCCGGCGCAGGCGCTGAGGTGGGGAGTGCGGGAGGTGGCCGGGGTGGGCGCTTTGACTTATGAGGCGCTTGCACCCGGCGGACGCGGGGTGAGGCAGAGTGCCGAGTGATCAGTGATCAGTGATCAGTGATCAGTGATCAGTGATCAGTGGAAAGGCGGAAGAAGGTTGAACCGCCAAGACGCCAAGAGCGCCAAGTTGGAGGAGGGGTTTTGGGGCGAACGAAACGCGGAGGCGCGGAGGTCGCGGAGAGGGGCGCGGGGGGAGGGCAGAAGGCGGGAAACATCGAACATCGAACATCGAACATCGAAGGTCGAAGGTCGAAGGTCGAAGGTCGAAGGGAAAGGCAGGTAGGCGCCACGAATCAGGCGAATCCTACGAATGGAGGCGGGGCCTGTTGTATGAATTTTTGAACAGGAGGAAGGCAGGAGGGAGAGGAGGAAGAGAAATGAACCGCCAAGACGCCAAGAGCGCCAAGTTGGGGGAGGGGTTTTGGGGCGAACGAACCGCGGAGGCGCGGGGAGGAGCTTCGGGGGAAAAGGCAGGATGGGCGAGTGTCTGAGATCTGAGATTTGAGATTCGAGAGTTCCGGATGGTGGCTTTGCTCTGGGCCCCGGCCCCTGATTCCTGGCCCCTTCTTTTGCTTCGGGCCCATCAGGGACTGTTCTGCCGGGCCGTGCCCGGCTTATAATAAGGGGAAATTGAAATACGCTTCAGGATGATTTTTTGTAGTTATGATTTAGATAATTGTTACTTGCATGAACTCTTGCTGGCGCTTAAAAGACTGCCGCCCCCTACGGTTTTCCGTGGTTTTGTTTTATGAAGCTATTCACCCCCCTGGCTTTCGCGTGTTTCGCAGGCAGCGCTCTTGGAGCTGTCGTGAATTTCGACTTCAATTACCGGGATGCGGTCCCATCGATGGCCCCGGAACTCGACCCGGCCCCTTATACCTATTCCGGTCTGGGAGCAGCTCCGGATTCCGGGGCGAACACGAAGTGGAACAGCGTCCGGCGGAATTCGAGCAACACTTTCTCCACCGCCGGCGGGATCAATACGAATCCCGTGAACTCCGGGTATCCGACGGTGGATTCCTCCAACACGGCTTCGGCGGTGACGATCTCGCTCACGCAAAACAATTCGATCGGTCACGGACGGAACTACGGCGATCAGGAGCTGGGCGGCGCGGGCCATGGATACGATAACCTGATGGGTGACTACCTGCTGCTGAGCTCTCCGGCGGCCGGCACGGTGCTCCAAGCGGCCGGGACGATCGGCGGGCTGGTGGCGGGGAATTCCTACCAGATCTACTTTTACGGCCAGGGGGCCTCGAACGGGACGCCAACGTCCACTTCGGGCCAGAACAGCCTGTTCGGGATCACCAGCACGCTCGGGGGAACCCAGCTCTACACTCAACAACAAACCGGCTGGGATGGCGTGGCCGGCGGGAACGGAACCCTGACCGAAGGCGTGGAATACGTGAAGTTCACGGCGACAGCGAACGGGTCCGGGCAAATCTTCTTCACCTGGGCCAATGTAGTCACCGGTGTGGGCGGAAACGTGGACGTGGACAAGGTCGCGGGCACGGGCACGGGTTCCCCGTTCGCGGCACTGAACGCGATCCAGGTGGTGTTGGTTCCGGAACCTGGGGCGGCTATTCTCGGAAGCTTGGGGCTGGCGGGGATCTTGCTGCGGAGGAGGCGGGGAAGGCAGAGTGCCGAGTGACCGGTGATCGGAACGGCGAGTTGAACCGCCAGAACGCAAAGGGCGCCAAGTTTTGATATTGGAGCGAACGAAACGCGGAGGCGCGGAGGGCGCGGAGAGGGGCGCGGGGTGAGAACATTGAAGGGAAGGCAGCTAGGCACCACGAATCGGACGAATCGGACGAATCTTACGAATGGAGGCGGAAGAAGGCAGAGTGCCGAGTGATCAGTGATCAGTGGTTGGTGATCGGAAAGGCGAGTTGAACCGCCAAGAGGCCAAGGACGCCAATTTTGATATTGGAGCGAACGAAACGCGGAGGTCGCGGGGAAGGGCGCGAGGAGTGCCGAGTGATGGGTAAGCGGTGAGCGGCGGAATTGGAGCGAACGAAACGCGGAGGTCGCCACATCGCGAGGGAATGATGGAGAGCGCCGTCGCTTGGCCGCTTACCCTTCCGTGTCCACAACAGTAAGGGACCATTCTGCGGGCCGGTGGCTCCGCGCTCGTGTGCCCGGCATGGGCATGAACTAGTCAGATGAAACGAAATGACCGGGGTTAGTGACAACAACCGTAGCGAACGACAAGGCGGGTGCCGCGAGGCACTCAGCACGAAAGAAGTCGGTAGCAAAGGCACGACCGTAGGAACACGAACCGGCAGCGAGGCCGCGATGCGGGCGATAAGCGTGCGAGAGAACGCGAAATCCAACCGTCACCGAAAGACGCATCGGGTAGAGCCGGGCGGCACGGGCCGGAAGTTCATGCACCTTACCCGGGGAGATCTCCCGGACGAGAGTCCGGGAGGAGTCAGCAGAGGCCGTAGTAGTGTGGAAGGCCGTGAAAGCGGTTGGAGCGAAGGGCCGAAGGACCAACAGAAGGCGATCAACCGACGGACCAGGAAGGGGGACGCGTGTAGTCCCGCGAAACAGACCGGAGCGGCAACTGCGGCAGCTACCGGGACTGGCGGCGGGTGGAGCCACGGTGGATCCGTGGCGCAAGCCCGCCGCGCGGAGGCGAGCGTCCCGCGCCTGAGGAAGGAGGTGCAAGGAGATGCCTGAAGACCAACCAAGGGAAGCCACGCTGGAAGCAGTGCTGGCAGCGGAAAACCTGCGGGCGGCGTGGCTGGCGGTCAAAGCCAACGACGGCGCGCCCGGGGTGGACGGGATGGACATGGAGCAAAGCGCCCTGCACCTGCGCGGGCATTGGGAAGGGATGCGGGCCAAGCTGCTTGCCGGGGATTACGTCCCCGGGGCGGTGCGGGCCGTGGACATTCCCAAGCCCGGCGGGGGAAAGCGCCGGCTCGGCATACCCAACATTGCGGATCGCCTGATCCAGCAAGCCATCCATCAAGTCCTAAGCCCGGTGTGGGAACCGGGTTTCAGCGACCACAGTTACGGGTTCCGGCCCGGACGCAGCGCCCACGACGCGGTGAGAGCCGCGCAAGCCTTCGTCAAGGAAGGCAAGACGTGGGGGAATCGACATCGACCTCAAGGACTTCTTCGACCGGGTTGACCACGACATCCTGATGCACCGCCTGCGGGGCAAGGTCGGGGACAAGCGGCTGAGGGCACTGGTCGGCGCGTATCTGCGCGCCCCCGTGCAGCAGCCGGGAGGCGGCAAGGACAAGCGCTGGAAAGGCGTGCCGCAGGGCGGCCCGCTGAGCCCCTTGCTGGCCAACATCTACCTCGACCCGCTGGACAAGGAGCTGGAGAAGCGCGGCGTGAGCTTCGTGCGATACGCCGACGACATCGCCATCCATGCGTCCAGCCAACGCAGCGCGGAGCGCATCTACGAAAGCGTGGTGGCTTGGATCGGAAAGCACCTCAAGCTCGAGGTCAACCGGACCAAGAGCGGGACGGGACCCTGCGGGCAAAGCAGCCTGCTGGGCTTCCGGCTGTTTGAAGATGGCAAGGTGGGCATCGCCCCCAAGACCATCGGCAAGCTCAAGGCGAAGGTGCGCGAACTGTGGGACGCGCGGCAGAGCCGCACCAGCAAGCAACTGCGCGGGCAATGGCAACGCTACATCCGCGGGTGGTGGAACTACTTCCAACTCGCCGGTTGGCGGCGGGAAGTGGAAGACCTCGGCGGATGGATCAGGCGCCACATGCGCAAATGCTTCTGGCAAAGGTGGAAGACGCCGCGCGGCCGCCTCAACGCGATGAAACGGCTGGGAGTCAAAGGCCGGGCCTTGGGCCAATGCTACAGCGGACGGGGAGCGTGGGCGATGAGCCTCCACCCGGTGATGCAGCAGGCACTCAAGAACCGGACCCTTTACCGGTACGGCTTCATCATCCCCTGGCAAGTCGCCGCACCATCCGCAGCAGGCGGGTGAAAGCGGCCGGGTCCAACCGCCGGATGCGGAAAACCGCACGTCCGGTGGTGTGGAAGGCCCGCGGGGCGCAATCCCCGCGGGCCCATCCGATCCAGGGGAAGAGCCGTCCGTGAAGCATCGCGGGAATGTGGGTGACGGGCAGTCGCGTAGCGACCGTGGAGTGCGGCAGCCCGCTGCCGCTGTCGGCAGGAAGCCTGCTGCCGTGAAGCACGTGGGATCTCCGTCTCCGGCTCCGTCCGCGGCCCGCCACACCCGGTGCTTCGCCTTTGCAGCGCCCCTGGCAGCAGGCTGCATCGGGACAGCGGCAGCAGGCTGCACGCAGTCCACGGCGGCGGAGCCGCGGAAGGCACCTACCGGTGAGTCCGCCGGAAGGCGGGACTACCTGCCCTTGAGGGCGGCTTCAAGGGACCGCTCGGCCGCACAGAGGACTATGCGGACCACCTTTCACTCGATGCGGTAGCCGAGGCGCTCGTAGATGGGAGACCACGCTTCGCGGAGGCGCTGTTTTTCGGGGCTGGTGAGGGGGTGGAAGCGGTTCTTTTCGTAGCCGCCGAGGGTGTCGGCGTAGGCTTTGATTTTCGGGAGGGCTTGGTCGGAGCCGTCGATGGAGAGGGCATCGTAGATGCCGGCGACGGTGGCGATGGGGTCGCGCTCGAGGTCGGCGAAGGAGACTTCGTGGAAGTTGCCAGGGGGGATGAGGTCGAGGTCGGCGAAGTAGGCCTGGAAGAGATCCCGGTAGCGCTGGATGATCTCGTCGTCGATGCGGCTGCGGTCGGGGCGCTGGAGGTAGGTGTGCCACATTGCCGTATCATAGTAGTGGCGGAAGGACTGGAAGACTTCCTCCGGACGGCGGTGGATGTGGACGAACCTCGCGTCCGGGAACCTCTCTAACAGGAGGCGGATGCGGGCGGTGTGCGGCGGGGATTTCAGGAGCAGGGCGCGGTCGGCCCCGTGCTTGAAGGTGAGCTTTTTGAGGAACCACTCGAAGCCGGTTTTCCATGCCTCGGTCTCGGCGCGGGGGACGCCGGCGAAGCTGAGGTAGCGGGTGTAGTGGTCCTCCCGGCGCGGGAAGCTGACGCCGAGGTAGGAGGAGAGCAGGGTGATGAGGAGGGGTGCGAATTCATCCTCCTGAGGGGAGTCGAAGCTGAGGGCCATGTTGTCCATGGGCCGGGTCTTCGGGATCATCCAGGCGAAGCGGCGGGTGTTGATTTCCTCCGTGCGCAGGAAGGTGTGGGGGTTCACGACCTGATAGGTATTGGCGTAGGCGAAACGGGTGTCGTCTTGGGCTAACAGATTGTGGAGATGGGTGGTGCCGCTGCGCCAGTGGCCGATGATGAAGAGAGGGGCCTTGGTGATCTGCGTGGCGGCGATGCGTGCGTTGAATTCCGCCTCTTCCTTCCGGCGGTGGTAGGAGTTGACGAGGCTGAGGAGGGACACGAAGGTGCCGCGGTGCCAGTAGACGGGGTTGACGGCGAAGCGGTTTTCACGGAGGAGGCGGAACCAATCGCCGGCGGTGATGCCGGCGAGGTAGTTGTGGGAGATGCTCCAGCGGTGTTTGAGGACGGGTTGCAAGGCTTGGGGGAAGCTGGGGTGGTGAGAGGGGATGTCAATGAAAGGCAAAATGCGAACATCGAACATCGAACGCCCAACATCGAACGTCGAAGGGAAGGCAGGTGGGAGGAGGAAGAAAAAGGCAGAGTGCCGAGTGATCAGTGATCAGTGGAAAGGCGGAAGAAGGTTGAACCGCCAAGACGCCAAGGGGGAGAGCGTTTTGGAGGGAACGAAACGCGGAGGCGCAGAGGTCGCGGAGAGGGGCGCGGGGGGAAGGCAGAGGGCGGGAAAACATCGAACATCGAACGTCCAACATCGAACGTCGAAGGGGAGGGCAGGGAGAGGGTGGTGACGGCAGTCGGGGACCGTTCTGCCGGCGGTCCCAGTGGGGCGTTGGGGCGGGTGCGGAGGTGAAGAGTTTTTTGAATGAATTTGGCGTTTGGGGTCGTTTAAGTGGCGTGAAATTGATAATTACGGCGGTTTTTGTGGGGTTTATTGGGTGTGCGCTTGGTTCGCCGGAGGAGGAGATTGCGGGGCAGGTGCCGCGGGCCAGGGCGATTCTGGAGGCTTGGCAGGGGAAGGAGGGGGCGCGGGCGGAGAAGAAGGTGCATATCGTGTATTGGACGCCGGCGGATCGGGAGCCTGCACCGGAGTATCGGGCGCGGCTGGATGCGATCATGACGGACATTCGGAATTTCTATGCGCGGGAGATGAAGGCGCTGGGCTTCGGGCCGCTGACGGTGCGGCTGGATCATGCGGCGGACGGGGTGCTGAAAGTGCACGTGGTGAAGGGGCGCAAGCCGTATGCGGACTACGATGTGAAGTCGGGCGGGCCGATCCGGAACGAGTGCCTGGCGACGCTACGGGCGGCGGGGATCGATCCGGATAAGGAGACGATCGTGATCTTCTGCAACATGTCGAACTGGGACGCGGCGAAGGCGGAGGTGTCGCAGAACAGTCCTTACTACGCGGGGGGATCGAACCGGCAGGGGACGGCGTGGCAGGTGGACTCGCCGATCCTGAATCTGGACTCGCTGGCGAAGAAGGAGCCGCGGGTGAAGGACGGGCAGTATGGGGATATCTCGATCGGGCGGTATAACTCGATCTTCATCGGGGGGATCTGCCACGAGCTGGGGCATGCGCTGGGGCTGCCGCACAACCGGGAGACGGATGCGGAGGGAACGTCTTTCGGGACGGCGCTGATGGGGAGCGGGAACCGGAGCTATGGGGAGGATCTGCGGGGGGAGGGAAAGGGGTCCTTCCTGGGGCTGGCACACGGGCTGAAGCTGGCATCGCACCCGATCTTTTGCGGGTCGGTGAAGGGGATTGATCTTCCGGCGAATGCGGAACTGAAGGGGCTGAAGATTACGAACGAGGGGAAGAGCTTCAAGTTGTCCGCGACAGTGACGGCGGATCCGCCGGCGTATGCGATGCTGGGGTATATGGATCCGGAGGGCGGCGGGGATTACGATGCGACGACTTGCACGGCGGTGCCGGATAAGGAGGGGAAGTTTACCTTGAATGCGGATGCGCTGGCGGCGGGGAAGGCGGGGGTCTTCCGGGTGGTGGTGGTGCAGGCGAACGGGACGGCGAGCGCGTTTGCGGGCGGGCCGAGTCCTTTCATGTATCCGTATCTGGTGGCGAAGGACGGGACGGTGGATCTTTCGGCGACGGAGGGGCAGCTGGTCTTGAAGCCTCTGTTAGAGGCGGTGGCGAAGAACGATGTGAGGGCGTCGGAGAAGGAGCTGGCGAGGGTGGAGACGGGGAAACCGGCGGCGGCGGTGGTTGATGCGGGGCGGGTTTTGGTGGCGAGTATCGGGGCGAAGGCGGGGCCGAGTCCGGCGATGGCGAAGGGGGAGAAGTGCGAGCTGTCCGAGGCGGGGATGAAGTCGGCGAAGACGGGCTGGGGTCGCGCGGGGATCAACCGACTGCCGGAGAGCGATGTGCTTTTCTCGTGCGGGTCGCGGTTGTTTGCGCGGGCGATTTATGCGCATGCGCCGGCGCGGCATGTGTGGGATCTGGGCGGGAAGTGGCAGACTCTAACAGGGAACGCGGGGATTCCGGACGGGCGGGACGGCGGGTCTTGTGTGTTCGTGGTGAAGGCGGACGGGAAGGAGCTGTGGCGGTCGAAGGAGACGGAGCCGGGGGCTCTGCGGAGCTTTGAGGTGAGCGTGAAGGGGGCGGGGGAGTTGGAGTTCTTGGTGGAAGATGCGGGGGATGGGAACGGGTCGGATTGGGGGTGCTGGTTTGATGTGGGGGTGGGGAGGTAGATCTTTCGGGGAAAGGCAGAATGCGAACATCGAACATCGAACGCCCATCATCGAACGTCGAAGGGAAAGGCAGGGAGGTGCCACGGATGGGGTGGATCTTGCGAATGGAGGCGGGGGATTGAGGTGGGGCCTGCTGTATGAATTTTTGAACAGGAGGAAGGCAGGAGGGAGAGGAGGAGGGAAAAGGCAGAGTGCCGAGTGATCAGTGATCAGTGGTTGGTGATCGGAAAGGCGAGTTGAACCGCCAAGACGCAAAGGGCGCCAAGCTGGAGGGTTTTTGGAGCGAACGAAACGCGGAGGCGCAGAGGTCGCTGGAGAGGGGCGCGGGGGGGGATGAACATCGAACATCGAACGTCTAACATTGAACGTCGAAGGGGGAGGCAGGGAGGTGCCGCGGATGGGCGGATCTTGCGAATGGAGGCGGCGGCTGGTTGCTGTTGTCCTCGACAGGGGCGGGCGCATGGAGTGCATTTGTGGTGACGCCACCGATTGAGTGAGGGGCGTGTCATCGCGAAAAAATGAAGAAGCGCGCCACTTGGATCATCGTGACTTTGGCCGTGGTGATCGTGGCTTCAGTGGTGATTTTTCGTCAGAAAAGCATCCTGCCTGCTTCCGTGATGGGTGAACACTTGATGCCCGATCTGATTTCGGACGAGGCGTGGAGAGCGTCGATTGCAAAGGATCCGACAGCCCACGGTTATAGCGGCTATGGTATTCTTCAGGATCAAGGGAGTGACGCGGCAATCGGGGAGGCGCTTCGTGATCTCAAATCTGCAGACGCTTACGTCTGGATGAACGCGGCTTCCTATCTGGGCAGCCGCAGTCGCTTGGAGGCGATCCCGTATTTGATCAAGGCTCTCCGGCACACCGCGTGGAGGTCCGATGACGAGCGGCTCGGGTTCCTGCGGAAGCTGAGCGGGCAGACGTTCGGGAACGATTTCGAGGTGTGGCGCAAGTGGTATGAGGCGCGGCCGGATCGGATCGAGATGGATTGGGAGTCCTCTCTGGGGAACGCGCCGCGGCTGAAGAAGTGACGCTCTGGCCGCGGCTGACGAGCTGAGGGGCGAAGAAGGAACATTGGCCGAATCGACAGCCAGTGACATGGTGCCCGACCGGTGGGGTAGGGCGGCGCTGGGCTGTTCCGGGGGGTGCGGGAGGAGGCGGGAGGTTTGTGGCGTTGCGGGGACGCTGGGGGTCGCGGCTCGGAGAGCCGCGCTACTTCCTGGCGGTCCCTTCCGGGCGAAAGCTGGAGGCGGCCTTGTCTGTTCCTTCACGGCAGCGAGCTGCCTGCCGAAGGCTGCGGCAAGCGGCAGCAGTCCAAGGCGGCGGAGCCGCGGGGGAAGCATACCGATGCGCCTACCGTGAGTCCGCCTGAAGGCGGGACTACTTACCCTTGGGGCGGGCTTTTAGAGTTGGTTCCCTTTGCAGTGCCCCTGGCAGCAGGCTGCATCGGGACAGCGGCAGCAGGCTGCGCGCAGTCCACGGCGGCGGGGCCGCGGAAGGCACTTGGGTGGTGTTGTCCTACCGGTGAAGTCCGCCTGGAGGCGGGACTACGTAACCTTGGGGGCGGGCTGTTAGGGGTGGCTGCGGGCTACTGGGGGTCTAGTAGCTGCGGCCCCAGATGGCGCGGGAGGGGGTCGGTGCGCCGGTGAGGATGCAGGGTTCCGCGGGCTCTGCCTGCTTATCGAGGGGGAGGCAGCGGATGGTGATCTTGTGCTGCTTGGAGAGTTCGTCCTCTTGCCCGGGGGTGCCGGACCAGGGGGTGATGAGCCAGCCGGGATTGTCCTGGGCCCAGTGGGCGTGGAAGGTTTCGAGGGAGGCGCAGGGGATGATGTTCGCGTCGCGGAAGGCGGTGGCGCGCTCGAGGAGGGAATTGTGGATCTCCTGGAGGATATCGACGGCCTGCTGGAGGAATTCCTCCTTTTCCATGAACTCCTTTTCATTGGAGCCCTTGTCGCGGCGCTGGACGCAGACCTTGCGGGTCTCGATGTCGCGGGGGCCGATTTCGATGCGGATGGGGACGCCTTTCTTGACCCAGTCCCACTTCTTGACGCCGCCCTGGAGGTCGCGGGTGTCGACGTGGACGCGGAGGGGATCGCCGTGGTAATTCTTCTCGCGGCGCAGGGTCTCGGCGAGGGCTTGGCAAGCATCGAGGACGGCTTGCCTGGTGTCCTCCTTGGGCGTGACGGGGATGATGACGATCTGCTGGGTGGCGACGCGGGGAGGGAGGACCAGGCCGTCGTCATCGGCATGGGCCATGATGAGGGTGCCGATCAGGCGGGTGGAGACGCCCCATGAGGTGGTGTGGACGAATTGCTTCGAGCCATCGCGGCCGGTGAAGGAGATGTCCTGAGCTTCGGAGAAATTCTGGCCGAGGTAGTGGGAGGTGCCGGCCTGGATGGCCTTGCGGTCCTGGACCATGGACTCGACGGTTAGAGTCATCTCGGCACCGGGGAAGCGTTCGTTCTCGGTCTTCTCCCCGGGGATGACGGGGATGGCGAGGTGGTTCTTCAGGAACTCCTCGTAGACGCCGTGCATGAGGCGGGTCTCGGTGATGGCTTCGTCCTGGGTCTCGTGGGCGGTGTGGCCTTCCTGCCAGAGGAACTCGGCGGTGCGGAGGAAGAGGCGGGGGCGCATTTCCCAGCGCATGACATTGGCCCACTGGTTGATGAGCAGGGGCAGGTCGCGGTAGCTCTGGACCCAGCGGGAGAAGGCGGCACCGATGATGGTTTCCGAGGTGGGACGGATGACGTAGGGCTCGGCCAATTCGCCGGTGGGGATCATCTTGGACTTGCCGGTAACGGGGTCCTTGACGAGTTCGAGGCGGTGGTGGGTGACGACGGCGCACTCGGTGGCGAAGCCCTCGGCGTGCTCGGCTTCCTTCTCGAGGTAGGAGAGGGGGATGAGGAGGGGGAAGTAGGCGTTCTGGTGGCCGGTGGCCTTGAACTTGCGGTCGAGCTGCTGCTGGATGAGTTCCCAGATGCCGTAGCCCCAAGGCTTGATGACCATGCAACCGCGGGTCTCGGAATTCTCCGCCATGTCGGCGGCCTTGATGACCTGCTGGTACCACTCGGGGAAATCCTGGGCGCGGGTGGGGGTGATGGCTGTTTTGTCGGACATGAGCTGGGATTGGGAAGAGAAAGTGAAAGTGAAAGTGAAAGTGAAAGTGAAAGTGAAAGTGAAAGGCGAACATCGAACATCGAACGTCCAACATTGAACATCGAAGGAAGAAGATGGCGGCGGCGGGCCGGAATTGGAGCGGGGAATGCGGGATTTGCACGCCTATTTTGAAGGGGGGACGAACGAACCGCAGAGGCGCAGAGGGCGCGGGAAAAGGCGGGAGGGGTGAGAAGAGGAACGAACATCGAACATCGAAGGGGAAAGGCAGGAGGGGGCTGTGTGAATTCCTGTGGGGGGATGTATAACTTCTTGATGGGAGGAGGAGCGCGGGGTGAGTTTGTTGATATGAGAGTTTTGCCGGTGGTCGGTTCTTGTTTGCTGGTCGGCATCGGCGGGTTTTTGGCGGGGCGCGCGAGCTCCGTGGCGGGTGGGGCTGCGGGTGGTGCTGCTGGGGTGGCGTCGCATTCTGGGGGTGGTTCTTCCGGGGATTCACGGGCTGCGGGGGAGAAGGCGGGTGGATCCGCGCGCGGCAATGGGGCGGGTCGGCCGGCGGGGGGATTTGCTTCGGCGATGAAGGGGGCGCTGGGCCACGGGCTGGAGAGCAAGCGGCTGGAGCGCTGGATGGCGCTGCTGTCGAGCATGGAGCCGGGGGATGGTCCGGCGATCGCGGCGCTGCTGGACGAGGAGAAGGCGGCGGGAAGACAATTCGGGGTGGAGACGATGGCGTTTTGGCAGACCTGGGCGCGGGTCGATGCGAAGGGTGCCTGGGCCTACGCGCAGGAGCACGCGGACGCAGTTGGGAAGAGCGGTGTGGAGTCGCTGCTGAAGTCCTGGGCATTCGGCGATCCTGCGGGGGCGAAGGCTGCCTTCGCCGAACTGGGGGAATCGCCGCTGAAGGAGATGGTGCTGTCCGGGCTGGCGCACGGCCTGGCGGAATCGGATCCGGCGGCGGCGGTCGATTTCGCCTCCGGGCTGCCGGAGGGGCTGCAGATCGATGCGGCGGTGCATGTCTGCGGATCGATCATTTCCACGATGGGCAACGAGGGGGCGCAGGCGTGGTTCGACAAGCTGCCGGCGGACTCCCCGATCTTCAACAAGGAAGCCTCGCGGGTGATGATGGAGGCGCTGAGCCGGTCGGAGCCGGGGGCGGTGGAGAAGTTCGCGTTCGCGCGGCTGGACCAGCAATGGGCCACGCGGCCGGCGGAGCAGAACTTCGCGGCCTCGATGATCATGCGCAACGGAGGCTCGCCATGGGACTTCGTGGCGGCGGTGATGGAGAAGCATCCGCGGCCTGATGCGCCGCTGGCGCTCACGGTCTGGGTGGCGAATCTCAGCCCGAAATTGGCGATCACCTGGGCGGATGCGAATCCGGATCACCCCGCAGCGGAGAGGGTGCTGGCGGGGGCGTCGAAGGCTTTCCTCCAGCGCGGGAATCCGGAGCAAGCTGCGATCTTGCTGGAGCGGGTGACGGATCCGGATCTGAGGGAGAGGGCGGGGAGGGAGTGAGGGGGAAGTGCCAAGTGATCAGTGATCAGTGGAAAGGCAGGGTGAACCGCCAAGACGCTAAGGACGCCAAGGGGGGAAAGATTCTTTTGGGAGCGAACGAAACGCGGAGGCGCAGAGGTCGCGGAGAAGGGCGCGGAGGTGCGGAGTGGGAAGACGGGAATGCGAACATCGAACATCGAACATCGAACGTCCAACATCGAACGCCCAACATCGAACGTCGAAGGGGCGCAGTCAGGACATGGGTAACACTTTTAGCTCAGGACATGGGTAACACGGTTCGGGTTCAGGGTGACACTTCAGCGACGGGTTGGCCAGCTTCGCCGCCGCCCGGCCGGGCGGCGGCGAAGCTGGCGGTCGTTTCATCAAGATGGCCTACCAGCAGCCCGGCAAACCACACCTCGATCAGCCCGTCGGGCCGCGGCGACAGCCCGACGCTCCAGCCGCCCAGGGCAGTGCTGATGAGGATCTTCTCGCCGCGGTGGCTGATGGTGCCGCCGCGCGGATTGACCCGGCGCGTTTCCATCCCGCCGTAGTCGAGTTCGTCAGGGGTGCCTTCATAGCGCCGCGCCGAGGGGATGTAGATCTCGGCGGGCATCTTCATGCCGAGCGACTCGTGGGGGCGCTCGTGGTTGTATTCGTGCCGCCACACGTCGAAGGCGGCCTGGTCGCGGCCGATCCGCCCGGCCTGCAGCTCGCGGCTGATGTCGAGGTGCATCCGCTCGTGGGCGCCGTTGTCCTGCGGGCAGCCCGGCCGGCTGCGCTCCAAGCCGATGCCCAGGGCCAGCCACCAGCACGAGAGCTTGCTCAATCCCAGCAGCCCGGCATGGGTCGCAAACGGCGGGCCGTTGTCGCTGCGGATCGCACCGGGCAGGCCGTGGAGCTCGAACAGGCGCTCGAAGCAGGCCCGCACCGGGGCGGTCCGCGAGCTCTCCAGCGCCCGCATTTCCAGCAGCATCTTGCTATGTTCGTCCCGCACTGTCAGCGGCTCGACCTTCTGCCCGTCGGCTCCCAACCACCACCCCTTGAAGTCGATGGTCCAGATCTCGTTGGGCTTTTCCGCCTTGAGCCCGGAGGCGATGCGGCCTCCGTCGCGCGCCGCCCGGGTCTTGCGCGGGACGGTCAATCCGGCGTGTTCCAGGACCCGCTTGAAGCTGCTTTCACACGGGATCTCCCCGGCGTGCTTGCGCCCGTAAAGGGCGCGGATCTTGCGCGGTCCCCAGTGCGGGTGCGCTTGCTTGAGCTTTACGATCTCGCAAACCACGGCTTCGGCCAGCCCGTCGGGACTGGCATGCGGCCGGCGGCTGCGGTCCTCCATCCCCGCCATCCCGTGCTCCAGGAAGCGGGCCTGCCATTTGTAGCCGGTCTTGCGGCTGATGCCATACTCGGCGCACGGCGCCTTGAAGTCGGCGCTTTTGATCGCCTTCAAGGCGAATTCGATTTTAAGGTCCATTTTAGGGGTCTCTTTCCACGGCATCCCCCACCTTCCCAGAGGGAAAACGGAGAGGCCAGGTGTTACCCATGTCCTGAACCAATCGTGTTACCTATGTCCTGAACCTGGACCGGGGTGATGGGGGCGTTTGGGGACCGTTCTGCCGGGCGGTGCCTGGTGGTCCCAGTGGGGCCGGTCCGTAGGGGATGTGCGGTGCCGCGGATTCCCGTCTTGTGTCTTGGGCGCGGGAACCTTCCACTCTGCGCGTGCCCGCAAGATCCCAGCGCACCAGCGGTTCGGTCGCCATGGACGACTATCTCGAGCAGATCCTGCATCTGATCGAGACGAAGGGTTATGCGCGGGCGGTGGATATCTCGAAGAATCTCGGGATCTCCCAAGCGAGCGTGACGAACATGCTGCGCCGCCTGGACACGGAGGGGCTGGTGAAGCACGAGAAATACCGCGGGACGGTGCTGACGGACGAGGGGCACCGCATTGCCCGCGCGATCATCGATCGCCACGAGACGCTCACCCGTTTCCTGCGCCTCTTTGGATTGGAGGAGGCGACCATTTATCGCGACGTGGAAGGAATGGAGCACCACGTCTCCCGGCCCACGCTGGCCGTCATTCGCGCTCTCGCCGATCTCTTGGAGGCGAATCCGCGCTTGTTAGAAGAGGCCCGGGCGAAGACGAAGATCGAGCCGGGAACCCAGGCTTGATCGATTCGTGCCGGGGCGCTTCGCTTCAGCCTTGGCGCGGGACGACAGTGGCGAAGGCGAGGTCGAAATCATTGAGGGCGACGCCGATGCGGGTGACGGGCACCTGAACGGATTGGGTGGCGACTTGGGCGGCCTTCAATTGCTCGAAGGAGGGCATGAAGGTGGCGGGCTTCGGGGCTCCGGCGGACGGAGAGGAGCGAAGGGCCGCGCTGGCCAACTGGTTGATTCGGTCTTGAGTGCTCATGTCGATGAAGGTGGCGGGTGACAGTGAGGATTATTCAGATTTCGGGACGCCGGGGTATTACGCTTTCGCGGGAGGCGTGGCGCCTTGGGGGCGAATGACTAATCACTAATCTTTTAATCATAAATCAGTCTGTGGCTGCGCCGGGGAGAGAGGGAAAGGGCAGGAGTGCGAACATCAAACATCGAACGTCCAACATCGAACGTCGAAGTTTTGAAGCGAACGAAACGCGGAGGCGCAGAGGCCGCGGAGAGGAGCGCGGGGGAAGACAGAGTGCCGAGTGATCAGTGATCAGTGGGAAGGCGGAAGGAATCTGAGATCTGAGATCTGAGATCTGAGATCTGAGATCTGAGATTTGAGATCTGAAATTTGGAATCCGGGATGGGCTGGTCCTTGGGAGTGAAAACGAAATCGTCCGCACGGGGATGAGCCGGGCGGACGATTTTTTGAGCGGGAGGTGAATTTTTCCGGGACGGGGAAAGCGGGTTAGAAGGTCACGTCGGATCCGGCCTTCCCGGTCTTGGGGGCCATGTCCTTGCCGAGCTTGCCGACGATGCCGAACTTCTTTTGGAGGTTCGCATCGCGCTCCATGACGGTCGGGCCGCCGCCCTCGCCGGTGAGCTCGTTCATGCCATTGGAGATGGAGGCGTCTTGGGCGGAGGCGTTGGAGTTGGGATCGGCGCCGAGGGCCAGGGAAGCGGCATCAATGCGGGCACCCTGGACGGCGACCTTGTCGAGCTGCTTCTCGTAGGTGCCCATGATTCCGGTGAGGGACTTCACGTCCTTGCCGCTCTGCTGCACGGCGGTGACAAGGGTGCCCACTTTCCCGCGGGCGGTGGGCGAGACGGTGAGCCAGGTGCCGCCAGTGGCGAAGAGCAGGAAGAGGGCGGCGGTGGCGAGGCGGTTGTTGCGCTTCTCCCGCTTCGAGCGCTGGCCGTCGCGGCTATCGAGCATTTCCTTGAGTTCCGGGTCGCTTTCGTTGGCCGGGGAAACGACCTCTAAGGAAGGAGTGAAGGCAACGACGTTGGGCGGGGCAGGTGCCGGAGCGGCGACAGGGGCCGGGGCGACAACCGGGGTGGTGACAAATTCGGCGGCCTTCAGCTTGTCGAACGAGGGCATGAAGGTGACGGGCTGCGGGGCGGCCGCGGTCGGTGGAGCGGCGCGAAGGGCTTTGGTGGCAAGTTGGTTGATGCGCTCTTGAGTGGTCATTGGGAAGGTGTGTGTGCGATTGCCTTTAACAGTCCTCACTATTCACACTTCCGAAATACCGTGCATCACGCAATCGCGTGGTTTTACGTACGCGAGTGCGTAGGGGAGAAAAAGGCAGAGTGCCGAGTGATCAGTGATCAGTGATCAGTGGAAGAGATATCCGGAAAGGGCGCTGTCTTACTTCGCGCGCTTGGGGCGCTTGAGGAGCAGGATGAGGAAGCCGAGCATGACGGGGAGGGCTCCGCCGGGTTCGGGAATGGAGCCGTCGCGGCCGCCGCCGTCGCCGCTGCCGATCAAGGAGGGGCCTGTGGCGGAGGAGCCGCCGCGACCGCCGCCGAGGGTGCTCATGCCGCCCACGGTGAAGGCGGAAGAGGTGCCGGAGAGCGATGCGAGCGCCATCTCCGGATCGCCGGTGCTGTCGTATCCACCAGCCATGCCGCCGCCGAGGGTGGCGAGGATGGGTTCCGGAACGATGGCTTCCGCGGCGGCGAGGGCGAGGGCGGTATCGAACCGTGGTCCGGTGAGCAGGGGATCGCCGGGATCGAGCGAGCGGCCGGTGCCGCGGGGCTCGGGGAGGGAAGGAAGATCAAGGGAAGCGATGTTCTCCGTGGCGGGTGAGCCTGGAGCTGCCGCTGTCCCGCTGCTTTCGAGGGCGGTGGAAACTGCGGGCGGCGTGGCGGAAGCGGTGGTTTCTCCTCTGCCTGCGGGCGCGCTGCTGCCGGTGGTGGCGACTGCGGTGGCGGGCGCTTGGGCGGGGCTCCAGAAGAGGGCTCCGGCTGCCAGGGCGAGGGCGGCGGCTGCGGACATGGCCACCGCCGGGATCCAGGTCCGGCGGGCGGGGGGCACGGTCGCCGCGGTGCGGCACCGGAGGGAGGCTCGGAGCGTGCGGAGGAAGTATCGCTCGCCATCGAGCGTCTCCAGGAAAGTCTGATCCGCGACCATGCGGCCCATGAGCGTGGAGGTGGCGGGGGCCTCCCCTACCAGCCAGGCGAAGCCCGCGGTCAGGTCCGGATCGCCGCGGTCCATCGCGATCACGTTGTCGAGGGGCCCGGTCTTCTCATCCGCCACGGCGGCTTGGAGCAAGCGGCGGCGCATGTCGTGGCCGAGCTCGAGATCGGGGGTGCCGAGGGCTTCTTCCAGGAAGTCTTCGAAGGGGTCGCTCATCCCTCACCTCCTTCGCGTTGCCAGCGGTCCTTGAGTTCCTTTACGGCGCGGTGGAGGAAGTAGCCGATATTGCCCTGCGAGATGCCGGTGAGTTCCTCGATCTCCTTGTAGGAGAGGCCGACCTGGAATTTCAGGCGCACCAGCTCGCGTTCGCGCTCCGGGAGTTCGGCGACCATGGCGGCGAGCTTTTCCTCCCGCTCGCCCTTGGCGAGGGCGAGGATGGGGGGATCCGAATCATCCTCGATGTCCGGGAGGTCCCAGCCGAATTGCACGACCTTCTGGCGGCGCAGATGGTCGGTCAGGACATTGCGGCAGACGGTGAAGAGCCAGGCGGTGAGATTCTCCGGCATGCCTTTCTCGCGGGTGCGGATCAGACGGAAAAATGTCTCCTGTACCGCGTCGCGTGAGAGTTCGCGGTCCGAGCACAGGCCGTAGGCGTGCTTGAGCAGGGGCTTCTCGTAGCGCACGAGGAGCTCTGCCAGCCAGTTTCCCGAAGGCTCGATGGACCGCGCTTCCTTCACTCTTCTTCGATCTGATCGCGGATGTCAGCGGCGACGGTTGCGGCTTCCTCGGTGTCCGACCATGCGGGCAGGGCAAGCAGGTCGGCGGCCTCTTGAAGGGATGCGATTTCGGCGGGGTCCTTGAGCTTGGTAGCGGCGTCGCGGAGGAGGGGAATCGCGTCGCCCTCGCCGAGCTGCACCATGCCATCGCGGGCGGCGGTGCGGACTTCGGGATCAGGATCGAGAAGGAAGGGGCGGATGGCTTTCACGCCCTCCGGGGAGTAGGTGACGACCGCGGCATCGATGAGGGTGCGGGCGTTTTCAAAGTGTTCGGGATCGGCGAGGGCGGCTTGCGCGGCGGCAGAGGCGGCGGCGGTCTTTTGAGGGGGGAGGCTGCGTGCCCGCACTTTCACCTCGGCGGGCTTGGCTGGAGCGGCGGAGGCATCCGGGCGCGACTTCGGCGGCAGGAGGACGATGGCGACGACCCATGCGACGAGACCGAGAAGGAGAAGCAATCTTTTCATGAGGACGAGGAGTGAGCTGGGGGGGGAGCCCCGCCGGAGGAGGGAAGGCGGCGAGGCGAAGAGGATGAAGCTTAATTCGATTCAGGGCACCGTGGCGCCGGGGAAGAGCACGATCAGATTTGCCAGCTGCGGTCGCTGGGTGCGGTAGGTGCCGGCGACAATGCCGGTGCCGGTATTGCTCTTGCCGGTGATGGTGAAGTTATCGACCTGGGTGGCGATGACCTGGTTGGCGTTGCCGACTTTGACCGTGCCGAATTTCAGGGTCTGGGTGCCGGAGGCCGAGCTTGCGCCCGCGCGGACGTTGAGCGTGGCATAGGTCTTGCGGATCAGGTTCGGGCGCTGCGAGCCGGTGGCGGGGACGATTACATTGCCAGTGGAGGCGGTGCCTTGGGCGGCAGGCTGGGTCAGCAGGGTTGCGGGCACGGCGACAGCGGCCTTGCCGGTTTTGATCGCGTAGATATTGCCCACGCCATTCGCATCGGCCACGCGGGCGATGCTCCAGCCGATGATGGAGCCATCGAGCAGGCTGCCGACGCGCATCGCTTCGAGGATATCGCGGTTGAGGAAGCGGACGGCGGTGGTGGAGAAGATGCGGCGCTTGGCACCCTGCGGCAGGTTCTGTTCGACTGGAGTCTTTTCGGTGGTGATGGTGGCTGCGAAGAGGAGCGGGTTGATCGAGCCGGGCTTGACCTGTGCGTTCGACGCGGCGGTGCCCAGGAGGCCGAGGAGCGGAAAGATGATGAATTTCATGACGTGCTGACTGATGGTGATGAAAGCCGGCAGTGGTGGTTGCGGGTCCTCAACCCCCTTATCCGCCGATTTCACCAAGCAAGTCGGGCCGGAGGGTGATTTCTTGGCAAATTCCGGTGAAAAAGTTTCAGGGTGAGGAATTTACGTAGACGCGAAGAAATGGGTCTTTCATGCCATCCGCAGAAGGTGCGGGAGGGGGCGGGGAGTCAATGCAGAGGTGGCGGATTGGGCCGAAAGTGGTAGGGGTATGAACCCGTGCCAATGGCCGCTTTCCGTTGGAATCCTTCCGGTTACCTCAAAGAACCGTTCCTGCGGTTACCACTCCCAATGCTCCTGCTGGAGGATGGCGGCGTGGGCGGCGGCTTCCTTGGCGCCGGGGCTGCCGAGAAGGGCGTGCTTTTTCGCCACGCCGATGGCTCCTTTCCAGTCCTGCTGGCTTTCCAGGAGCAAGAGCGCACGGGCACCGCACTGGTCCACCCAGTGCCAGTTCGCGGGCGGGGATTTCGCGGCGGCTTGAAGCACCGAGTAGTAGACATCGCAGGCCTTGCGGATGGCCTCCGGCGTCTTCGGCTGATCGATGGCCAGGCCGCGGCGGAATTCGATTTCGAAGCGGCTTTCCGAGGAGGCGGGCAGACTGCCTAACAGATCTTCATAGAGCGCGATGGTGCGCTCCAGCTTCGCGCTGTCGCTGCCGGCACTGCCGTAGAGCGCATCGCCTAACAGAAGCCCGGCGGTCACGCGTAGCGGATCGCCCTTCTTCATTCCCTGGAACCACGGCTGCAAGTCCGCCACCGCGGCATCGAGACGCTTGAGGGAGATCTGCACGGGCACCTTGTAGATGCGTGCGACGTCCGCGAGCGGGCCCTTCCCCGCGATCAGGCGGTCGTAGAGCACGAGGCTTTGCTCCTGGGCCTGGCTGGTGCCGCCGAGGGCCGCCGCGCGCGCCGCGAGAAAGAGCGCGGGATCTGCTTGCCGGTCTTGCGGGTGTTTCGTCGCCAGCTCCCGCAGCTCCCACATGGCTTTGTTGTAGTCCTTGTTTTCGAAGCGCGCGTTGCCGAGTTCGTAGCGCACGGCATTGGCAGCGGCATCGTCCGGATGGTCCTTCAAGAAGGTCTCGGCAAGGGCTGCGGCGTCCTCCCAGCGTTTTTCGCGGACGGCGATGCGGATGCGGGCCAGGGCGAGGTCCGCCGCGGGCAGAGCCGCGGTCTGGTCTTGGGGAATGCTTCCGAGCTGGGCCTTCGCGAAGGCGACATCGGGAGGATTGGCATCGAGCGCGGCGTGGGCGGCGGCGAGACGGGCCTCCGCCAGCCGTGCGTGCTGCGGGTGATCGAGGATGAATTTGTCGAGCGCGGCGAGGGCACCGGGATCGCGCTGCGCGGTGAGGAAGAGCGCCCGCTCGAGGGCGATGTCATCGGCGATCCGCGGGTCCTTGCCGCGGGCACCGGCCAGGGTGTCGAAGGCCGGCAGATCGCCCGCCGCGAGACGGGTGATGGCGGCATTCAGGGTGACCTTGCGCAGCGCCTCGCCATCGAGCAGTGCGGCGGCCTTGTCCAGCTCCGTGGAAGCGAGCGCGAAGTCCCCGCCGGCGAAGGCGGAGGAGGCGGCAGCCAGCGAGGCCCCGGCGCGCATCGAGGGGGCGACGGCGCTGTCTTCCAGCGTGGCGAGCGCGGCGGCGGCTTGTGGCTTGCGGTTGTCTTCCAGATCCCAGCGGATCGTCTCTAACAGGGCGCGGCTGGCCAGCGGATGGGCGGGGTATTCCGTGCGCAGGCGCACCAGCAAGCGCCGCGCGCCGGCCTTCGATTCGGCCGAGCCCTCGCGACGCAGGCCGAGCGCCAGATGAAACAACGCCTGCGTGGCGAGTTCGTCCGGCGCGGCCAGGGCGCTCGGCCAGACCGCCGCGCTGGCATTCGTGGAGGGCGTGCCGGAGCCTTCGGCGAGGCCGGCCGGCGCGATGGCCAGGGGCAGGGGCGGACACCACTCGCGGAGCCGCATCAGGATGATATCGTCCACCGTCGGGGGATTCGGCAGGCACTCGAGCAGGCGGGTGAAGACTTCGCCGAACCGCGGGGAATCGCGCTCTTGCTCGATGAAGGCGAGCAGTCCGTCGGTCGCCGCCTCGGGATCTTTCGCGGCGAGTTGCGCGCGGGCCAGGCCGGCGGCGGCGTCGGTGCGATAGAGGCGGAATGCGGGATCGTCGCTCTTCTGGAGGACGGCGGAGTAGAGGGCGATGGCCGCCTTGTATTCGCCTTTTCCGAGTTCGGCGCGGGCGCGGAGGATTTCGGAGCGGGCCTTCTCCTGCGACATCATCTTCGGGTCCGGCGGCGGGAGCTTGGCCAGAGCCAGCTCGGGCTTGCCCTGATCGAGAAGGATCGCGGCCCAGTCCATCTTGGCCCGCAGGACGGTGGGCGCATCGTTCTCCTTGGAGAGGACTTCCAAGGCTGCGATCGCGCTGGAAGGGTCGCCCAAGGTGACCTGGAGCGCGGCGCGGGTGAAGAGGGCCTCGCGGCGGTGTGGCGCAGCGGGGGCGGTGGTGGTCCCGTCGAGCAGGGCCAGCGCCTCGGCGAACTTGCCGGAAGCGGCGAGTGCCTGGGAGGTCCAGAAGGGCAGGTCCGGATCGCCCGCCAGCGCCGGGTCCGCCAGGATTTTGAGAGCTGACTCCGCATCCCCGGCGCGGATGCCGGTTTCGGCCAGGCGCAGCAGCACCGTCCGGCGGCCAGCGGCGTCGAGATCGGGGGTGGCGAGCGCAGCCTCGAAGCGGGTCGACGCCACGTCCCAGAGTTGGGCGGCCATGGCATCGAGGCCATCCTTGTAAGCGGGGATGGTGTCCGGCTGCGGAGCGGCCGCCGCGGCAAGCGCGATCAGCAGCGGCAGAACGGTCACCGTGCGGCGGAAGGGCATGCCGCGAGGCTAGCGCGGGAGAGGCAGGATGGCTAGCGGAGAAGAGTTTGCAGGAAGGACAGCTCTTTCGCTGGGGGCGCGGAGCCACCGGCCCGCAGAGTGGTCCAAGCGAGGTCGGGTGCAGGAAAGGCATGCAGTGAAGCAACGGCGGTATCCACGCGCACCGCGTGAATTGCCGGGCAACGAGGGAAGCTTCTGCGGGCCGGTGGCTCCGCGCTCCCAGTGGAAGAGCCGTCCTTGAAGCGCCACGGCAGCCTACTTACAGCTCCCCTGCCGATGCCAAGGACTGCGAACCCGGGGCGAGGATCTTCCTCAGATCCGAGGCCCCGATGCCCAGTTCGGAAGCGGCTTCCTTCAAATCCCCGTCGTGACGGTCGAGGGCGCAGCTGGCGAGTTCCCGGGTGAACCAGGCGATGGCATTTTCTCCGGCAGGCACGGCGTCGAGCATCCGTGTCAGGGATTGCCGCAGCGCGCCCTTCTCCGAGCCCGGTGCGGCGGCCAGCGGGATATCGCTGGGCAGCAGGACGGTCGAGGAAGCCAAGGCACAGGCGCGCGCGATGGTATTCTCCAGCTCGCGGACATTGCCCGGCCAGCGGTGCACCTGCAGCGCGGCGATGGCTTCCGCGGAGAGGCGGATGCGCGCCATGCCGTTCTTGCGCGTGATGCGTTGCAGGAAAAATTCCGCGAGCAGCGGGATGTCCTCGGCGCGCTCGCGCAGCGGGGGCAGGCGGATCTCGACCACGTTCAGGCGATAGTAGAGGTCCTCGCGGAAGCGGCCGGCGGCGACTTCGTTGGAAAGCACCTTGTTGGTGGCCGTGACGATCCGCACGTCACCGCTCAAGGTCTCGTTCGAGCCGACGCGGGAGAAGCTGCCATCCTGCAGCACGCGCAGCAGCTTGACCTGCACGGACAGCGGCATGTCCCCGATCTCATCGAGGAAGAGCGTGCCGCCATCGGCCTGCTCGAAGCGGCCCGCGCGGCGCGCGATGGCACCGGTGAAGGAGCCCTTCTCGTGGCCGAAGAGCTCGCTCTCCAAAAGGTTCTCGGGGATCGCGCCGCAGTTGATCGCGATCAGCTCTTGCTGGCGGCGCGGCGAGTATTCGTGGATCGCCTTGGCGACGAGTTCCTTGCCGGTGCCGCTCTCGCCGGTGACCAGAACCGGCGCATCCGAGCGGGCGACGCGGCCGACGATCTTGAAAACATCCTGCAAGGCGCGCGAGACGCCGATGATCTTCACCCGGCCATCGAGCATCGGCATCTCGGCCGCGGGCTGGTGGGCGGAGCGGCGGTCGTCGGCGGTCTGGAGCGCGCTCTCCACCACCGGACGCAGCTCGAAGGGCAGGGCCTCCTTGCCCATCACGTCGTGCGCGCCGCGCTGGGTCGCCTCGATCACCTGGCCGGTGCTCGGGAAGCCCGCGGTCAGGATCACCAGGGTGCCCGGTGAAATCTGGCGGATCCGCGACAGCAGCTCCAAGCCATCGAAGGGCTGGAGCTGGATATCCGCCACCACCAGATCGACGGTGGTTTTCTCGACCACCTTCACGGCGTTGTCCGCATTATCGCAGCGCAAGATTCTAACACCTTGTGCCGTCAAATGCTTCGTCGCCCACTCGAGAAAGTCGTGGTCTTGATCGACGATCAGAATCGTCTGTTCCGGAGGGGCTTCGGCCATGGGTTGCTGCAAGGGCAACCATGCGCGCCGCTTCTGACAAGCGCAAGCAGAGGCTATGTCAGGGTATTTGCGCATGCCATGAAGGGGATTCATGGGTTTTGCCGGATCTCGAAGCGTTCATTCCGCACGAAGGGCTCTCGATTCCGCAGTTTTCCGGGACATGCAAAAGGCCGGGGCGAGACGTCAAATCGGCGGGAAAGCGGCAAGCAGACGCTGCTTATGCGCCCGAGGGAAAAATAGCTCCAAGAGATAGGCGGAACTCACTGCCGCCATCATGGCAATACAGACGGCGGCGGCGATCCAAGTCGCCGGTCCGACGAAATCCCGCCAGGAGTGGGCTCTTACAGGAATCGGTCGCTCGTGGATGATCAAGGGCTCTTCGGTCAACACGCACCCTGTCACTGTCATCAAGGAATTGAGAATGTTCTGCCGTTCCGCTTCCATTTCGGTGAGCTCCCGTGTCGCTTGCAGTTGCCATTCGACACTGGCGGAGGATCTGGCGATTTCAACCTGCTTGGCGTGAATCGCCGCTCCGAGCTCATCCACCTTTGCCTCCCTTGGCTTTACCGCGTCGAAGAACATCCGGTCCTGCAGCTCCCGAGCGTGTTTAGCGGAGCGATCCATCAAGGCGTCGCAAATGGCGACGGTGCGGAAGGTCTTTCTGCCTTTGACCGTGATTTCAACCAGCGTGGTTCTTGGAATGGGCTCGACCTCGATCATCGGCCGCAGCCTGCCGATACACTCCTCTTTCGTGCCCCAGTCGCCGAGCAGGAAGGCGTCGATGCTTGCCGCTCCGAGGACTTCATCGGAGAGAATAATATCTCGAATCTTTTCAAGGCTTGGCCACCCGTTCCGGGCGTTGTTCTGAAAAACACCAGTCGCCTGATCGCGCTTGAGGTATTTCCGCCACTCGACTGCCGTCCCGATCAGCAATGCGGCGAGCGGCAAGAGCCAGAAGAGCTGCCTCCAGCGCATCACCACGAAGGAAAGTTGCCAGCGGCGATGGTGAGGATCGCTCATGGGTCCGGAGATTCCTGTGTTTCATCGATGGCTCGCCGCCGGCCGGGAAGCAGCCGTTCCAGAACGTAAGCCAGCGCCAATGCGGCCACGATGCTCCAGCCGATCCACAGGACCCCCCGGGTGGCGATCCCTAGAAAGTCACGCTTCAACCATTTGGGCGCGGCCTGCGGCAGCTCCCGGATGTAGTCCCGACCACCGGGTAGGAGCGGAGCCTGCTTCTCAATCAACTCGAGACTTACCTGCTCAAATTCCGCGTGGATCTGCTTGAGCTGAGATCGGTCGGCTGCCGCGGTTCGATCGGTCGGGCTACCGGCGGGGTCCGGAGTTGATCCGAGGATCTCCGCCTTTTTTTCGTGCACGGCCCGGATCAGCTCGGCGCGGCGCTCTTTGACCTTTTGATACGCCTTCTCGTGGGCGGCGAGATCGATCTCTCCGGCCCGCTTGGCAAGATCGCGGATCAACGCCTTGCAGATCTGGTCCGTGCGGGAGGTCTTCTTCCCTTTGATCCTGATCTCGGCGAGCGGAGTTCCGGAAACCGGGTCGACCATGATCAGCGGACGGATTTCTGCGATGCTCTCTTCTTTCGTTTCCGAGCCGGAAAGCAAGTTGGCGTCGGATACTACGGTTCCCAAGACTTCATCCGAAAGCGCGAGCTCGCGAAATCCACGGAGGCCTGCGCCCGACGAAGATGCAGAACCTGCCAGCCACTCGGGGTGCAATTGCATGACTCCGATCGTCTGGAAACGCTTGCGGTATTCTTTCCACTCCAGAGCGGTCCCGATCAGCAGTGCCAGAAGCGGCAGGACCCAGAAGAGATGCCGCCATCTCCGAACCACGAAGGAGAGGTGCCAGCGGTGGAGGTGTGGCATATTCATCGGCGGCCTCCTCGCGGTGGTAGAAGAATGGGGGCGATGCCAGGCATTGGCAAGACCGCCTTCCGTCCGTTTCTCCGGAAAGATTCGCTCCATCAGATAGGTCCTGAAAGCGAGCGGCGGGCACGACCGGGCGGAACGATGTGATCAGCTCGCCGAACACCTACAGCCTCTACAGCCTTTCGCAGGTGCAGGTCCTCAACATCGGCGTGCCGCTGCTGGCGAAGGATCCGGGCACCGGCAAGTTCAAGCTCACCATGGGTGTGCAGAAGTCACCCAACCTCACCGCACCCTTCCTCGCCTTCCCGATGAACGGTGCCGGCACCGCCACCACCATCAACGGCGCGGGCAAGCTGGAGTTCCAGTTCTCTTCACCGGACAACGCCGCCTTCTTCCGCATCGAGTCCCATTAGCCGTGGCCATCGGCGGGGCAGTGCCTCCGCGCTCCCAGGCGCTGACGCGTTAGCCCCGCACCTTGGCATGTGGGTAGCGGAACGGCTGCGGCGCTCCGGTGGCGGGAGTCCTGTCATGGAGCGCCCGGAGTCTTCCGGGGTGGATTCCCCCAGCCGGAACGCCGCAGCCGTTCCGCTACTCCGCCAGGCCATTATCCACCGCGAAGCGTTCCGAAGCCTCCGGATCCTTCGCTTGCCATGAGGTGTAGATCGCCTTGAAGAGCTCCTCGCGCTGCGGGCTGGCGGGCAAGGTCGCGGCGCGGCGGGCGGCCTCTTCGGGAGCGGCATCGCGGATGCGGCCGGCGTGCTCGCGGACGAGCTCGTTCTTCACCTCGCCGGCCGGATACTGGTCCAGCCACCGGCCGACGGCGCGATAGTCCACGAGCGACCATGACTGCAGATATTTCCTGGCCGGGTGCGTCTCGTCCAAGCTGCCGCCGATCTTGGCAAACCAGTCCGCCCACTTCTCCGGAACATCGAGTTCCGAAAAGGTCGACAGATTGCGCGCGGTCTCGAGTTTTTCCGTGGCGCTCAATTCGCCATCCACCAATGCCGTGACATCGTTGAAGCTCCAGACCTTGAGCTTTGCGGGAAGCTCGTTGAGGTAGGCGGCGCGGATCTTTTCCAGCAGGGGATTGCCGGGAGACTTTTCCGCGGCGCGGCGTAGGGCGGCGAGGTAGCTGGCGTGCTCGCGTTCGTCGGCCAGCGTGACGACGGTCTCCGCCGCCAGCTTGTTGATCTCCTTCGCATCCGGGACGGCGGGCAGGATGGAGAGTGCGAGATCCACGCCGCGATCCGGGTCCGCACGGAACAGGGCCTGGATGGCCTGCCGCCGGAGATTGGAATCGGCCGTCAAGGGATTGTCCTTGCCGAGTTCCGTCTCGAACCATCGCGCGGCGGTCGCGGGATCTTCGGCCAGCCATTGCCCGAAGGCGGAAGAAAGCAGGTTCCCGTTAGAGGCCAGCCCGGGCATGTCTTGCATCAGCGCGATTGCCTTCGCCGGCTGCTCCTGCATCAGGAGGGAAGCAAAAAAGATCTCGAAGTCCTGCCTGTATTGCGGCGGGAGATCGGGGTGCTTCTTCAGTGCCTCGATCAAACGAACGAGGCTTGAGACTTCCCACATCCGGGTGGCGAGGAAGAACCGCTCCCGTTTATCCTGAGTATAGTCGTCGGAGCGAGCGATGGCGAGGAAGGCCGCCTCGGCCTCCGGGAACAGGGCTGTGCTTTCCTCGCGGCTCAGCGGCGGATCTGCTGCCGGAGGCGGCACCGATCGAGCTGTCGACTGCGGGTTCGCGGACGACCTCTCCAGGGAGCGGGTCTCCTCCTTCAGCGCGGCGAGTGTCCGGTGCTGGTAAATGGCCGTGCCACAGGCCAAGGCAACTGCCGCGACCGGAATGATGAAGTGCTTGGCTGTCACGGAGCAGAATAGACTTTGGCCTTGGCGTTCAGGCGATTGATGGTCTCTTGCCTGAGTTCGGGATTCTCGATCCGGCCCGCAAGCTCGAGGGCTTCGGCGAAGTGGCTGGAGAGATCGGTCTGCCCGGTAAGCATCCAGAATACATGCGACTCGGGTAGGGCGGATCCGGCGCGCACCTTGGTCAACAGATCGGCGGCCTCTTGAAAGCCGGCCCGATCGGCGGCGGTTCGGGCCTCGGCAATGATTTCCTGCCCGCGGCCCGGAACGAGTTCCTCAAGACATCCGATGATGCCGGGGTCCAAGGGGACCGGATTGCCGTAGTGCCAGCGATTCATGCGCGACCGGCCGAACTCCATCTGGACCACCGACCGGGCGAGGGTTGCCGTTTCCGTTGGACTCGCCCCGGCACCCGCCAGCACTTGCGTCAGACTTTTCCAGTCGGTGCCCGACCCGAGCTTGGCGACCATTTGTTCCTGTTCTTCCCTCGGGACGATATCGCGCACGATCTGCAAGTAGGGGGCCAACCAATCGCCCGGAAGCGCATCGCGCATATTGGCGAGGCACAAATTTTGAATGGTTTTTTCGATCAATTGCAAGCGCTCGGCTTCGGGCAGATCTCCCAAATAGGACGCCGCATGAGACGCAGTGGAAATGATCAAGCCATGTACGAGATAAGTTTCCAGGCGTTCCCGCCCGTTAGGCGAGTCAAGGCCGGTAAAATTGGAGGGGCGGGAGTTGAGCTTGGGTAGATCTTTCGCGCCGCGGAACCAGGCTATGGCGGCTGCGGGATCCTTCCCAGCCCACCCGGAGAGTGTGGTATCCACGCCGGTCTCGAAGATGATATCCGCCAGCACAGGACCCTCCGGCAGACCCGCCACCGCGGCCGCTACGCCGAGCCCGGGATCGCTCTCGGAAATCGTGGCGAGCAAGGCTCCGGTCAGATGGACCTTCTTCTCCTTGCCCAGGGGCGCGGCTCCGGTCTTGCGGATCAGGCTGGCGAGCGTGTCCTTGTCCAGTGCCTTCAACTTGGCATAAAAGCGGCGTTGGGTTTCACCGCCGATCCGCTCGGCGTCCGCCTGCTCCTTCGCCAGTACCATGATGTCGAGGCTGCCGGAAGTGGTGGCGGTCGAGGCGTGCAGGGCGTTGCGGGAATCACCGGATCCGGAAGTCTTGTTAGAGAGGACGAGGGAGTCGCGGAGCGATTGGAGGCGGGTCCTCTCCCCGGCGATGGCGAACTGCTGGAGCACCAGAGGCGAGGCGAGCAGCAGCAGCGCGAGCGGGACGATGACTTTGGATTTCGACGCGAGCATGGCGGTGAGGGAGAAGGCGAAGGGAGTGGTTGAACCTGCGATGGCGAAGCTGCTGGCGGAGTGGACAAGCGCCTCCGGGACGGCTTTCGCGGTCTGGGTCGCGAGTCCCGCTCCGAGCGCGGTCACGGAGAGGGCGATGCCCTTCGTGCGCAGGATGCGGGAAAGCTTTTCGAGCGCGCGCTGCGATTGCTTCTGGATCGCGGTCAGGTTCTTGCCCAGGCGCTCCGCGATGCGGGGGAAGGGATGGCCCTCGAAGTAATGCAGCAGGATGATGCGGCGGTCGGCCTCGGGCAGCTTGTCCAGCGCGAGGTCGAGATGGGGCAGCGCCTCGCACCATGCGGGGTCGGTGAAATTGGCGTCGGCATCGGCAGCGGTTTCATCCTGGCCCTGCTGTTTGCGCCGCTGGTAGGAGGATTCCGCACGCATGGCTTTGGAGGCTTCGTAGAGGGTGGCGCGGTGGAGCCAGCCGGGCAGGCACCCGGGTTCCTTGGCCAGCGTGCCGGACTTCCGGGCCATGGCCAGCAGGACGTTCTGGCAGATCTCCTCGGCCAGCGGTCGGTTCCCGGTGCGGCGCAGGGCGGTGTGGAAGACCAGGCCGAGATGGCGCTTCGCGAGCAGACGGAAGGCATCCTCGTCGCGATCGGTCGCGAACGATTGGAGGAGCTGGCCGTCGGTGTCCTTCATGGGTGTTTTCAGAGTAGAACACCGGGCCGGAGGGAGGCGTGGACAATTATTTGCAGAGCTTTGGGAAAAAGCACGGGCGTCACGGGCTCATGCCGGTGGCACGGACGGCTCTTCCCCTGGGAGCGCGGAGCCACTGGCCCGCAGAACAATCCCTTGTCGCCCCGGCAGTTCACGCGATGCGTATAGATACCGCCATCGCTTCACTGCGTGCGTTCCCCACAACCGGAACCGCTTGGACCTCTCTGCGGGCCGGTGGCTCCGCGCTCCCAGCGGTAGAGCCGTCCTTGAAGCGCCGCGGCTGTCGAATCCCGACACCCTTACAATCCCCCGAACCTGCGATGCCGCCTCGCATACTCCTGCGCCGCTTCGAAGAGATCCGCCTGACGGAAATCGGGCCAGAATTTCTTGAAGATGACGATCTCCGAGTAGCTGATCTGCCAGAGCAGGAAATTCGAAACGCGCAGTTCGCCGGAGGTGCGGACGAGCAGGTCGGGATCCGGGATATCCGCGGTGTAGAGGCGGGAGGCGAAGGTCGCGATGTCGATCTTCGCGGGATCGAGCCGGCCGGCCGCGGCATCGGTGGCGAGCGAGCGGGCAGCCTCGACGATCTCCTCCCGCGCGCCGTACGAGAGGGCTGGTACCAGCGTCAGCGAGGTATTGCCGGAGGTGCGCTGGATCGCCTTGTCGAGCTTGCGGCGGGTCTTTTCCGGCAGGCGGTCGAGGTGGCCGATGGCGGTGAGCCGGACGTTCTGCTTCATCATCTCCTCCGCCTTTTCCTCCAGGAAGCGCTCGAGCAGGGTCATCAGGGCGATGACTTCCGCGGCGGGGCGGTTCCAGTTCTCGGAGGAGAAGGCGTAGAGCGTGAGGTATTTCACGCCGAGCTCCTTGCAGGCCTCGACGCACTCCCGCACCGATTCCGCGCCGGCGCGGTGGCCCTCGCGGCGCGGCAGGCCGCGTTCCTTCGCCCAGCGTCCATTGCCATCCATGATGATGGCGATGTGGTTCGGGACGTCGGAGGTGGAGGACATCGTGGGGAGTGGTAGCGGGGCGGGGGAACTAAACATGAACGGGGCCAAGTTCAGAGCCAGTGAATGAAACTCCGGTGAGCCTTTCCTGAAAAACGGAGCAGGACCGCGCGAAATTTCGGTGACGATCCTGCGGCTATTTTTTCAAGCGACCAGAGTCTGGGCGCGGTCCGGGCCGACGCCCACGAATTTCACCGGCGTGTCGCAGAGTTCGCTGAGGCGCTTCAGGTAGGCCTGCGCGTTTTTCGGGAGATCCGAGTAGGCGGTGCTGGCGGTGGTGTCCTGCTGCCAGCCCGGGAGTTCCTCGTAAACCGGGACGGCGCGGTCCCAGGCGTGGCGGTCGGCCGGTGGCAATTCGTGGATTGTGCCATCGATGTCGTAGCCGGTGCAAATACGGAGGGTCTCGTAGTTGTCGAGTCCGTCGACATTGGTTACCGCGAGTCCGGTCACGCCATTGACCATGCAGCCGTGGCGCAGGAGCACCGCATCCAGCCAGCCGCAGCCGCGCGGGCGGCCGGAGACGACCCCGAATTCGCGGCCGAGACCATGCAGGTATTCGGACAAGCCTTCATCCACCGTCGGGAAGGGACCGGAGCCGACGCGGGTCGTGTAGGCCTTGCAGACGCCGATCACTTGCTGGATCGCCGTTGGCGGCAGGCCGGTACCGGTGCAGGAGCCGCCGGAGGTCGTGTTCGAAGAAGTAACGAAGGGATAGGTCCCGAAATCGACATCGAGCAGCGTGCCCTGGGCACCTTCGAAGAGGATCGTCTTGCCGGCCTTCCATGCCTTGTGAAGTACCGCGATGGTATTCGCGACGTGCGGGCGGAGCCGGGCGAAGGCCGCCAAGACCTCGTCCGCCTGCTGCGTGGCATCGAAGGTCGGCAGGCCGAATTTCTCCAGCACTTCATTCGCCTCGGCGGTGCGGTGGCCGACCATCTCGCGGAAGTAAGGCTCATCCAGCAGGTCCGCGATGCGCAGGCCGCAGCGGTTGATCTTGTCCGCATAGGTCGGGCCGATGCCGCGCTTGGTGGTGCCGATCTTGCGGTCGCCCAGGGCGGCCTCGCGGGCGGCATCCAGTTCCTTGTGCAGCGGCAGGACCACGTGTGCGCGGTCCGAAATCAGCAGCTTCTCCGGCGTGATGGAAACGCCCTGCGCCTCCACCCGCTCGATCTCCGCGAGCAGGCCCACGGGGTCCACGACCACGCCGTTGCCGATCACGTTGACCTTGCCATCCCACAGGATCCCGGAAGGCAGCAGGTTGAGGATGTAGCGCACCCCCTTCGCGATCACCGTATGCCCCGCATTGTTCCCGCCCTGACCGCGCACGACGACGTCCGCGGATTCGGTGAGGTAATCGACGATCTTGCCTTTTCCTTCGTCTCCCCACTGGAGACCGCTGACGATGGTGTTCATTATTTTTTAACCGCGAATGGAAGCGTGTGAAAGGGAATCAGGAATCGTCGGTCTCGGGGATCAAGGCATGCCGCGCCTCATTCAATGCAGCGAGCGCCTGCTCATGACTGACCGAGGGAAAGTCATCGAGAAACTCGGCCAAGGGACTGCCGCCGGCCAGATAGTCAAAGAGCGTCGATGCTGGCACCCGGGTGCCACGAAACACGGGTATTCCACCCATGGTCTCGGGGTCGCGGATGATTTCGCTCACTGGGCTTATTTCGTCTGGTCGATCAACGCCGCGAACTCCTCGAAGAAGTAGCTCGCGTCGTGCGGGCCGGGGGCGGCTTCCGGGTGATACTGGACGGAGAAGACCGGCATCTCCTTGTGGCGGATGCCTTCCACGGTGTCGTCGTTGAGATTCAGGTGGGTCACCTCAACGTTGGATGGCAGCGAATCGGGATCGACCGCGAAGCCGTGGTTCTGGGCGGTGATCGAGATCCGGCCGCTGCGCAGGTCCTTCACCGGCTGGTTCCCGCCGCGGTGGCCGAACTTCAGCTTGTAGGTGGTGCCGCCGAAGACGTGGCCGAGGATCTGATTGCCCAGGCAGATGCCGAAGACCGGCTTCTTGCCGATCAGCTTCTTGATCTCCTCGTGGATGTAGCCGAGTGCCGCCGGGTCGCCGGGGCCGTTCGAGAGGAAGATGCCGTCCGGATTCTTCGCCAGCACGGACTCGGCGGAGGCGCGGGAATTTACCACGTCGACCTCGAAGCCCGCCTGGCGCAGGCGGCGCAGGATATTCCACTTGATCCCGAAATCGAAGGCGACGATGCGGTGCCGCACCGGCGGCAGCTCGAGATAGGTCTCAAGCTGGTTGGCGGAGGCATTCGGCAGCGCGAAGCGGCGCGAATCGTCCAGCCACTCGTAGCCTTTTTCGGTGGAGACTTCGTGGACGTAGTCCATGCCTTCCATCGAGGGGGACGCCAGGGCCGTCTTGATCGCGGCCTCCGAATCGAGTTCGGTGGTCAGGCAGGCACGCATCGCCCCGCGGGAACGCAGGTGCTTGGTCAGCGCGCGGGTATCGACGTGTTCGATGCCGACCACGCCGTGCTCCGTGAAGTAATCCGGCAGGGACATCCGCGAGCGCCAGTTCGAGGCGACCGGCGACAGCTCGCCGATGACGAAGCCGCGGACGTGCGGGCCGGCGGATTCGGCGTCCTCCGGGTTGATCCCGTAGTTCCCGATCTGCGGGTAGGTCATCGCGACGATCTGGCCGCGGTAGGAGGGATCGGTGATGACCTCCTGGTACCCGGTCATCGAGGTATTGAAGCAAATTTCCCCGGTGGTGGTTCCGGAGGCTCCGAAGGCACGGCCTTCGAAAAGGCGGCCGTCTTCAAGGGCGAGTATGGCTTTCATGGGCACGGGACAGGCGCGCCGGGTAGGCGGCCCGTGCGGCGCGCGGACGGTAGGGGAGGGCCGGGCCGACTCACAAGCGGAATCCGGATGGTATTTTCCTCAGGGTGCCAAGTGCAGGAACTGGAGGCCCGGGAACTTGCCGAAATCCGAGTCGAAAGAGACCACCCGGCAGCCGTTCTCCATCGCCAGCGCGGCGATCCAAGCGTCGGTCCAGAGCTTGCCGGTGAAGAAGGGCTCCATAGCCCAAGATCCGATGCGCGATCGGACAGTGGATGAATCGGGAATGAAACCGACGTCTGAAAGCAGCGAAAGTTGGCTATATTTCTCAGAAACTCTTCGCGGCGTAAAAGGTCTGCCGTCCATTGGCCCGTTTAGCGTTAGGATTCTCAACATTCCCATCATAGTGGCGCTACAGAATGCGGCCTGCTCGGCGCGTTCGCTTTGCCAGTAAGTTTGGGCACGTGAATGGTGAGGGTGGCCGTCGTAGGACAAGGCCACCCAGACATTTACATCGGGGAGATCTATCATCCTCAAGGAGTGTCTCCGAAGAGGCTTCCTTTGACCGCCGACAGGTCATATCCGCTTCGCTCCAAATCTTCCCTGAAGAAGATTTCTTCGATCTCGGCATTGGTGAGGGCTGGCATCAGGGCTCTTCCTTCTCTCCGCAGAGGCTCCGGCAGCGGACTCCTTACCACTACCTTTTCCACTGGCTTCTCGTATAAGCCCTTCTCCACAAATCTTTTAACAAGCTCCTTCAGCGTCACTCCATCCCGTGCTGCCTTGGTCTTCAGGTCGCGGAAAACGGGGTCAGGTAAATCCAATGTCGTTCTCACCCGCGCATCTTCGCATCAATATGCGAAAACGTCAAGCCGACCCCTTCCGACGCTGCGGCGAAAGCTTTGACGATTTCCGATTCGGGTTCATGGTTTTCCCGTGGCACGGGGGCTCCATCCAGTGATCAAGGCCGGCCTGCTCGCGCCCTTGGTGATTATCCCCATTAGTTCGCTCATCGCGGTCCCGCTATGCGTTTTGCAGGGAGCGCCAAAAGAAGCCGTCATCTTTGTCTTCCTCTATGCCGGGTATGGCCTGCCGATCGCCTATGCCGCCCTGCTGGGGGTGGGATTGCCCGGCTACTTGATCGCGACTTGGTTCGACGCCGTGAACTACCCGGTGGCTCTGTTCACGGCTGCTTTGGCCTGTGTGATTGCCGGTTTGGCCATGACCGGGGGGTCGTTTAACCTTTTAGGTTCCTTGATCCTGTTCGCCTTCGGAGGGCCGATCGCAGCGCTCTTTGTCCGGATCGTCCGCAGAGGTCTTGCGAAGCGAACGGCGGCGGAATTGGTCATTTAGCCCGGCTCCGCCACCTGACGCCGCAGCTTGTGGGCCCGGGAGAGATTCCGGGCGTACACCTCCTCCAGCCGCGTGGTGAATTCGTGGGCAGTCTCGCCCGCTTGGATCCGCACCGGTTCGCCGAGCTCGAAGCTCAGGCGGATCGGGAGTTCCGGGCGTTTCCACAGCGGCCAGCCCTTTTCGAGGAAGCGGGTATTGCTGCGGATGAAGACCGGACGCACCGCCGCGCCCGAGTGCTTGGCGATCAAGGCGCAGCCGCCGCGGAGGGGATTGATCCAGCGCGCGTCATGCTTGGTCCGTGTCCCTTCCGGGAAAAGCAGGAGTTGCCCGCCGCCTTGGAGCGCTTCGGCCGCCGACTTTACCATTCTACGGGAGGAGCCGTTCGGAATGTAGCCTGCCAGCCGCGCGCCGCCGCCGAGGAAGGGGTTCGCCAGGATCGCCTCCTTCATGATGCAGATCGGCTGCGGCAGCTTGGAAATCACGAAAACCGCGTCCCATAGCGAGGTGTGGTTCGGCGCGATGATCACCGGCTCGTGCTCGTCCTTCAGGGCGTCCAGCGTGCTCAGGTCGACATGCACCAGGCCGGTCACCCGCAGGTATTTCACGAAGACCCTGAATGCGCGGTGGAGCATCCCGCGGCCCAGCTTCTTGGCCGTGGCGCAGGGCAGGACCACGATCAACGGCAGAGAAATCACCGTGAACAGCAGCCCGACGACCGCCCAGTAAACGAAGCCCCCGAGCGTCGCCAGCAAATCGAGTGGAACCCGCCAACCGCGTTTCGGCGCGGCGGGAATCACGGCTGGCGCAGCGCGCAAGCTCTGGCTCTCGGCGGGTGGCATGGAAGGGACGCTGTCATTCTAACGGCTAGGGGCGCCGGGGTCGATTCAAATCTACATTGCAAAATCGCGCATGTGGCCTTGCCAGAACGGCTTGGCCCGGGATGGATCGGGGCCATGACCGATCCCCTCGCCGCGCTACCCCACGGCCCGGAATTCCGCTTTGTGGACTCCCTCGATACCCTCAATCCCGGCAAATCCGCGAGCGCCCGCTACCTCGTGCGGGGCGATGAAGGCTTCCTCGCCGGCCATTTCCCGGGGGATCCGCTGATGCCCGGCGTGATCCTGATCGAAGCGATCGCCCAGCTCGGCGGCGTCGTGGCCCAGAGCGACCCGGAGATCCCGCCGCTCGGAAACCTTCTGCTCACCGGCGTGCGCGGAGCGAAGATCCTCGGTGCCGCCCGTCCGGGTGAGACCCTCACGATCCGCGCCGAGGTGGAAGGCCGCCTCGGCGGGATGATCCAGATTTCCGGCGAGGTCACGGTCGGCGACCGCAGCCTCGCCAGCGCGAAGATCATGCTGAGCGGGCAGTGAATCTGGCAGTCCCTACCTCCCGAACCGCGCCTTCAGTTCCGCCCTGCTCATCTTCCACAGCGGCTCCTCCGCATCGCTCACCCAATGCCGTGGACACTCCCAGCCCGCGAGCTTCGCCAGCACCGCCTGGCGCAGTTCCTCCAGCGAGCCGCCCTTCAACTCGACCAGCGCGGTGATCTCCTCGACCCGTTCCGGATCCTGCGCCGGGACCCCGAAGACCCTTGCCCGCAGCACCAGCCCGGTCGCCATCAGGACTGCCTCGACCTTCGCCGGCCCGATCTTCCGACCCGCCACATTGATCGATTCCGCGCCGCTGCTGCCCAGCGCCAGCCTGCCCTCTGAAATGCTCCCATAGTCCTGCGTGAGGAAGCATCCTTCTCCGAGAATTTCGCCGTCCCGCGTCTCCGTGTAGCCGCTCGCCACGGCACTGCTGGCCACCAGGAATCGCCCGGACTCGTGAACGTTCACGGTCACCCCGTCCAGTGGCGATCCGAGGTCGCTCGCACAAGCGCGCGGCACGCTTGTGGCATCGAAGGAAATCCCGCCACACTCGCTGGCCCCGTAGAAATTGTGCAGCTTCAGCCCGCAGCTCCCGAAGACCGCCGTCTCCAATTCCAGCGATAGCGGCGCGCCTGCCGAGACCGCCAGCGCGATCGGCGCCCCCACCAGAATCCCGGAGCGATGCCAGGCCCGCCAGATCGATGGCACCGCCGGCACCACCAGTCGATCATGCGCGGCGAAGGCCTCCGCGACCACGCGCGGGAAGGGGACTTCCACCGCATGCACCGGCACCCCGTGGAGCAGCAGCGGCAGCATGATACTGGAAAAGCCGTACGAATGCGTGACCGAGACCGCCGCCAGATTCGGCACTGCGTGGCTCAGGCCCATCGCTGCTACCAATCGGTCGCCATCCGCCGCGATTTGCTCCGCGGTGAAGAAGACCGCCCGCGGCTTCCCGGCGATGCCCGGCGTGAGCTTGAGATGCGCAGTGCCCGCAGGCATCGCCGCGGGCAACTCCGGCTCTGCCGCATCCTTCTCCAGCGGCAGCACCGGCTGGCTGTCGCGCCATCCGCGCAGGACCGCCACCGCCACCTCCGGCACCCCGCCGCTGGCCAGCACAGGTTCGTGCGCCCGCGTCATCTTCTCCAAGCGGTCCGCCAGATCACCGAAGGTCCAGGTGTCCGCGCCATCGATCACCGCGATCCGGTCGCGATGATTGCCCAGGGTTTCCAGCCAGCGGGAGTAGAGCATTCCGGGACTCAATAGGAGATCACGCTGAGTCCGGGCACTCGTCGAAACTCGCTCACATTGTTGGTCACCACCGGCAGCGAATGAACGAGTGCCGTCGCAGCGATCCACAGATCGTTGGTGCCGATCATTTTCCCATTCACCTGCAAATGGCGGAAGATTTCGCCATAAGCCCAGGATATCTCGGGACTCCACGGGATGACCGCGAAAGGCCTGCACAAGACCTCCCAATCGGCTTGTGCCGAGACGGAACGACCGCAGGCAAGTTCTCCGGCGATGGTAAAAGTGATCTGGAAGTGCTCATTCGCATGACTCTTCAAGAAGGCATGGGCCGATCCCGGCGATTTGCGGCGACGGTCGCGATCCAAAGTGATGACGAAATTCGAATCGAGAATCAGCGCCATGGATCGTCTGGGGGAGGATCATGTTGTAGGGCTTTCTCCAACGATTCCAAATAGGCCGCGGAGGCACCCGTACCTTGAGCCGAGAAATAGGCTAGCAGTTCGGTTCCCGTCGGCCCGGGCTCGTCAAAACGAAGTCGTCTCACCACGGCGGAGAAAGATTCGCCGGGTTTCTTCGCTTCGCGGAGCTTTTCGTAGGCGTCCAGCTCCAAGGTAATCGTCTTGGTCGCCATGCACGAATCATGCATGGGAAGGATCCGTGCGTCAAATCCCTGCTGTGTGCGCGGCACGAGATCGAATAAAGCGGATATCGACCGAATACTCGGATCCGCCCATCCCCCGGAAACCCTTCCGACCAGATTTTCCGGAGAATTCACATCCATTCCCCTCCCTCCGTGGTTTTAAATCCCTGACACTGCATTGCCATGCGCCGCCTCGCCCTGATCCTCCTCCTCATCGTCACCCACGGCTTAGCCGTGTGGTGGGGCATGGCGGGGGATTCCAGGGCCCAGCCCTCCCCGGCGGCGGCATCGCCGGTGCGCGAAGACGGGCCGCTCGATCTCGCCAAGCTGCTCGAACCGGAGCCGGCGAAGCCCGCGCCACCCCCGGTCGTGTCTTGGAAAGACCAGATGGATGCCGCGCTGCTGGCATTGCCGGGGGATGCCGACTTGGAAGCCCTCGCCTCGAAGCCCGGTTCGAAGCCCGGCTCGCTTGAGGCGACCGCCGCCTTCTGCCGCTGGATGGAACTCGATCCTCTCGCCGCGCTGCGCTTCAGCGTGAGCGCCCCTGAGGCCCGCGACGGGCGCTGCAGCGAGGGCATCCGCCGCTATCTGGCCAGCCATGGCCACGAAGAAGTGAACCGCCTTGTCACCAGCGTTTCCGAGGCGACGCCTGTGGTGCTCGATATCGCTACCAGGGCTGCGGTGGAGAAAGGCCAGACAGAAGTCTTCGCCCTCGCGAGCGCGATGAGCCGGTCCGGGGATGCTTTCAACGTGCTCCATTTCGGCACCCGCTCGCTCGACGGGCTTCAGGAGAAGTTGCCCGCCATCCGCGCGATGTTGGATGAGCGTGGCGCGCGCGAGTATCTCGGCTCGCTGAGCCGTTGCGAGGGGGCTGACGCTTTGTTAGACGCGGCGGCTGCCGCGGGCTTCTCCGAGGAGGCGATCGCTCACTTCGAAAAATATTGGGCGATTGCCGAAGCGGATAGGGCGAAGAAGCGCGAGGCGGAGAGCCTGACCTTGGCGGATCGGATTCGCGCGGGCCAGTTCGGGAACTCGAGCCGTCTTGAGACCGGGGATGTGAGCTTGGAGAATGGAGTCCCCGAGTTTGAAAACTGGTGCGAGGACTTCGCCGACCAACGTCTCGATGGCGCGACGATCATGCAAAGCCTGCGGACTGCGCTGGGCAATCCGCAGGACGTGGACGCCCAAATGCGGGAACTCCTCTTCAACCGGCTCTACCCGATGAATCCGGACGCCGCGATCGAGTGGATCAAGGCGGAAGAGCCGGATTGGCAGGCGGTGGTCCAGAAAGCCAGACCTCACCCCAGCCGCTGGAACATCGATCTGCAACTGATGAAAATCTCCCCGGAGGCAGTCTGGCGCGCTACCGAAGGCATGAGCCCGGAGGAGCAGGAAGCCAGCGGGATGCTTGGGAACCTGAAGGAAAGTTACCGCATTTGGAATCAGGAGGATCCCCGTGGCTGCATGACTGCGGTGGAGCGCCTGCCTGCGGGTCCCCTCAAGGAGCGCCTGAAGCAGTCTTTGGAAGGAGGCCGGCGATGAAGGGACGGACCTTCACGTGGTTCGCAGTGCTGGTGGCCAGCCATGTGGCAGCCTTCCTGCTCGCCCGCCGGCATGCCGATGAAGTCGCCGTGGCTCCTACGCCTGGGATCGTCGGCACGGATGACGTCGCGGCGAGGAGAAGCCCGGGCCGCGGGAGTGAGCGGACCGCGCATGCCCGGCTCTGGCAGAAGCTGCTGGATTCGGATCTCTCTCGTGCGGACTTCGAACTCGCCCGCAAGCGTTTGCTCGCGGACTGGATGAAGCACGATCTCGGTGCCGTCCTCGATCTGCTCTGGGGGCCGGATGCTTCCCCCGCAATGATCGGTGCCGGGATCGAGGGCCTCGGCGACGAGATCCTTCGCCAGCAGGAGCAGGTCCTGGCGTGGATCAACGAGGGCCGTTTCGGTTCGCATCGTGGGGAGATCTTCGGTCGCTGGTATCACGCGCTCTACGACGCCGGAAAATATCAGCCGATCTTCGCCGCGCTGCCGGGAATCACCGAGAAGGAGCGCAAGTGGGCAATGCGTGATCTCTCCCAGCGTGGTGCCGGTAATCCGGAGATCCTGAAGTCGATCCGCGAGGCGCTCGGGACTTGGTATCGCGAAGGCCAGGGGCGGGAAGGCGTGATCTTGGGCTATACCTACAACGTCGTGAAGAATGCCGGCGGCGATCCCGCGGTGATCTTCGCGACCGAGACCGATCCCGCGATCCGTGGCAAGCTAGCCAGCGATTGGATGCAACTTCGTCTCGGCTATCCGGCCACGGCCGACCGTCTGGGAGAAGTCCTCGAACTTCCCGAGGATGTCAGACCGAAGGCCCTCGCACAGGTGATGGGCGGCTTCGATGACTTGGGCATCGCCGGCGTGAAGCCCGCGCTCGAAGAGATGAACCGTCACGCGATGTGGGGCGAACTGGCCTGCCCGGCCACCCTGACCGCGGTCCGCCTTTCCGCCGCGAAGGAATGGCAGACCGGCGGCAGCGAAACTCTCGCCAGCGTGATGGAGATCACCGATCCCGCCACGCGGGTACTGCTCATGCAAACCGCCGGTGCCGCCTCGGTGCCGGACAGCGCGGGCCCGGAGGTCTACGGCCGCGTCCTCGAAGCCGTGCCCGCAGGCCCCGAACGGGATGCCTGCCTCGCGGGGATGATCCGCTATTTGGGCAAGAAGCAGAATCTGGATCTCGCGCGCCAGGGCCTGGCCCGGATCGGCGATACGGAGTTGCAGGCTTCCTTGGCGAAGGAGATCCCCGGGCTCTAACAAAGGTGGCTTGAAAGGTGGTCCGAACAGTCCTCTGTGCGGTCGAGTGGTACCTGACGGCCGCCATAAGAGGAAGGATCGGAATTGCCTTGGGAGCTTAGGGTCGCGGTGACGAGTCGGGCTGTTAGGGACCGTTCAACCGCACAGAGGACTGTGCGGACCACCTTTCAGCAGCGGCCAGGAAGGCGCGGGGGATCTACTGCGGATCTCGTAGTCAGGCGGCAGCGTCTCCATGGTAGCGCCTCCTCCTCATCAATCCCGCCGCCGCTGAAATCATCAGCAACAACGATGTGGAAGCCTCGGGCACTCCCGGGATCTGCGGCGCGGCATTCGCATCCACCGGGGTCAGGCCGTGGCGGTCGTATTGCTCCTTGGTCTCGAGCACCACCGCGCCGGAGACGTTGGTCACGAGTTGATACTTCGCGGCCAGCGCGGGGCGGTCGGTCTCCGGAACCTCGGAGCGCGGCGACTCGACGGCATCGATCGCCCACTGTCGCGCGAGATGATCCCACACCGGCTGGCCGAGATCGGCGGGCGGCTGCGGGCTGCGCTTCCAGTGCCAGCCGGCTTCCTCATGCTCGGAGCCCAGCAGCGTCAGGAAGTCGTAGAGGTCCTTCTGCGGCTCGTGCAGGGCAGGGCCGCGCTTGAGCGAGCCGCTGCGTTGCAGTGCTTCCGCCAGCCGGTTCGGGCCGCTGGCCGCCATCACGGTGTGGATCGAGGGCCGGCGGGTGCCGCGCTCGATCAATTGGATCAGCGCTTCCGCCTGGGCCAGGCCCACGGCTTGCGGGCCATGCAGCCACACGATCTCATCCACTTCACCGGCTTTCGCCCGGCGGACGGCTTCGCGCAGCGCCGGTTCATTGTCGCGGCCGCCGCTGAAGTCGTAATCCTTCAACTCGGTCTGGCTGACGGTCCGCGCGCTGTCGTCTGCCAGCAGCATGCGGACTTCGCCGGGAGGGAATTTCTCCAAGGTTTTCAAGATCCACGGCTTCGCCTCCGCCATCGTGGCGGAGCCGTCGATCACCAGCAGGATCTTGCCCGCCGGCTTGCGGGAAGGATGCGGTTCGCGGACCAGGTAGCGCTCGTAGGCTGCGGCGAACTTGTCCTCGCACCAGACGCTCGATCTGCTGTCCTTGTCCTTCATCCGCACCGCCGTCGGCCCGGTCATCGCGGCCAGCGGCTCGAGGCTGGCGGAGAGCGAGAAGCCATCACCATCCCGCACCGCGCCGCGCTGCTCCGTGCCGGGCGTGACCAGATCGAAGCCGGCATCCCCCTGCACCCACAGCGCGTGCTCGAGATGGTCGCTGGTGGCGAAGTTCCGCTCCAGGATCCGTGGCAGTTCCCACATCCCGCCATCGAGTGGTGCGGTGATGCCGAAGCGGATCTTCATCTCGCCCTGCGCCGGCACCGGGAAGCACTGCACCAGCACCGTGTCCGGCCCACACATCGTCACCAGCACCGGATCGCGGCGCTGCACCACGGCGATTTCCTTGTAAGCGGCCTTTACCTTGGCGATCGAGCTGAAGGCAGCTTCACGCGGCTCGCCATTGATCCACAGCGTCAGGCGCGAGACCCGGCCATCGCGCGGCAGCAGCACCTGGCAGCGCGCCTCCTTCGCCTCGCGGCCGCTGTTCTTGAAAACCATCGTCCACTCGCCGTAGCCGATCCGCGAGCGCGCATCGACATGGCCATCGAAGCGCGACTCCGCGAGATCGAGATTCTTCACCCGCACCGCCACCTGGTCGCCGCCCAGGTGCTCGTCGAATTCCATCTCGTTGAAGGCGCTCGATCGACCACGGCCGAAGCCACCCTCCCTCACCATCCGCGGCGGCTTCACCGAATTGAAAGGCTCGCCGGTCACGCGGAAGAAGACATCCCGCACCTTCTCCGAATCCGGAGTTTCGAAATCCGAGCGATTGCCCAGCATCATCACCGGCACCTGCCAGCCGCGCATGCACCAGCCGGAGATGTCCGTGGCCATCGAGGTCCCGCGGTTCCCCTCGTAGCAGGCCAGCAGCAGGGCGCGCTCCGAGCGGAAGGTCCGCAGGCGCGCGACCGCCGCCTGCTGATCCTTTCCACCATGGGCTGCCTCCTGCAGATTCGCCCGCGTCCAGACGCCCGGAGCTTCTAACAGGAACAGCGCCAGCAGTGCGAAACCGATGCCTGCCAGCCGCCCGCGGCGGAAGAGCGGTGCATCGTTTGACGCCGCCGCCGCCGTCCGCCCGATCTTCCAGGTGATGTAGCCGGCCATCACCGGCATCAGCGAGACCAGGCCCAGCCCGAAGAAGACCAGCGCAATCACCGATGCGGGAATCAGCGGCACGAAAAGCAGCGCATAGAAAATCGCGATCACCACCGCGAAGCCGCTCGCGATCCCCTTCGTCCGCTCCGAGCCGCGCCGCGCCCCGAGCAACAGCCAGGCATTGATCAGCGGCACCGCCAGCACCAGCAGCGCATGCCACCAGGTCGCCACCGGATCGAAGAACACGCTGCCGCAAAAGGGCACGATGATCTCGAACAGGGTGACTCCCACGGGCAAGATCACCCCCCAGAACCAGCGCCAGGTTTGCCAAGGCTTGCGCTCCTCCATCCGGGCCTCTGCTGGCAATGGCAGAGGCCGCGGCACGGGCCGGTAAGGCTCCACCGGTTGGTAGCCCGCATCGAGGTGGCTCAGGATGCCTTCGAGTTGCATCAGGCCGATGCTCTCGGACTGGTCCTTCTCCGCCTCCTCGTGGATGTGGCTCAGCAGGTCGGATCTCAGCTCGACCGCTTCTTCACTGGTGAAGCCCTCGCGGCGGACCCGCTCGTCGAGGTAATCCGCCAGTCGTTTCTCGGCTTGGTTCGTCCACGTTTTCATCGGGGGATCGGAGGTTTGCGCTCTCGCGATTCAATCGGTTCTTTCGGAAGGGGTGGTGAAGGCACGGTGAAATCGGCGAGCTTGGCCACGCCCTTCGTCATCTCGTTGAAATAGGCCTGCATCTCCGCCGCCAGCGCGCTGCCCGCGGCGGTCAGGCGGTAGTACTTGCGCGCCGGGCCCTCGCTCGATTCCTCCAGACGGGTCGAGACCAGGCCCTGCTTCTTCAGCCGCGAGAGCAGGGGATAGATCGATCCTTCCGCCACGCCCACGCCGGGGATCGCCACCAGCGATTTCACCAGCGCGTAGCCGTAGCATTCGCCGCCCGCCAGACCCTTCAGGATGCACAGGTCGAGTACGCCCTTCCGCATCTGGACGGTCCAGTTCTCGAAGAGTTCCCCTGCCGCCGGATCGAGACCGCTCATCGCCGGTCCTCCATTTCCAGCGGCAGGTAGGGAGGATTCCCGGGCTGCTGGCCCTGGGCCAGGTCGAAGCTCCGGCGCTTGCCATCGCCGCCCACGATGAAGAGGCGGCTGCCGTCCTCGCTGAAGGTCATCTTGCAGCTCTTCCAGCGCATCGCCTCGTGGTCGATGTAGTAGCACTGCCACTCGCCCTCTGTGCGGCGCGCGTAGAGCCGCACCGTGTAGGGCTCGCTGAAGTCGTCCCAGCCGTTCCATCGCTGCGATACCACGCATGCGGTCCCGTCCGGGCTGGTGCCGCTCGCCACGACCCCGCTGCGCCACGGCTGAATGGCGAGATTGATGAAAAGCACGACGGCGCAGACGAGGGTTTGCATGGCTTGGAGGGATCAGAGGCTCGCCGGGAGATAAGGGGGATTCTCTTCGGTGCGGTATTCCACCGGCTGCAGGCGCAGGGTCCGCGCGCGGACCGGCCACTTGAGCGCGCGGCGGAGGAGGGTGGAGGATTCCCGCTTCATGACGGGACAGGTATCTTGCATTGCAAGGTATCGGGCAAGCAGAAAGTTTAACGCCCCGCTTCACGGACGGCTCTTCCCCTGGGAGCGCGGAGCCACTGGCCCGCAGAACGGTCCCTCGCCACCCGCCCGGTCACACGCTCCTCCCAGATCCTGCCGTCGCTTCCCCGCGCTATCCGTCCCCGGCCGGCACTTCCTGGATGGCGAACGCCCTCCTCATCCTACGATGCCTCTCGTACAACAACCCGCCCCACACCCCCGCCACTCCCAGCAGGATCAGCCAGTGCGGGATGAAGAGCAGCCGGGCCCCGCGCGGCAGATACTCGAAGTGGATCGGCACCCACTCGCTCACGCTCTTTCCTTCGAGTTCCCCCCTGCGGTGGTATTCCCTATCGTCCCCTTTGCTCTTGCCGCTGGCCGATGCATAAAAGGGCGCGGGCAGCGGATGCCGTGTGAAATGGCGGGCGACTGTTCCCCACATAATCTTGGGTTGGTAATACCAGTAGCGCTGCACCGTCACCCCGGAGAAGGCTTGGGAAAAGTGCCACTTCTTCACCCTGAATTCCAGCGGCCGGAGATTCGAATCCCGCCACGCCCAGCAGATGAAGACCATCATCAGGATCCCCGACCAGAAGGTCACGGAGCGCAGCAAGCCGGGAGCGCGGGTCATGCGTGCCATCCTGCCGTCTTGATCGGAGAAGGAAAGCCGGGGCAGCTTAAGAGACCGCCTCACCTCTCGGGCATCACCTCCGGCCCCACCACAAACATCCAGATCACCAGCGATAGCGCGATTGCCCCCCAGTTCACCCACAGGGGACCCATCGAGCGGTTCCGCCGGTGGAAGCGCACCAGCACCACCAGCGCCGTGATCGCGATCGGCAGCAGAATGAAAGGCAGGACCAGGTGATGCCAACCTAGCAACACCGACATCCGCGTTTCATCGGACCATCTCGGGAAGGTCCTGAACCACCGGAATCCCGCCGCGGTAAGCGTGGTAAATATCCAGATGCCGGGACCCGAAACGCGCAGCGGGGACTTGCGCCGCCAGCTCAGCCCGGCGATCCCGATCACGGTCAGGATCAACTCGAACACCGGCCCCGCCGCCAGTCTCAAGAGATCGCTGCTCCCGGGCCTCGCCGCCTTGGAGTAGCCGACATTCTTATAAGACAGGTGCGGCTCGCAGCCTTGCGAATGCCCCACCAGGAAATGACCTCCTTCATGGACGATCATCGTCAGGAAAAACAGCAGGCCGAACAAAATGGCGAATCGATATTGCCGCGCTCTTGCTTGGATTTCGGGGCTCATCCTGTCGCTTGGAAGGTGTGGGGGTGATCTCCCACCGCGCCGTTACCCCCCTCGCCGGGATGGAAAAAACGCAGCGTATTCACTTTCGCAGCGGCGCGAAGCAGTAGGGTTAGCGCAAGCAAAAGGCACAGGGGTAGTGCAAGCATATCAGCAGGCTGACGGGAGGATCCGCAAGGGGAGGGTAGCGGGCCAAGGTGTCCCGCGACGCTGAAAACCCGTGCACGGCTTCCACAGGCCAGTGGCATTATCCTGTCAGAACCGGCAAGATAAGTCAAGGCGCGGGCCCCTGTTCTGATCGCGTTCGGACAGGAGGGCCTTTCAAGGTCTCTTGCTCCTTTTCCTCCTTTCTCTCCTGTTCAAGAAAATGACGGTCGACAGGTCACGATCACTCATCGCCCGAATATTGCGGACCTTTCCATCCCCGAGAATCCCTTGCCCCGCCAACGCGGCTCCCAATGGTTTGCAAATGTTAGAGGCCTTTCACCCTCAATAGCTTGAAGGGTTCCCCCAAAGGCGTAGATTACGCGCCGTCCCCGGAATGCCTTTCTCACCCCTCGCACGCCCGTGCCGGTTTGCCGCCGCACGCCTCCCTCGTCTGATTGCGGCCCTCCTCCCGCTTTCTTGCCTGCCGACCCTCCATGGCGCGACTCCGCCGCCGCTGGTGGCACGCGTCAATGACTGGGCCGCGATGCCCCTGTCCGGGAACCTGACCTCCACCGCGAATGCGGTCTACATGTCCCGCGTGAATTTCATGCGTCCGGAGCCGGGAGGCAGCGGGCGGATGTGGGTCTGCGATCTGAATGGACACCTCCAGATCTTTTCGCCGGCCGGGACCCCGGCGGCGCGCACCACCCAGCTTCTCGACCAAGCGAAAAACCGCAGCGCCTATCTCGACTTCAACGGCCAATCGTCCACCGCGGAAGCCAACGAGAAGACCTACGTGCCGAATGCCGCCGGGACCGCCACCAGCGCCGCGGCACCGAACGGCCTCTTCCCGCTTTTCACCAAGAGGTCCGGCTATGCGAACGGTCTGGTGTGTTTCGAGTTCGCCCCGACCTACGCCACGAACGGCAAGTTCTACACCATCCACATCGAGGCGAATAGCTCCAACGGAGCAACCGGCCGGCTGCCGGTGACGACCCGCTTTCCCGGCTTCAATGCCGCCGGCTATACCAGCACGAACGTCATCAACGCTCCGAGCGGGACGATCAACCGGCAGGCGGTGCTGATCGAGTGGACCGATACGAACCGGGCGAACCTCACTTTCGAAGGCAGCGCCCGCGAGCTGCTGCGGATCGGCTACAACGGGAGCATCCATCCGCTTGGCGACATCACCTTCAATCCCACCGCCCAACCCGGCAGCGCGGAATGGGGGATGATGTATCTGGCCAGCGGCGACGGCGGGGCGGGGGAGATCAATTCCACGAGGCTGCATCCCCAGCGTCTCGATAGCATCGTCGGCAAGATCCTGCGGATCATCCCGGATCTTTCCCTGCACACCGCGGACAGCACCGTTTCCCAGAACGGCCGCTATCGGATCCCGAGCGACAATCCCTTCACCGCGGCCCCCTACGCTCCCACGGCACGACCGGAGATCTGGACCCTGGGCCACCGCAATCCCCACCGCTTCACCTGGCATCTTTCCGACTCCGGCGGCGCTCCCGACTTGCTCGTGGAGTAGATCGGCCTGGAGACCTGGGAGGAGGTCAATATCCTCCGCCGCGGCAAGAACTATGGCTATAGCGAGCGCGAGGGGCCGCAGAGGCTGACCATCACCGCCGACTCCAAGTCCGTGGGGAATCTGCCCACGAATGACACCCTGCCGATCCGCTTGAACAATCTGCAGAGCCTTCCGGGGACCATCGTGCCGGAGTATCCGGTCATCACCTACCCGCAGAGCGCCGCCTACGGGGACGCGATTTCCAACGGCTTCTTCTATCGCGGCACGGCGATCCCAGGGCTCTACGGGAAGTTCGTCTTCGGCGATATCACCACCGGCCGCCTCTTCTGCTGCAATTGGGAAGATATGCTGGCCGCACAGGATGGCGTGGCCTCGACCACCGCCGCGATGCAGCCGGTCATCTTCGTCTGGGACGATCCGAACGATAGCCCGGATGCCGGGGTGAAGTCCTTCGACCGCTTTTACGGGATCGTGGAGGACGGCTACGATTTCCGCGGCGGGCCGGACTCGGACCTGCCCGGTGCCGCCACCATTTCCGGCGGCCGCGCCGACATCCGCCTGGCGGTCGATGCCGCGGGCGAGCTCTACGTCACCAGCAAGAGCGACGGGATGATCCGCAGCCTCGGCACGGTCTTCGTGACCCAGCCGGTGGATCGCCTGCTCGCGCCGGGTGTCAGCACCACCTTCACCGCCTCCGCAGCGGCGGCTTCCACGCCGACCTACCGCTGGCAGCGCCGCGCGAGCGAGAACGCCGCATGGACCGACCTCTCGAACAACCCGGTGTTCTCCGGCGTCACCACCGCCACGCTTTCCCTGAATGCGCCGGGCTACGAATACAATGGCAGCCGCTTCCGCGCCGTGGCCACCTGCTCGGGCGCGGAGGCCTTCTCGCTCGGCGCGGCGCTCGATCTCAGGTTCATCCCGGACGCGTGGCTCACGACCTATTTCAACGCGACCGAGAAGGCCGACGCCGCGATCTCCGGTGACCTCGCCGATCCGGACTGGGACGGGCTGGTGAACCTCCTCGAATACGCCTTTGACTTCGATCCGGAAAAGGATTCCTCCGCAGTGGCGCCGAAGGCGGAGCGGGTGGGGGCGAACGTGCGTCTGATCTTCCCGGTGCCGCACGCCAGCACGATGAACTACACCGTCCAGAAGAGCACCGATCTGGTGACTTGGAGCACGAGCGGCGTCACCCTCTCGACCGCAGCGGGCAAGACCACCGCCACCGTCCCGATCTCCGCCGCACCGAATGCGTATCTGCGGATCCTGGTGCTGCCGAAGTAAGCGGTAGGTCGGACGGCTCTACCCCTGGGAGCGCGGAGGCACTGCCCCGCAGAACGGTCCCATGCTGCCCGCCAGTTCCCGCGCCGCGAATGGATCCCGCCGTCGCCGCGCTGCATGCCTTCGGCCGTGCCCCCCCCTCCCTGAATGCCAGTTGTGTGACATCTTCTGCCGTGACAAAGATTTCTCTTCACAAGCAAGGTCGGTAGTTATTTTGTATGCGCAATGCGTTTACCAATACTCCTCTCAGTGTGGACCCTGCCACTTCAAGCCGTTGAATTTGAAGCTCCCCGGCAGGTCAGCGAATTCTCCTCCTCCTACCGCCAGATCCTGCCCGCGGATCTGGATGCCGATGGCGACCCCGATCTGGTGGCGCTCGGCTGGCAAACCGTGAGCTGGTATCGCAACGTGGGCGGGGAATTCTTCGACCGGATCGGCAGCACGGACTACGTCGCGGAAGCAATGGAGGTGAATCTGGCGGATTTCGATGGCGATGGCCTGCCGGATCTTCTGCTCCACAGCCAGGCGTACGATGGCCAGGGGAACCCGACCTCGCTCAAGATCCTCTTCGGCGCCGGGATGACGGGCTTCGGCCCGCGCCAGTTGTCGTTGACCGGTCTCTCCGAGAGATTCCTGGCGGCGGACGTGGATAACAACGGGCTGGCGGATCTGATCGGCCCGGCGACGACCTACCTCAACCCCGGTGGCGCGACGCCGGTAACGGTCAACCGCACCCCGCAGGGCGAGCGGATGGACTCGCGCGATGCCGTCCAGCGGGACGTGACCGGTGATGGCCTGCCGGACTTCTTCACCCGTTACGGGGACTATTGGGAAAACCTCGGTGGCGGGAATTTCTCCGACCAGAAGACTATCGCGATTACCCCGGTGGCGGGCAGGCGGACCTACGGCATGGATTTCATCTCGGACCCGCGCCTGCCGGGCGGGCGGGCCCTGGTCGCCCTCATGATCAATGAAGACTCCCGCAATAAGGCGGAACTCGTGCTCCATGCCCAGGACGGGAACGGAAGCTGGGCGGCGGTGGATGCCGTGAAAATCACGCCGCAAGCCCGGAAGGTCAGCGAGTGGTGGGCGCTGCCGCGTTCGGAGCCGGGCACGCTGTTAGGCAATTTCGGGACGGTCTCGCGCGACGGGATCGTCGATGACATGCGCACGGTCCTGCTCTCGCTCACCTTTCAGGGGAACAAGCCTTCGCTGGTGGTGAAGACCCTGGCGGCCACGGGCACGAACTCGACCGCCGCCAGCCTCTATCTCGATGTGAACAACGACGAGCGCAAGGAGCTGGTGACCGCCGGGAATGCCTACTACGCCCCGGAGGGCAGCTACCTCGAGATCCGCCGCGGCCTCGCCACCGGCGGCGTCGAGCGCAAGCCGCGGATGATCGATGCCCCCGGCCATGGCGACATCGTGAAGCAACTGGTGGACCTGGATGGGGATGGGGACTTGGACCTGATCGCCGAAGGGGATAGGGAGGATCAAATGAAGGGCCAGATCGCCTGGTGGGAAAACCGCAACCGGGGCGCGAGCTTCATCCGCCACGTGCTGATGAACAAAAGCGGCAACATGACGCTGGTGGCGGCGAAGGACCTTGATGGCGACGAAAAGGTGGAGGTCATCGCCGGCTATCATCCGTATAAGGATGGCCAGAGCCGCCAGGTCCTGATTTCGGAACTTGCCCGCAATGGCAAGCGCCTGCTCCGCACGCTGCGTGGCCCGGAGCGCGGGATCCAGTATCCCGGGCTGGTGCAGCTCGGCGATTGGGACGGCAACTCGGTCGACGACCTGGTGATGTGGGACTACGTCTCGCTGAAGGGCATCCCCGGGTCCTCGGTGCCAGCCGTGCGCTGGATGAAGGGCCTGCCCAAGCACCGCTTCGCCAAGCCGCTGTCCCTCGGCGAGAGCGAGGACGAGGTTCTCTACGACGTGGATGGCGACGGCGACCTCGACCTGACCGGCTACTCGGAACTTGAATTCGCCGGCGATGGCTGGCGCGAGAACACCGGCGACGGGGAGAGCCCGCTGGGCCACGAATTCCCCGAAATCCCGGGCCTGACCGCGCCGCTTTCTCCCGCCGGCGCGGATCTGGATGGCGATGGCCGCCTCGACTTCGTCTCCGGCGCGACCCCGGTGCTGGCGAAGGCGGGCGGGGTCTTTCAGGCGCTGCCGGCCCTGGCCACCCTCGTGGCAGGGGATAAAGCCCAGCTCTGGTTCGCGGATGTGGATGGCGATGGCCACGCGGATGGCATCCTCCGGATCACCGGCTACACCGGGACGCGGATCTCCCTATTCAGGAACCAAGGCACCGCCACCTTCGAGGCTCCGGTGCTGCTGCAATCCCTGCAAGCGACCGAATGGGAGAAGGTCACGGTCCTGGCCGGCGATATCGATGACGACGGCAAGACCGACCTCGTGCTCTCCAGCCAAGGCAACCGCTCGCGGATCGAGTGGTTCAAGGGGAAGTGAAAGCTGCCGCTACACCTTCAGGGGAGTACCTTAAAGGGGTACCCTTAAGGGGATAACCTTTGCGTGCCGTTCGGGGCTACGGGTGGTGTGCCGTTCGGGGCACCACCCCCAGTCCCGTTCCGGGGGACGGGTGGTGTCCCGTTTGAGGGGACGCCCCCGGACTTACTCAGGATACCTGAGGTCCGGGGCCTTGCCTTTCCACCAGGGTTGGCGGGGGTCGAAGAGGTTCATGCCGTTCACGTGGACTTCGCCGTTGTCTTGGCGGATCTGCATGGGGGTGGCGGAGTTGTCCAGGCGCAGGACGATGGCCTTGCCATCGAAGGGCTTCGGGTCGAAGCGGAGGGTGCCCGGAATCATGGGGGCGAAGACGACGGGCGTGGATGGCTCATCGGCGGAGGAGAGGCCTGCGGCGTAGGCGAAGCCGCATTCGCCGGGGGCGAGGGCCTTGGCGGGAGTGGAGAAGTCGTCGTCGGGTTTCTCGGAGGTTCCCGCGGTCTTGGCCCAGAAGGGTTTCTCGGATTTGAATTGGCCGGTGACGAGGAGCTGGCGGAAGAGCTGGTTGGAGCTGGCATCGCCGAGGATGAACTTGGTGCCGGTCTTTTGGACGACGGGGGCGATGGTGGTGGCGTCGGGGAACTTTCCGTATTCGGCATCGAACTCGAAGAGCATGAGGCCGAGCATCTTGATGTTGTTGAGGGCTTCGATGCGCGCCGGGTTCTTGCGGTGACCGGGAATGACGGGTCGGGAAAAGAACGTCAGGCCGCCCCAGATCACGGCCACCGCCAGGAGAACGCGGAGCCAACTGAAGCTTTTCTTGGAGGGCGGGGATGAGCTTACTCGGGCCATTTGACGTCGGGGGATTTGCCATGCCAGAAGGGCTGGCGGGGATCGAAGATGTCCATGCCGTTGACGATGACGTGGCCGTGCTTGTCGATGGGCAGCGGCCTGGCGGAGTTGTCGAGATGGAGGATGATGGCGAAGCCATTGAAGGCGTCGGGATCGAAGAGGTGTTTGCCCCTCACGACAGGGGTGAAGACCACCGGTGTCGAGGGGTCGCCACTGGAGCTGAGGCCGGCGATGTAGCCGAAGGCGCACTCGCCGCGGGCGAGGGCAGTGGCGTCGGTGGTGAAGATGTTGTCGGGCTTCTTGCGGGAGTGGGCGGTCTTGGCCCAGAAGGGCCTCTCGCCAGTGCCGGGGCCGCAGCCGACGAGGAGTTGGCGAAAGAGTTGGTTCGAGCTGTGGTTGCCGAGGGTGAGGGGCGTCTTGGTCTCTTCCTTCACGTCGATGGCCGTGTCGGTGTCGGGGAAGGAGCCGTATTCGTTGTCGAACTCGAAGAGCAGCATGCCGATCTGCTTGATGTTGTTGAGTGCCTCGGTGCGGGGGGCGGCTTTCGCGCTCTTCAAGATTACCGGTGGAGTCAGGAGCACGAGCAGGCAGAAGGCGATGGAGATGCCACCGAGCCACCAGATGCGCGAGGCCTTCCGGCGGAGGCGCATGGCCTCGCGGTCGGGAGGCGGCGGGGGCTGGTCGGGTGGTGGTTGAGGGAGTTCCATGACGATGATGGGTGAACCGCAGAGGGAAGGCAGGGGAGAGTTTGTTAGTGTTCAGTTTTCAGGAAAGGCAGAGTTGAACCGCCAAGACGCCAAGTGCGCGAAGGTTTTGAGATGAGATGGAGCGAACGAAACGCGGAGGCGCGGGAGGCGCGGAGAGGGGCGCGGGGAAAGGTGGTGCGGGGTTACTCCGGCCATTTCACGTCAGGGGCCTTGCCGTGCCAGAAGGGTTGGCGGGGATCGAAGAGGTCGAGGTTGTTGAGGATGACGCGGCCGTCGGTACCGATGTCGGAGAGCCGGGGATTGCTCCCGCCGAGGAAGAGGATGAGGGCTTTTCCTTGGAAGGGCTTCGGGTCGAAGAGGCGGGTGCCGGGGAGGAAGGGGGCCATTAGCAGCGGGGTGCCGGGAGGGGATTTGGAATCGAGCCCGGCGATGTAGGCGAAGCCGCACTCGCCGGCTTGGAGGGCGGTGGCGTCGGTGGTGAAGATGTCGTCCGGGCGCTGCGGGGAGACAGTGGTCTTGGCCCAGAGGTGGCTCTCGAGGCTTCCGGTCGCGAGCAATTGGCGGAAGAGTTGGTTCGAAGTCGCGCTGCCGAGGGTGAGGGGCGTGCCGGTGGCTTCCTTCACGGCGGCGGCGGTGCTGGCATCCGGGTAGCGGCCGTAGGCCAGGTCGAATTCTGTTAGGGCGAAGGCCGCGGACTTCAGGCTATTGATGGCGCTGATGCGGACGAGGCTGTGGTCGCGCTGGCGCTGGACATGGGCGTGAAAGGTGAAGATCGCGGCGATGACTGCGCTGAAGAGGAGCCAGCCGCGAAGGCTGCCGAGGGCGATGTTCCGGAATGGATTCACTCGGGCCATTTGATGTCGGGGGTTTTGCCTTTCCAGAAGGGTTGGCGGGGATCGAAGAGGTTGAGTCCGTTGAGGATGACGCGGCCGTGCTTGTCGATGGGGTAGGATCTAACCGAATTGTCGATCTGGAGAACGACAGCCATGCCCTTGAAAGGCTTGGGATCGAAGGCAAGCTTGCCGGGAAGCAGAGGCGCGACCAATAGAGGCGTTTCAAGATCGAAGGTATTTTGGCCTACGATGTAGGCGAAGCCGCATTCGCCGGGAGCGAGCGCGGTGGCATCGGTGTTGAAAATGTCATCGGGCTTCCGCGGCGAAATGGCGGTTTTGGCCCAAAAGGGCTTTTCGCTTTTACCACCACCCCCGGCGAGAAGTTGGCGGAAGAGCTGGTTCGAACTCCACGTACCCAAGGTGAGGGTGGTGGCGGTAGCCTTTTTCACGTCGGCCGCGGTTGTTGCGTTGGGGAATTCCCCATACTCGTTGTCGAATTCTAAAAGCATCATGCCCACGCTCCTCATATTTCCCATGGCCTCGCTCATGTCCGCGTTCGATCTCTGACGCAAAACCAACGGCACTCCGATCACCAGCAGGCAAAAGCCGATGGAGATCCCGCCAAGCCACCAGATCCGGGCTGCCTTGCGCCGGAAACGCAGGGCTTCGCGATCAGGTGGCGGTGTTGGAAGGTTGGGTGGTGGTTGGGTGAGGGCGGTCATGGATTGTTAGGGAGCGGCTGAGGCGGGGGATGACGGGGTTTTGAGATGGGAGCGAACGAAACGCGGAGGCGCAGAGGTCGCGGAGAAGGGCGCAGGGAAAGGCGGGGAAGAGTTTGTTACAAGGACGCCGGGCTGGAGAGAGTTCTTCGGGAATGATCCGGATTTGAGATCTCAGATTTGAGATCTGGAATTTCAGAGGTCTGGCTTCTGACTTGGCACTGACCACTGACCTCTGGTCTCTGGTTTGTCTTTAGCCGTGAGGGACCGTTCTGCCGGGCGGTGCCCGGCGCTCCCAGTGGGGCCGCGGGTCCGGCGGGACGTTGGGGTTTTGCAGTTTTGCGGTTTTGGGCATTTCCATGGCATACCATCGCGGGGGGCGGAAATCCAAGCAGTGCGAATGGTTTCATCCTGCCTTTGCCAATTCTTCATATAAGGGCGAGGATGGGCGGACCATGCCGTTTCAAATCAATGCCGCGCTCCATTACCAAGTCCTCCAGCGCAGCACGGTGCTGTTGAGTATCCAGGCGTTATCGACGGAGAGCCAGATCCTGAGCGAGGAGCAGCTGACGATCACGCCGGGGGCGAAGTGGGAGGAGTTCCCGCTGGAAACGGGGGAGAACCGCTACCTGCGGCTGGATACGGGGGATGTGACGCAGCTCGACATCACCTACGCGGTGATGGCGGAGGCGAAGTACACGATGGTGAGCCACGATGAGATCCACGATATCCCGGTCTCGCATCTCCGCCGCAGCGCGATTCCCTACCTCTTTCCCAGCCGCTACTGCCAGTCCGACCGGCTGTGGGGGTTCGCGTCGAAGGAATTCGGCAGGATTGCGCATCCCTACGATCAGGTGGTGGCGATCGCGGACTGGATTTTCCATAGCATCGACTACATCTCGGGCAGCACGGATGCGGCGACATCGGCGTACGATACGATCACGCAGCGGTCCGGGGTGTGCCGGGATTTCGCGCACCTGGGGATCGCGCTGTGCCGGGCGCTGTCGATTCCGGCGCGGTATTTCACGGGCTATGCGTGCTTCATGAATCCGCCGGATTTCCATGCCTGCTTCGAGGCCTGCATCGGGAACCGCTGGTTCGTCTTCGATCCGACGCGGCTGGCGGCGCTTAACGGGCTGGTGCGGATCGCGAGCGGGCGGGATGCGGCGGATGCCTCGGTGGCGACGATCTTCGGGAACATGCAGATGACCGGGATGTCGGTGTCCTGCGTGGCGGCGGATTTCAAACCGCTGACCGCGGAGGATCTGGCGAACCACGCGATCCTGATCGAGCCATGAGCGAGAGCCATCTCCTGCGAATCCGGCATCGCACGCACTACCAGTATGCGCTGCCGGTGAGCTTCCAGACGCACCGGCTGGTGGTGCGCCCGCGGGAGGGGCATGACCTGCGGGTGGAGAGCCTGGTGCTGAGGATCGAGCCGCAGGCGGAGCTGGTGTGGACGCGGGATATCTTCGGGAACTCGATCGGGCATGCGCATTTCCTGGAGAAGGGGCAGGAGCTGCTTTTCGACGTGGATGTGACGGTGCGGCGCTTCTTCGATCCGGCGCGCCCGCCGGTGGTGGCGCAGAGCCCGATGCCGTATCCGCTGGAGTACGACACGCTGGAGCACGGGATCATCACCGGCTACCTGACGCCGGTGTATGCGGAGGAGATGGCGGCGGTGAAGGACTTCATCGGGACGCTGCCGGATCCGGGGGGATTTCCGAGCGCGGAGGCCTTCGTGGTGCAATTGGCGGAGATCATTCACGGCAAGATCCGCTACCAGCGGCGGGAGAAGAAGGGGGTGCAGACGCCGGCGACGACGCTGGCGCTGGGGACGGGATCCTGCCGGGATCTGGCGACGCTGATGATGGAGACGCTGCGGCATCTGGGGATCGCGGCGCGGTTTGCGAGCGGGTATCTGGACTGCCAGGCGACGCGGGCGGCGCGGGGCTCGACGCATGCGTGGACGGAGGCGTATTTCCCGCTGCTGGGCTGGTGCGGATTCGATCCGACGAGCGGGAAGCATTGCACGCAGCAGCACATCGTGACGGGGACGAGCCATCACCCGCGGGGGGTGATGCCGGTGAGCGGGAATTTCACGGGGGGATCGAGGGCTTTCCAGAAGATGGCGGTGACGGTGGAGTTTTCGACGCCGGAGGTGACGGGGGCTCCGTCAGGTTTGCTGGAGGAGGGGGAACCACGGGTGGATATGGATGAAAGGCAGGAAGGCGAACATCGAACGTCCAATGTTGAAGACTAAAAGGGGAGGCGGGAAGCACTGATAATCAGGAGGATCGAAGGAATTTAGGGGTTGCGGGGCGGGGGTGGTGCGGGCAGTCTGCGCGCGGTTTTTGCTTCCGATCTCCCATGAACAAACTCGTAGTTGCCGTAGGTATCCTGGCAGTGCTCGCGCTGGTCATTTCGATCCTGATGGGAGGGCTGCAGATGCCGCCGGAGCAGCTTTCCGCGCTGCGTTGAGGGGGCCGGATGGGGGTTTTTCCGGGGTCGGGTTGAAAAAATCCGGATTTCGGGCAATTTTCCGGGAACAAATTCGTCTTTTCCGGGTTCTTAGCATAGGTTATCCACCCGGCATCACCACCACCAACAGACTACCCATGAAACTCGTGTTCCGCTCATTAGCCGCTGCCCTTTTCCTCAGCCCGCTCGCCTTCGCCGGCGATTGCGACAAGTGCAAGGACAAGGAAAAGGAAGATCCCGCCGTCGCCCTCGCTGGTGACTGCGACAAGTGTAAGGAAAAGAAGGAAGATCCCGCCCTCGCCGGTGGCGACAAGTGCAAGGACAAGGATAAGGAAGATCCTGCCGTTGCGCTCGCCGGTGACTGCGACAAGTGCAAGGAGAAGAAGGAAGATCCTGCCCTCGCCGGTGGCGACAAGTGCAAGGACAAGGACAAGGAAGATCCAGCCCTTGCCGGTGGCGACAAGTGCAAGGACAAGGACAAGGAAGATCCTGCCCTGCTCGCCGGTGACTGCGACAAGTGCAAGGAGAAGAAGGAAGATCCTGCCGTGCTTGCCTGAGATCGCTCCGCGACCTCGACTGATTTTGAAAAGCCGCCGGAGAAATCCGGCGGCTTTTTCGTGGGTGGGCGCCACGATGTCCGATGATGGCAATGGGATTTTGAACCACGGATGGACAGGGATTTACACGGATGGGGATGGGGCCGGACGGGTGGAGTTTTGCGGTTGGAGTTTTTTAACCGCGAATGGACGCGAATGGACGCGAATGGGAAAGGCAATGGGGGAAGGAGACCGGTGGTGGAGGGATGTCTTTTTTGGCGCCCCGGGGAGGCGTCGGTGGGGGAGGCGGGGGTTGGTGGTGTTTGGGGGGAAGTGCGTTTATCGGTCCGTAGCACCGCGGCGAGGCGGCCTGTGTGCCCCTACCGGCGGGGCTGGGCGGTGCCCCGCGATCTGAGGATTTCAGAGGGAAGGCAGGGGCGATTTTTCGGCGCCGGGATTGGGGGATTGATGAGCGGGGAATCCGCGGGCATCATCGGGGCGCTTTGAAACTCCGCTACCTTCTCTGTCTGGCCGCTGCGGGGGCCGTGCTTGCCCAGGAGGCCCCGCCTAAGGCTGAACCGGTCGATCCGACGCTGCAGGGCGATCCGGGGCAGGATTGGTACGAGCGGGGCAAGAATCTTTACGATTCCGCGAAGGCGACGGCGGAGGCCGGGCAGCGGAAGGAGATCTATGCGCGGGCGATCGAGGTGCTGGGCGGGTATCTGGGCCAGTACGACAAGCATGCGAATGCGGTGGCGGCGCTGTGGTATCTGGGCGAAAGCCAGGCGGCGACGGGGAAGGCGGAGGAGGCGCGGCGCAGCTACCGGGCGATCGTGAAGCGCGGCGGGAAGTCGCAATTCGTGATGGTGGCGGCGAACCGGCTGGCGGTGGAGCATTACAAGGCGGAGGAATTCGCCGAGGCGGCACCGCTGTATGAGAAGATGGCGGATGCGGCGGAGGCGCCGGGGGATCGCCTGAAGGGGTTGTATTTCGCGGCGGTGGCGTACGGGCAGGTGAAGAACGGCGGGGCCAAGGCGGCGGAGAATTACCGCCGGGTGTTGGCGGAGCCGGGGGCTGAGAATCCTTTCAAGGCGGCGAGCCAACTGGCGCTGGGAAACCTGCTGGTGGGCGCTGAGAAATTCGAGGAGGCGCTGCCGCTGTTCGAGGGGGCGGCTGCGGCCAGCAATGGCCAGGAAATCCGCGGGCCGGCGGCGCTGCAGGCGGCGGCGGTGGCGGCGAAGCTGGGGAAGCAGGACACTTCGGCGAAGTATCTGGAGCTGGTGCTGAAGACGCCGGGAATGGAGTCGGCGCGCGGGAGTGCCCGCTTCGCGCTGATGGCGGCGCAATTCGATCGGAAGGAGTATGACAAGGTGCTGGAGATCTATCGCGCCGATCCGGGGAGCGGTGCGGGAGAGCAGGACGCGCGGCGGCTGATGCTGGCGGGGCGCGCGGCCTTCGAGGTGAAGAAATACGGCGAGGCGGCGGAGATTTTCCAGAAGCTCGGCAAGCATCCGGACGCGGACGAGTGGGCCTACGATGCGGCTTATCTGCGGCTGCTGGCGGCCTTCCGCGATAGCGGGAAGCATGACCCGGCGCTGGTGGCGGCTTTTCTTGAGCGATATCGGAAGGATCACGCGGATGATCCGAAGATCCACAATGTGCTGCTGATCCAGGCCGAGGGCTTGTTAGATGCGGGCAAGCCGGCGGAAGCGGCGAAGGCCTATCAGGCGATCAAGGCGGATCAGATTTCCGCGGAGAACCGCCCGGGGATGCTCTACAACCGGGCCCGCAGCCTGCAGGAGGCGGGCGAGGGGAAGGCGGCGCTTGCGGCTTACGGCGAATTCATCGCGGGGTATCCGAAGGACCCGCGGCTGCCGCGTGCGCTCTACAACCGTGCGCAGGGTTACCTGGCGGCGAAGGATGGTGCGCGGGCGCTCGCGGATTTCGATGCGCTGGTGGCGGCGGAGGGTGGGTCGAAGGATGCGGCGGCGCTGCAGGAGACGGCGCTTTTGCAGGCGGCGGAATTGCTGGGAGAGATGGACAAGCCGGCGGAGATGGCGGCGCGCTACCAGAGCTTCCTGGAGAAATTCCCGAAGGCCTCGGATGACCGCCGGGGTCGGGCTCACTACGGCTTGGCGGTGGGGCTGGTGAAGACGGAGAAGGTGAAGGAGGCGCTGCCGCATGCCGACCGGGCGCGACAGCTCGATGCGAAGTCTTATGCGCGGAGTGCGGGGCTCTTGATTGCGGCTTGCCAGGGGACGCTGCAGGACGGCGCGGCGGCGGGGGATGAGATCGATCGCGCGATCAAGGACGGCTACGCGGGGGATTTAAAGGAGACGCTGGTGACTTGGGCGGCGACGCAGGCTTACCAGGCGGAGCGCTATGACCGTGCGGTGCGCTTCTTCCAACTGGTGGCGGATACCAAGGATCCGGAGAAGACGCCGAAGGCGAGCTGGCGGCTGTTAGGCAAGGCGCTGCTGGCGACGGGGAATGCGCAGGAGGCCCTGCTGGCGATCAACCGCGCGCTACTGACGGAGGAACATCCGACTGTTAGAGCGGAGGGCTTGCTGGATAAGACGAAGGCGCTGCTCGCGCTGGATCGTGCGGATGAGGCGCTGATCGTGGCCGGGGAGTGCCAGGACCTGCGGCCGCAGGGGCAGACGAATACGGAGATCCGCCTGCTGACCGGAGATATCCATTGGAAGAAGCAGGAAACGGAGAAGGCGATCGGTGCCTACGTGACGGTGGTCGAACTCGGCAATGCGCAGGAGCTGCGACCGCTGGCGCTGGACAAGCTGGCGAACGCGCTGGAGAAGACGGGCAAGGCGGCGGAGGCGGCGAAGTATCGGACCGAACTGAAGGAGAAGTATCCGGAGTGGAAGGCGAGATGAGTGATCCGCTGAATGCGGCTGTGGAGATCCGCGCCCTCTTTCTCGATGCCGCCGGGACTTTGATCGAGCCGGTCGAGCCGGTGGCGGAGGTGTATGCGCGGGCGGCGGCGATGCACGGCATGGAGTTGGATGCGGCCGAGGTGAAGGCGGCCTTTTTCCGCGCTTTCGGAGGCTTGGGCGATCCGGAGTGGGATGCGCACCCGGACGGCGACGCGGCGGAGCGGGAGTGGTGGCAGCGGGTTGTCGCGGCGACCTTCGGCCATGTGTCCGGTTTGGAGGCGAGTGTGGCGCTTTTTGAATCGCTCTTCGCGCACTATGCGGATCCGGCGGCGTGGCGGGTTTTCCCGGAGGTAGGGGAGGTGCTGGCGGCGGCGCGTGAGGCGGGCTTCCGGCTGGCTGTCGTCTCGAATTTCGACCGCCGTTTGCACGGGATCTTGGCGGGGCACGGGCTGGAATTCGATGCGGTGGTGACGTCTGCCGATGCGGCGTGCCGCAAGCCTGCGGCGGGCATTTTCCGGCGGGCTCTCGAGCTGCTAGGCCTCGCGCCTGCGGAAGTTTTCCACGCGGGGGATTCGGTGTCCGCCGATGTCGGGGGTGCGGAAGCGTTAGGGATCGCGGCATTCCACGTGGACCGTCCGGGTCATGACCTGCGGGCCTTTCTAGCGGCGGCGCTGGAGACTCGGGACGGGGCGACTGGTATTTAGATTTTGAAACCGCGAATGGACGCGAATAAAGACGGGAAGGCAGGTGGTCGGGATGAATGGAGGCGTTTCCCCTTGGGGCGGTGCGAGGAAACGGCCAAAATGAACTTGCCAAAACCGGACCCCGCCACTACCCATCCCGCCCCGGCGGTCGCAAGCCACGGGATCCGGAAATCAAAAAGCGAGGATAGCTCAGTCGGTAGAGCAGTTGGCTTTTAACCAATTGGTCCTGGGTTCGAGTCCCAGTCCTCGTACTTCTTTTGATTTTCAAAAGGTTAGCACGTTTTGGAGCATGGGGAGGGGCGCGATGCTAACAGGGTGCTAGCATTCCACCCGCGTCCAACCACGTCGCCCACCTTCCTGGCCAAATTTGGCAAGACACAAGGCTGGTGTGGACAGGTGCACTCTCCGAGAGGTTACCCACCGTCCTCTTTCGGCATCTGTTTGGTCGCCCGCTCGATCAAACGATGGAGTGGGAGATCCAAGGCGGCTGCCAAATCATAGAGGGCGAGGATACTCGGAATGCGTTCCAGCCGTTCAAGACGGCTGATCGTCCCGCGGTCAACACCACTCTTTGATGCAAGGTGCTCCTGAGAGAGGTTGCGCTTGCCCCTCTCCTTTCGGAATTCATCGACTAAGGCCTTGAGAAAGGCCTCCGCACCTTTGCTCGGCATTCAGCCAGGCTGACAGATTACCTCCCGCGGCGATACGTGCTGATTGCCAGTTGTCAATTGACATAATGGCGGCTCATTTCGTAGCTATGTGGCGCTTGCCGCACGAATTGCCGACACTTTGGGAGTGCCGGATTTTCGGATGGATTTAGTCGAAGCAATGGAACCTCCTCTTGTGTCATTATCGATCAACGAAATAGAATCCGCTCTGGGACGATTCGATGAATCGAGGCAGGTGGTCCCTGGCCGGTTTATTGAGCTAGATGGTCCCCTTTCAACTGAGGACAGCGCGATAATCCACGGTCGGCTTCTTAGAGCGGTCGCGAGCGGCAGCGGCGACGGTAACATGAATATTCGCCGATACCGAATCTGGGCAGAGACACTTCGAGGAATCCTTTTGTCGTCCCTCCAAGAGATAGCTCCGTCAGATGCGAGAGCAGGCACGATCCCAAATCTTACTCGAGCGATCAACTCGCTCGGCGCATTTTGTGAAGCCCAAGCGCTCCTAGAAGAGGGCTCCGGCCAGTCAGCCTCCCAAGATCCCGTTTTATGAACCCGCCTCCTCTGAAGCCACCCCCGTTACCATTGCCCCCGGTAACCGCCCCTCTGGTAACGCAACAGCATGCGGCAGGAATCGGTGCCGAGTTTTTCTGTCCCTTTTGCCATGGACCAATCCACCGTGGGGTCGAGAAATGCCGGCATTGTGGAGAGTTCCTTGCTGCCCCGCCTCAATCTGATGCTCTGGCGGCGCTGTTGGGCCTGTTTCTCGGCCCGGTGGGGCTTTGGTATAAGGGCCTCTGGGCTGCGGGCTTTGCATGGATGGCAATGATCGTCATTGTGGCCATAGGAACGGGAGGTTTCGGCATCCTACTTGCGCCGTTCTTTTGGATGGCAATGGCGATACATGCGTTCTGTGCCAAAGGCCGTCGCTGAACGAAGCTTTTGGGTGAGGTCCCCAGGTCGTGAGAACTGGCGACGGCTCTCTGGGCTATGCCCTCGCCGCAGATTGCGGTGCAAAAGGTCGAAACAGCAGGCCGCTTATTTCTCTTCGTCTTGTGGGGTCTCCTCAATCGCTCGTCGAAAACGGTGATTGCTTGGTTCTGGTCTTGAATTTCCCACACTGGCGCGTGGGATTTGACCAGCAGCCGCCCTATACTAACCATTCAAAGGTATACTTCCGATGACCGTGGAACTTCTGCTAACGGAAAGGAAGGTCGGACCATCGCGCTCTGCGGCGGATCCCTGCTGGCCAAATTTGGCCAGATGGAGAACGCTCCGATTGATCTCCGGTCATTCGTAGGGATCGGTTCCGCGTGCCACACCAAAACGCGGTTTGCGCTGTTATTTTGAAAGGGCGGCAACAGACTCCGTTCGAGTTTAGCGGCGTCGTTAGATGTGATCTCTCGTGAAACCAGAGCAGCAAAGCCGACAGGAAAAGATAGACCTCCAATTGGGACGGGCTGGCTGGGCGGTTGGAAGCCGGCAGCTGATCCAGGAGTTTCTCGTGACTTCACCGACTTCACTGCGGCAACCAGAGCCTCGTTACAAGGCAAGGAACGAGTTCGCTGACTACGCATTGTTGGATCGCTTGGGTCGCGTAGTGGCTATCGTCGAGGCTAAGCGGGCAAGTAGGCACGCTTTGGAGGGCGAGCGCCAGGCAGCGGATTGTGCTGATTCCATCTTGGCAAAGACAGGGATGGATCCGTTCATCTTCTTGGCAAACGGGGATGAAATCTGGTTTTGGCATCGGAAGCGAAATGCCCCTCGGAAGGTCAGCGGTTTTTTCACGGAAGAGGATCTGCTTCGCCTCCACCACCTAGACAAGTTCGGCAAGTCGCTCATCGGAGTAATGCCGCTCGGAAGCATCGTCGATCGAGCGTATCAGATCGAGGCGGACAAGACCATCGCAGAGCGAATCGAGGCCGGCGAGCGGAGGTTTCTAATGGTTCTCGCTACCGGTACCGGCAAAACTCGGGTGGCTGTTTCCTTAGTCGAGCTGCTTCAGCGGCAGGAGCGCATCCAGCGGGTGCTCTTCCTTGCCGACCGTCGTGAGCTGGTGAAGCAAGCCCTCGGGGCATTCAAGGAGCACCTCCCAGGTGTCCCGCGCTCCTGGATTGAGGGCGGCACCATCGACAAGGACGCCCGGATCCACCTTGCCACGTACCCGGGCATGATGACGATCTATCAGAAGCTCTCGCCGGGCTACTACGACCTTATCATCGCGGACGAAAGTCATCGCTCGATCTACAGCCGCTACAAGGCCATCCTCGATCACTTCGACGCCATCAATCTTGGCCTGACCGCTACGCCTACCGATTTCATCGATCACAACACCTTTGAGCTCTTCGGCTGCCAGGGCGATAGTCCCACCTTCTACTACGGTTACGAAGAGGCGGTTAGGGACAAGCACTTGGTGCCCTACCGTCCGGTCCACGTGGCCCGAACAGGTTTCCAGATCGAGGGACTCAAGCCCGGCGAACTTCCCGAGGAAGTCAGGAAGCAGGTTGGAGAGCAGGGAATCGATCCCGATCAGTTCAGCTTCGAAGGCTCGGATCTGGAGAGGAAGGTCAGCAACAGCGGAACCAACGATGCCATCGTCCGCGAATTGATGGACCACTGCATTAAGGACAACACCGGCACGCTCCCGGCCAAGTCTATTGTCTTCGCGGTTTCCCACTCGCACGCCCTCGAACTCTACAAGAGCTTCAACCGGCTCTATCCGGACCTGCAGCGCCGCGGTCTGGCCAAGGTGATAGACAGCCAGATGGAGCGGGCGGAGAAGACCCTCGACGATTTCAAGAACAAGGATTTCCCGCGGGTTGCCATCTCCGTGGACATGCTCGATACCGGGATCGACGTGCCGTCGCTGCGCAACCTCGTCCTTGCCAAGCCGGTCTTCAGTAAGGTGAAGTTCTGGCAGATGATCGGCCGCGGCACCCGCACGTGGACCGACCCCATCAGTGGCGAAAAGAAGGCCGACTTCCTGGTCATTGATCATTGGGACAATTTCGACTACTTCCAGGTGAACAAGGACGGCCGCGCCGCCGCGGTGTCCGAGCCACTTCCTTCCCGGTTGTTCCGTCTGCGGTTGGAAAAGCTCCAGATTCTTGGCGGGCGTTCCGAAGCGGTCGGTGTGGCGCACACGGCCGGTCAACTCCGTCAGCTTGTTGGAACGTTACCGCTTGAGAACATCAACGTCGCTCCCCATGCCGATGAGATCCGCGCCCTCGCCGGTAGCAACGAGCCGTGGAGCGATTTGTCGGAGGGGAATGTCACCCACCTTTCCCATGTCATCGCGCCGCTGCTGCGCTTCTCTATCGCCGGCTCCTACGTTGAGTTGCAGTTTGAAAATCAGACCGAGCAGCTTGCCCTTGCCCACTTGCGCGGCGATGCCGGCGAGATCCAATCCCTCCGCGAGAGCATCTGCGAGAACCTCGCCCTCCTTCCGACCGGCATTGCGGAGATCCGCGAGCATCTCGAGTCCCTCACCGCGGCGCAGACGGATTCGTTCTGGGGAAATCTTTCCTGCGCCTGCATCATGGGATTGCAGGAGATCTTCGCGCCTCTGATGCGTTTCCGGAACCGCCGCCCGCCCTCCACAGTGATCCGGCTGTCCTTGCCGGACTCCATTCAACAACGCCACTGGATCGTCTTCGGCCCGTCCGGCGAGGGTGCCTTCGCCGAAACCTACCGCGGTCGCGTGGAAGCGCTCGTCCTGGACCTTGCCGGCGACAATCCCGGCCTCCAACGCTTGCGGCGCGGCGAGGAGCTTGATGATGAGGATCTTCAGGGCATCGCCGCCGCTCTCAAAGGCCCCGATCTCTTCATCACGGAGGAACAGCTTCAGAAGGCTTACGACCAACCCAAGGCCACGATGGTGGACTTCCTCCGCCACATCCTTGAAGTCTCGGAGCTTCCGTCCCGCGAATCGTTGATTTCGGGGGCCTTTGATCAATGGGTTCGCGACCACCCGCAGCTCACAGCCACCCAGCTCATGTTCGTCCGGACCTTGCGGAAGGCGGTCATGCAGAAGGCCGGGATCTCAAGCCTCGAGGCTTTGCGGGAGCCTCCCTTTTCGAGCATTGGCGACCCCGAGCAGCTTTTCGAAAGTTCCGAATTGGCCGACCTCATGGAACTGACAAGATCCGTTGCCGCGTGAGGCGGAGATCCAAGACCTATTCTTTCAATTGCTCTGACTTCCTGACATGCTCTCACCCCAGCTTCGCCGCAAGGTTCACGACCTATGGTCTCTTTTCTGGTCCTCCGGCCTATCCAATCCTCTCGTCGCCATCGAGCAGATCACGTTCCTGCTCTTTATCCGGCAATTGGAGAGCCTGGACCGTGAGCGGGTGAAACAAAAAAAGCGGAGCATCTATGCGCCAACCGAGGTCAAGAAGGCTGGGATATTCGTGGTGACGAAAGACGAAGGTTTCGAAAGATGCCGATGGTCGTACATCAAACAGAACGTCTCCTTTCCGCTCCTCAACAACATCGTTTTCCCTTGGTTGCGCTCCTTGGAACAGCGCGTCGGCCCGGCCCAGAACGGCAATACCACGCTCGGCCGCATTTCCGGTCGCCTTAGTGACGCCTACTTCATCCTCGATCCGAACAAGACCGACACCCTCAAGCGTGCCATCGGCCTAATCGACGAACTCTTCCGCCAGCTCGACACCCGCTCTGTCAATTCCGACATCATGGGGGATATCTTCGAATACCTGCTCGAAGAGGTGAAGGAGTCCGGCAAGAACGGCCAGTTTCGGACGCCCCGCCACGTCATCCGCTTCATGGTCCAATTGCTGAAGCCGCAGCTCGGCAAGAAGATTCTCGATCCCGCCTGTGGCTCCGGTGGCTTCCTGCTCAACACGCTTTTGCAGTGGAAGGCCGACCACACCGATGACGAGGTGCTGCGCCTCGAATGGGACGGCAGCCCGCACGATGTCCGTCCCGTCTGGCCCCTCGGGTGGAAGCCCGACTTCAACAATAGCCTCCACGGCTACGACAACGATCGGACGATGGTTCGTATCGCGTGGATGAACCTCATCCTTCACGATTTAGAGTCGCCCGAGGTCCATCAGCTCGATGCCTTGAGCAAGCGCCTCGAGGATGGCGAGAGCGGCACCTACGATTACATCCTTGCCAATCCTCCCTTCACCGGAAGTGTCGATGAAGGCGATCTTAGCGAGAACCGCGAACGCTTCCCGCGCAGTGGGAAGGCCTCGGCACCGATCACTACCAAGAGCGAGCTGCTCTTCGTCTGGCTGATGCTCGACCTGCTAAAGATCGGCGGTCGTGCTGCCGTCATCGTGCCGGATGGCGTTCTATTCGGTGGCACCAATGCCCACCGCGCCCTGCGCCACCAGCTCCTCTTCGAGAACACGCTGGAAGCTGTCGTCTCCCTTCCGGCGAACATGTTCCAGCCCTACTCGGGCGTGAAGACCTCGATCCTTCTGTTCCAAAAGGCGGGCGCGAAAGTGGCGAAGGGCGACGAGCCGCGCACCCGGGAGGTGTGGTTCTATGAAATCAGCGATGAAGCCTTCTCGCTCGATCAGAAGCGCAAGGCTCTCTATGGCCGTGACAACGACCTTTGGGATGCCCTCGTAAAGGCCCATGCTTGGCAGACCTATCGGGATGGCGATGCCAAGGCAAAAGATGTCTCCGTCGCGACCGACTACCACCAGCCCGACTATTGGGAGGAACGTTGGCGCAGCGTGGATGACGAATTCCTCCAGATGTTCCCAGACAAGGCCGGGGAAAAGGGACATACTTGGGCGCTGCATGAACTTTGGCCGAAAGATTTCCCCTTCGATCCCGCCGACCCCCGCAAAGCCGGCCAATACGACGATGCTGTCCTCGCCCGTGTCCGCCCGGTGTTCGAGAAAACCTTCCGGAAGCTCGTGGAGCAGATCGTAGCCCATTCCTACGCCTGCTCTCGCCAACCGGACGAGGCCAAGGCTCTCGGCGCGGCGGAGAAGAAGGTGAAAGCCTTGCACAACGCGCTCATGAAAGCGGCCCGCGAGGAAAGCCTGCTGGACCGCGAGTTCGATCAATTCGGCCTGAACGCTCTCAAGACCGTGCTCAAGGAAGCGACCGCCAAGACCGGCGAATGGGCGGCGGGAATCAAGGTCCCGGATAAGAAACCGAAGAAAGCGTCTCCCGAGCCGGATCCTTATACCTTGCTCTCAAACCTCGCGCCGCTGCTCAAGGACTTCGCCAAGCTCGATGGCTACAACGTCTGGCGGCGGGGTGGGAAGAGCCTTTCGCGCCCGGGCAAACTCTCCGCCAGCGAGGACGGCGAATCCCGCCAGCCGAACTTGCTCAGTTGGATCGTCCCGGTCCGCCGGTGGGCAGAGCGCACAAGCTGGAGCGAGGAAGATGACGACAAGAAGCCCACCCACAAGAAAGGCATCCTCGATCCGAAGTATCTCAAGTGGCTGCGCGATGACCTCAAGGTCTTCGACAGCGACGGCACGGTGAAGGAGGATTATCTCGATCGACTCGATCCCGACTGCCTCGAAGTCCTCGCCTTCAACCTCTCGGCGGGTCGCCACAAGCCTTTCGTTTTCGACGCTGGACAACATCGTCCGCCGGCTGAACTCATCGGCGAACTTCAGAGCATCCACGGCGATGTTCAGAAGCGGCTGTCGAAACTCCTAACGATGGTAGGAGGAACGAAGTGATTGGTGGTCCCCCCGAGCACTGGCGCATGGTCAAAATCGGCATCTGTATCCAGCGCCGAAAGGACACCGTGATGCCGGCGACGATGTTCTGACCTGACCGTAGGGCTTGTCGGCCTCGAAGACATTCAAGACCGGGGCCGCGGAGGGATCATAATTCGCCAGACGAAACCGCAGGAGATCGAAAGCCTGAAAACCAAGTTTGTGGCGGGCGACATCCTATATGGCAAGCTCCGTCCCTATCTCAACAAAGTCGGTATCGCACCACAAGCGGGCTTGTGCAGCACGGAAATCTGGGCTTTCGGCCCAAGCCCGCTGGTCGATTCTAAGTTTGCTGCCTTCTTCTTGGCGTCATCCTTCTTTGTGGAGCGTGTCGTCTCGATGACCAAAGGTGCGAACCTTCCACGACTCGATGCAGAAGACTTCGACTCCATTGAGATGCCCCTCCCGCCCCTGAGCGAGCAGAAGCGGATCGTGGAGATCCTGCAAGAGGCCGACGAGATCCGTGACCTTCGCGCCCAAGCCGAAGCCAAAACTGCCGATCTGATTCCGGCGATGTTCTTCGAGCACTTTGTTGCCCGCAATCAGCATGGGTTCGTGCCCCTGTATAAGTTGGCGGACGCCGTGTCGGGAGTGGCGGTTGGCCGTAAAACGAGAGGCATGACATCCGAAGTTTCATATCTGCGGGTCGCCAACGTCCAAGCTGGCTACGTGGATCTCGACGAGGTGAAAACAACTCTTGCGACGGACGGAGAGGTGGCTCAGTTCGGGCTGATGGCAGGGGACATCCTGCTCACCGAAGGCGGGGACTTCGATAAGCTTGGCCGCGGGTGCTTGTGGGAAGGCCAGGTCGAGCCATGCATCCACCAGAATCACGTGTTTCGTGTCCGGCCGGATTCCTCGCGATTGAATTCCCATTTTTTCGCGCACTACCTCCAAAGCGCGAAAGCCAAAAACTACTTCCTTCGCTGCGCGAAGAAGACAACCAATCTTGCAAGCATCAACCTCAGCCAGCTGAAGCAACTTCCAGTTCCCGATGTGTCACTCGAAGATCAGTTGCGGTTTGAGGACCAAATCCGAGAAGCCCAACAATGCGGCACCGCATCAACCGACAAGCTTTTTCGGAGCCTAGTCGATTCCCTTTCAGCTCACGCCTTCTCCGGTGAACTCACAGCCAAATGGCGGGAAGCAAACTCTAGCAGGTTGGATGCCGAAGTCCATGAGCGCGATCAAACGCTCAAATCTACCCGAGGGCGAATCGCCGAACTCTTAACACATGGAACTGCAACTTCGAAGGCCACGGCATCCCTTGTCCTTGAGGATCACGCCGACGGCATCTACTCCGATCTTAATCGCGAGCAATGGCTCCTCTTTGGTGAGATCAAACGGATGGTCGGCGGGAGCAGCTACATCCGCTACTTCAACGCCAGGATGCTCGGCGAGTATCTCAGAACACCACCCTTGCGCAAGAATCCGCAGGCCATCGAGGGGCACCTGGCCGTTCTGGCCGTCCGAGGTTTGCTGATCCCGGTGAGTCGTGAGGAGCAGACCGAGGACACCGGCGAGTATTTGTTCGGGAACGCTTATCGGCTTGTGCTCAAGGACCGGCCCAACGAAGTTCAGCTTGGTGGAAAGACAATCACCTTCAATGGCGAGCCGATCACGATGGGAAGTGAGCCCGGAGACCTGACCCGCCTTCGCGAGATGGAGCGCCTCATCGGACAACTGGAGAAGGAACGTGCCCAGAAATGAGACTTCGCTACCTCCATCTCCCTCGCTACGGGCCACTGGACGATACCGCCGTCGTGTTCGGTCGCGAGGAACGCATCCGGCCCTTTCTGGTGCCGCCCCGCAAAGGAACGCTGAACTTTGTCGTCGGCGTGAACGGCAGCGGCAAATCGTCGATCTTGCGGATACTCTACCGGACCTTTCGGGCACTGAATCTACTCGAACTGCCGCCGGTTCCGCTCACCCTCGCTTGGGACAAAGAGGATGGGAGCGATCCTCGCACTACGGTTTTACATTACAGCAACAAGCCCGACGAACGATCGTTCCTCGCGATGATCCCCGAGGTGCCCGGCAGCGCGGGCCGCATCGAATGGGCGGAAATGCGGGATGCAATCGGAGCGGAAGAGGATCATCCGCTAGCACACACACGGGAGGTCGAGTTCGGCCCGGACGCACTACGCGGTTCGCTTCTCTTTGCCCGCCTGCCGAAACGGCTCATCGCCTACACCTCCGGCGCGGCGGGGCCGTGGGACCGTCTCGATGACCCGGAACTACACCCGAAAGATGAAGATGAGGGGCAATACCGCAGCGAGGACGAGAGACCCCAAGGCTGGACTATGGATCGCGAGTGGGAGGAAGAGCAACCGATCCGCATCACCAACATTCTCACCCGGACCACACTCAAAATCAGCGGGACGGCGGAAACCACTCCAGGAGGCGGTCAAGTTGGTGAACTGCCTCCCGAGGCCATGGCGCAGCTCACGCAGGAATTCGCTCCCCTAAATGAAATCCGCCGGAAGGTGGCGATGAACCGCACACCCCGCTCCGAGCGCGTGCAGGATTTCTATTTCCGCATCCGCCATCACCAGCTCCGGTATGCCGGCATCGCCATGGCCCTCTGGCAAACCGCCACCGAGCTTGCCGGTCAGAACACCGAAGCGGATCGGGACGGACTGAGAAGGAACCTCCGGAATCCGGCCGCGCCGATTCAAGACCAAACGACCGCACGCCGGGCGCTCAATGACATCGACTGGTTTTTTCCCACTCACCTCAGCATCACCTACCGGGATGCCGATGACCGCGTGTCTCCTCTTCAGCATGAGGAGCTATTGTGCCTAGTGGCTCTGGCCGACGAAGTGATCGCTCAACCCCGTGGCCGGCATCGTGCGGTTATCTCCCTCGGCCCGACACGGTCGCTGAACCTGACCGAGAAGCTAAAGGAGGCGTCGCCCCTTGGGGTTTCCAGCAGAGAGGTAGAAGAAACCGCCGGGAGAGTCGATGGCTGCAAAACCGGTGCGGAAGCAGTTCTCCGACTGTTCTGCAAGGACTTGGGTCTCGACTCCACTCCGCTTGATTTTTTCGCCCGTCTCCGGGACTGGGAGAGAACCGGTCTCCTGGAAGACGTCACCCTTACCGTCAAAAGGCTTCGGCGAACCGGAACACAGGACGACGGGGAAGAGTCCGACGAAAGCGATGATGTGATCGTCACTTTCGATCAGCTCAGCGACGGCGAGCAAATGCTGTTGGGCCGCATCGGTCTTCTCTTCCTTCTCCGCGGCCAGGATGGAGCGCTGTTGCTGCTCGACGAGCCGGAGACACATTTCAATGACGTGTGGAAGCGGGACATCGTCGATATGGTGGATTCCGGGCTTCTCAATTCCACGGAAGCCAACGTCATCATCGCGACCCACACCACCATCGCCCTCACGGATGCCTTCGGTGCTGAAGTCACGGTGCTCGATAGAAGTTTACGGACCGGCGTGACCACCGCCAGGGGCGTGAAAGGCGGGCTCTTCGGCACCGATCCGGGAGAGGTGAACATGAACCTTTTCCACGCCGAAAGCAGCATCGGCCGTCGCTCACTGAAGATCCTGAACCGACTGCTCGAAGAGGACTGGAAAGGCAAAGAGAGCGAACTGGAGGGGATTCTCGAAGTTCTCGGCAGCAGCTTCCACCGCGCCGAACTCCGAGCCATACTAAAGCAACTGAGAGCAACCACCGATGGCGCTGCATCCCCTTAAACTTCCCACGAGCGCGTCTTTGCTGTGCCGGATCGTGGGCCTGCAAAAGCAGTTGCTTAAGGCGTTATCCGATCCAGGTCTAGCACCCCAAACGGTCAATGCCGCCTGGGTTCAAGGCGTGTGGTGCCGCTTGGATGCCGAATGGGTGCGAAAGTTTTGCCTGGGCGGGCAGGAAGCTCGCATCCAAGCCATTGCGGGGGCAACGCCCACAGCCCGGAAAGGTCTTTATGACGAGTTCCGCCGCCAGAACAACGTGCCTGCGTTGCTTCGGACTGGCGGTGATTTCCGTGACCTGAACGGGCTGCCCGACATTGATGCCGACCTTGCTGCGACCGTGACAGAGTTCTTCAAGGACTGTTACGCGCTCCTAGGACAGGCAGGCAGGACGAAAGGCTACACTTTTCCTGGCGGTCGCGCGATAACGAAGTGGGGCTACAAAGAGAGGTTCCGGGACGCCAACCCCACCATGGTCGTTTGTCCTTATTGCGACGGTGATTTGGGAACTGCCGAACTAGATCACTACTACTGCAAAAGCCACTTCCCGCTTCTGGCGTGTAGTCCATGGAATCTGGTTCCCATCTGCAAAAGCTGCAATGATACCACGATTGCGAAGGGCGACCGGATTGCGCTGTCGCCCGGCCCTCCGCGCTCTTCAGTTGATTGGCTCCATCCGTTCGGGTGCCCGGCTTCCGACGGAGTCCGGATACAGCTCAGCGGAAATCCTAGGCAATCCGTTCCCCAGTTACATTCGTTTGATGCAAACGAACAGCGTCGGCTGGACAATCATCATTGGCTTTTGGACAGGCTCGATCAGCCGAATCCGAGCCGCTACCTCTCCAATCGCTGGACGAATGCGGCATCGGCTCACTTCGATGTTCTTGTCGGGAGGGTAAACCGGCGGGCTAGCGCGGCAAACACCATCCAGAGCCTTGTGCAAATTCAACTCGAAGATCATCAGGCGGAACGAGGCCGGACCGCGTCCGCCATCGTCCACGCCGCCGTCTGCCAAGCCATTCTCGACCAGCGCCCCGAATACCTCGAAGAGTTCGGGAACTCCAACCTTCCGGAACTCTCGCAATGAAAGCCGACGCCGCCCCGCTCCTCGCCCTCTTTGAAAAGAAGGCCCGCCTCGAAGTCCCCTTGTTCCAGCGTCAGTATGTTTGGAGTCGAGAGCCCCAGTGGGAACCGCTCTGGGAGGACATCAGCCGCAAGTTCACCGAGCGCTTGGAAGGCCGTATAGATGCACCAGTTCACTTCCTCGGAGCGATGGTTCTCGACCAGAAGTTCACCCCGAGCACCCACGTCGAGCGGCGGCAGGTGATCGACGGCCAGCAGCGCCTGACGACCTTCCAACTCTTCATCTCCGCCTTCCGGGACTTTTGCCGAGAGCAGGGATGCGTGGATCTGGCGAACGAGGCGGAGAACTATACCTTCAACCGCGGGATGATGGCGAATCCCGAAGTGGATAGGTTCAAGGTCTGGCCGACCCAGCTCGATCAGGCCCAGTTCCGCGACGCCTTGACTCTTGGCAGCCGCGCAGCGGTGGAAAAGAAGCATCCGCTGGTCAAACGGAAGTATGCGCGGAAATACGATTCCCGGCCGCGGATGATCGAGGCTTATCTGTTCTTCCACGACCAACTCACAGGCTTCTTCCTGGGTGAAAACGGAGATCCGCCTCTCCTGGCTGAGAGGGAGTTGGCGACGCGCCTCGAAGAAGCTTTTCAGACGCTGAAGAGCGCGTTGCAGGTCGTCGTGATCGACCTCGACCAAGGAGACGATGCCCAGGTCATTTTCGAGACTCTAAATGCGCGTGGCGAGCCGCTACTCCCGGCCGACTTGCTGCGGAACTACATTTTCTTGCGCGCTGCTCGGCAGGAGGAGCCGCAAGAAGAACTCTACCAGGCCTATTGGAGTTCCTTCGATGAACCATTCTGGCGCGTGGAGGTCAGACAGGGCCGCCTGAATCGACCGCGTAGCGACCTGTTCATGCAGCATTTCCTCACGAGCAGGCAACTGATGGATATCCCTATCAAGCACCTGTTCGTCGAGTACCGCTTCTGGATCGAGCGAAATAGGCCCTTCCAGACGGTGCGCGAGGAGCTGGAAACCCTCGCACGGCAGGGAGGGCATTTCCGCCGGCTCGCCGACCCGGCAAAGGACGACATGGTTGCTCCTTTGATGAGGTTTCTGGAAATCTTCGACGTAGGTACCTGCATTCCACTCCTTCTGATGATCCTGGAAGCGGAGATTGAGGAAGCGGAATGGAAGGCCATCGCGGGCGATCTGGAGTCCTTCATTGTTCGCCGGGCCGTTGTCGGCTCAGGGACGAAGAACTACAACCGCCTCTTCCTCTCGGTAGCGAAGTCGATGAAGAAGACCGGAGCGAACGCCGGAAACTTCCGCAAGATTCTGTCCGAGCACGGGGGCAGCGCCTCCGGCTGGCCAAACGACGAGGCCTTCATCAAGGCGTGGCAGGCACAGCACGCCTATCAGGTCCTCAACAATCCCAAGATAGTCCATATTCTGCGGCGAATCAGTGAGTCCATACACTCCGCCAAACAGGAGCCAATCACCTTCAACGGCTCGCTGACCGTGGAGCACATTCTACCGCAGAAGTGGACGGACCACTGGCCATTTGCAGACGGATCAAAGGGGCTATCGAGCTGGGAGCTCTACACGGCGGAGGCCGGCGATCCACGACGGGCACCGACCCAGCGGAGGAATTCGGCGCTCCAAACCATGGGCAATCTCACCCTTCTTACCCAGTCCTTAAACTCTTCCGTTTCCAATTCGGCTTGGGCTTCGAAGAAGGAAGGAATGCTGGACGCCACCCTGCTGCCAATCACGCAGCGACTGCGCCGTTTCGAGACCTGGGACGAGGATGCTATCGACAAGCGTGGTAAGGAGCTCTTCGAGCACGCTTTGAAGATCTGGGCGGGGCCGGACCAAGCTCAAGCGTAAGAGATCGACTTCTGTCCAAAGAAGGTTGATAGTATCCGAGAGGTCCGGCTGTGTATCGACATCTGCGACGCAGCGGCTTTCATCGGTCGTGTGGACGAGAAAGAACGGTTCCTAGCTGTGTCGGTGGTAGCGGGCATTCTCGCGGCAAATCGGACGACCGTTCCGAGGTGGGAGCAAACGGCTGCGAGGCAGGCGTTGGGCGTCGTGAAGGAGGTTGAGCGTCTTCTTGCGGAGGAGCGGCAGCCGGCAGAGCCCTCGAGGAATCTCACACAGGAGTCGGTAGAGCACTGGAATCAAACTGAGAGCAGCCCCGAAGAGTACGAGGCTGGCCTCGGTGCGATGATTGGGTTCGTGGAACTGACCAAGCGCCTTGACCCCATTAACTTGAGAAAGCGTTCGAGAAGGGAGACGACGTTCCGCGAGTACGTGCAATATTTGATGGTCAAGACGAACGAGGTCCAAAGGTTACTCGGAGACGAGGATCTGCCGGTGTCAGAAGGCCGGGAACCGTCTGCGAGCGACATCGATACACGGATGGACCAACTAAGAGCTCAGAAGTTCGCACCCCTACAAGTCAATGAGATCGAGGAAGATTTCGTTAGGTTTCTCGAGGGCCGCGACAGTCCTCGCCACAAACGTCTCCTCGATCTCCTCATCAAATCTCGAAAAAAGTTCTTGGAGCCTACGATGCAGAAAATTGCCAAAGCAGCTGTCTCGAAGCGAAGCAATCGCCAGAAGTCAGATCAGAAACGCATCGGAGCGACGGCAAGGCGGACCAAGAAGGGCAGCTAATCACATCGTTATTGCCAATCGCATTCGAGGGAGTGGCTCATTTTGCCAAGCGGCTATTCGCGATGCTTACGTTTTTGCCAGCGGAGGGCCAACTTTCAATTTTGGTAGCTTGGCGACATGGCTGACAGTACCGCATCCCATCAGACCCCGACTGAAACTCCGCTCTATATCAGAATCCCGGAGGCCATCCGACGGTTCGGCATTTCGAGGGCGAAACTCTACCAACTGATCAAAGCTCGAAAGTTCAGGAGTGTCTCGTTGGCTGAGCCTGGCCAGACGCGGGCTACCCGATTGATCGACTTCGCGTCGTTGTGCCAATTTTTGGAATCCTTGGCGGAGGAGCCAAGTGAAGCGTGAAAGAACCCGAGATGAAAGCACAGGGACAATTTGGGCACTTAGCCAAGTTCACTGGCAGTTCTTCGTCACGATCGCTCTGCCACATGTACCGGGTGTGGGAAACCGGGCTCAGCCGATTTGGAACGGTTTCCGTGGTCGGCTTGCGAAGGAAGTTCGCATTCTCAAACGAAGGCCGCTTCTTTGGGTGGTTGCACTTGAATGGGGCAAGTCACGATCCAATCCCCACCTGCATGCGTTGATCAGCGGCTTACCTCGAGAACTTCAACCCGAAAGCCTGATTCGCGCCATGGAAGCCATCGGCCGGAAACTGGGCACGCCGGATGTGGTTGCTCGGACCTACGACGACCGACTGGGTGCGGTCGCGTATCTCTTCAAGGAATACGACCAGCCGCATCCAAGGCTGAGTTCTTCCGATGGCCGTTGGCCTATGATCTCCGATAGCGTTTGGAATGTACTCCGACGCCATCCCGATTCGAGATCGGGTTCATTCAGCAAGGGGCGCGCCGATGCGTGACACTTGAAAAATGCGACGGTGTCGTGCTCAAGCACGAGGCTGGGAGCTTTGCTTTGCCGGTTTCAGGCATCTGGCTTTGATAGAAAGAAAAAGCCGCATGGATTGTCTTGGGGAGCATTAACGGGTTCATCGTACGGCGTAAGCGCCCTTGGAGGCCCGTCCCCGACGGTGGCCATCCGAACTCCACCGCCGGCCACACGACTTTCCAAGCCCCGATCCATTGTCCAACACCCATTAGCTGATACCCCCAATATAGGGGGTGGTATGGAATAATGGGGTGGTTTCCAGCTTGCCTCGACCTCAGAGGAGTTGAAGTCTGGATTCCGAAACGAGTCCTCCTTTTTGGCGGCTCGTAGCCGCATCCTGTATCCCCGGCGTGCATTCGGTCTCTACCTCCCCTGATCCCATGGTTCATCGTCCCAAGCTGGTTGGTCTCATTGCGTACGTGTTGATCAACAATTTCCTGCTCGTAAAAGCTCTGGCTGCGACCGCGATTTGGACAGGAGGAGGCGACGGTAGCTCGTGGAATAATCCTGCAAATTGGAGCACAGGCGCAGTGCCAGGACTGGCGGATTCGGCGGTGATTGATTCTGGAAGTTTCACCCTTCCCAGCTCGGGTGTTTTGCAGGCTGGCCAGGTTACCGTCAACGTCCCCTACGTGGCACCAGCGAACGCCGACCAGACTTTGGACATCCGCGGGAATTGGATTTTCAATGGCCCATTCACGTTGCAAGCAGGCCGCATTTTTCAAGTAACAGGGGCAGGGAGCAGCGTCACTGTGAACGGTGCCACCAATCTTTCAGCCGCAACCCTTCAGGTCCGTTCCGGCGCGGTCGTCAACTTCCCGAATGTTACTAGCTTCGCGCAGCCCGCGAGCAGCAATGTGAACTGGAATGTTTTTGATAATGGCAGCCAATTGATCTTTCCAAACCTGGGAAGCATCACCGGGAGCGCCAGCCCGGGATACTACCTGACGCTGAGCGGAAACTACGGCACCGCGGTGATGAGCCTGCCGGCCCTGACGACAATCACCAAGCCCGCCGACGGCGACATTTACCGCAACAGCTCGATCAATCTCGCGGTGGGCGGCGGAGCCACCATCTCCGCGCCGCTGCTGAGCACCTTCAAGGACAACGACCCTAATCCCGACTCGAGTTTGGGAGCATCTGGGACGGCATTGCTCGACCTGCCATTGCTCACCGCCCTGACCGGGGTGGACGTAAATCTCAACGCGGCCTCGCATCCGGAGCGCTTGGTATCCTTGTCCCCGGGCAGCGCGCTGCAGATCAACAGCGGCACCCTGACGATGGGCAACCTGGTATCGTTCGGGGAGTTGCGTGCCGTGACGGTCGAGAATGGCGCGGTGGTGACTTTCCCGAACGTGACCAGTTACGTGCAGCCGGCCAACCGCAACGTGAACTGGAACGTCTTCCACAATGGCAGCCGGATGATTTTCCCGAATCTCGCGAGCATCACCGGCAGTGCCAGCCCGGGATACTACCTGACGCTGAGCGGAAACTACGGCACCGCGGTGATGAGCCTGCCGGCCCTGACGACAATCACCAAGCCCGCCGATGGCGACATTTACCGCAACAGCTCGATCAATCTCGCGGTGGGCGGCGGAGCCACCATCTCCGCGCCGCTGCTGAGCACCTTCAAGGACAACGACCCTAATCCCGACTCGAGTTTGGGAGCATCCGGGACGGCGGTGCTCGACTTGCCGCTGCTCACCGCACTGACCGGTGTGGATGTGAATCTCAACGCGGCCTCGCATCCGGAGCGCTTGGTATCCTTGTCCCCGGGCAGCGCGCTGCAGATCAACAGCGGCACCCTGACGATGGGCAACCTGGTATCGTTCGGGGAGTTGCGTGCCGTGACGGTCGAGAACGGCGCGGTGGTGACTTTCCCGAACGTGACCAGTTACGTGCAGCCGGCCAACCGCAACGTGAACTGGAACGTCTTCCACAATGGTAGCCAATTGATCTTTCCAAACCTGGGAAGCATCACCGGCAGCGCCAGCCCGGGGTATTATCTGACGCTGAGCGGGAACTACGGCACCGCGGTGATGAGCCTGCCGGTCCTGACGACAATCACCAAGCCCGCTGACGGCGACATCTACCGCAACAGCTCGATCAATCTCGTGGCTGGCGGCGGAGCCACCATCTTCGCACCGCTGCTAGGTTCATTCAGGGACAATGATCCGAATCCTGGCTCCTCGATTTCAGCCTCCGGCGGAGGGCAGGTGCAGGTAAACCAATTGGTGGATCTTGTAGGAGTCGCGATGGACTTCGGCTCCGCCTTCACGATCCCCGCTGGTCAAAATTTCATCGGCTATGGCACCATTCAGTATGGGGTTTTCAACAGCGGCCTGATCGGCATCACGTCCCCTGACAAGACCCTTCAGATCAATGGTCCGCTGGTGAGCACGGGGACTGTGAAAATCACCAACGGAGGAAGCCTGGTCATCGACGGGTCGCTATCGCTCAACGATGCGGCGCTGCTGGTGCTTTCTTCGTCCGGCCGGCTTTCTGTCACCGGAGATTTCACGGGGACCACGAAGAACACGGGCGGCGCGGATCCTGCCGGAACTCTCCTGATGAACGGCGCGAGATCTTCCCTGAATCCGCAAATTCTGGAGGCGATGAGCCGTGATCTCGGCACCGCTGCCGAAGGCTTCAGCGGGAACAACGTGTTCGGGACTTTGGCGCTAGGCAACAACACCAACGTCAAGCTGGTAGACAATGCCCGCAACACCACGAGCAACTTTGCCGAGTGTCTCTATGCGAACTCGGTGATCATCCCCACGGGCTGCATGCTGAATTTGAATGGACTGCATCTCTACGCCCGGGCGGTTCAATTGGGTGGAACCGTGACGAACGGAACGATCATCCAGATCCCCGACTCCGGAGAGATCGCCCTGGGTACCCCGGTGCCGGGGAAATTGGCGGTTGCCGGCGAACTCGACGAGTGGAGTTTCACTGCGCGCGCTGGCAGGGCGGTCAGTATTATGCTAAATCCCGGGCCGACAGGAGCTCCGGCACCTGTGCTCCCGCACCTTGCATGGGCCAATGTCCAACTCGTGGATTCCACGGGCGGTGTGGTGACGAGCGGTTTCTCCACCGTCCAAGGTGAAAGGGTGATCCTCGCGGACATCAACATTCCTGCCGACGGGAGCTATCGCATCCGCGTGAATGCACCCGCGGCTCACACGGTCGCCACCGGCAACTACATTCTGGGAGTGTGGGATTCGACGCCGAACGTGCGGTCGCTCACGCTGGGACAGAAGGTTGTCGGCTCGATAGGGGGAAGCTTCGCGGTGGACCAGTGGACTTTCTCGGCTTTGGAAGGCCAGCAGATCCAGCTCCGGCCCCAGCTTCCCGTGCCGGCAGGCATTGTCTTCACCCTCAAAGGCCCGGCAGGATACATCGGGTTCCAAGATTTGGCCGGGGATTCAGCGCTGATCAATCTGCCAGCTTCCGGTAACTACACCTTGCATGTCCGGGGTCTTGAGGGCACCGCCGGGGCCTACGGTTTTTCGGTCAACCAGACCAGCCTGACCACACTGGCGCTGAATGCGCCCTATGCGGGGACTTGGGCCGGCACCGGTGACGCGCGCCTGTTCAAGGTGGAGCTTCCGGAGAACACGCCCTTGGACATCGCCCTTTCGAACGTCGCCGGTGGTGGTCACTCGGAGCTTTATGCCCGCCACGGTGCCCCGCCGACCCGAGAGACCTATGACCATGCGGCGAAGTCCGCAGGCTCCACCCAACGGATCCTGGTTCCTTCGGCGAAGGCGGGGATCTGGTATCTGCTCGCCTATTGTGAGTCGGCCCCCGCCGGCGCGAAGGGCTTCGTGCTGAAGGCGAGCTCTGGCGAGGTTTTCCTGACTCAGAATTCAACCAGCCAGAGCGTGGCGAATGCGAGCACCACCCTGGTCCTGACGGGAGCGGGCTTCACCCCCGGCTCCACGGTCAGCCTGGTGGCGGCGAATGGCAGCGTGTATCCGGCAGCCTCTTCCAGCACCGATCTGCCCACGCGTATTACCGCGACCTTCGCCGCAAACTCCCTCCCGCCCGGCACCTACTCGATCGTGGTGACCCAGCCCGGCGGGGCGACGGCCCAACTGCCCTCCTCACTCAAGATCAATCCCGCGGGAGAGGGCATCCTGAGAACCCGGATCACGGTTCCGAATCCGATCGGCAACCACATTTCCGCCACGATCTACGTCCACTATACCAATGAAGGAGTCGCTCCCATGCCGGCACCGGTTCTCAACGTGTATGGGACGACGGTCACCGGCCAAAAGGGCGCTTTTCTGTCCCTGGATCCGAGCTTGATCACCGCCGGCTTCTGGACCTCCGCCGCGCCGCTGGGCTACTCGGATTCCGTGCAGATCCTCGCCAGCGGGGAAACGCCGGGCGTCCTGCAGCCGGGCGAGTCGCGCACCGTGCCCGTTTATTACGTCGGCTGGCGCAGCGACCAGTGGGGCGGTGGCCGCTATGACTTCCACGTGAACCCCACCCATGCGGACAGCAGCGCTCCGGTGGACTACAGCACCCTTGAAGCGGCGACCAAGCCGGCGGCGGTCCCGGCCGAAGCATGGCACATTGTTTACGCCAATCTGCTGTCGCAACTCGGCACTACCGCGGGAGGCTACGTCCGTCTCCTCGATCAGAACGCCGCCTATCTGGGTCAACTCGGGAAGAACGAGACGGACATCAGCAAGCTATGGAGCTTCGCCGTTACCCAGGCCTACAACACCCTACCCAATGAGGCGGTCGGCGGCACGACGGACCAGGCGCTGCCGATACCCGGCAAGCTTTCGCTGGCCTTCGGCCGGACCTTCCGCAACAGCATTCCGGGCCGCTTCATCGACGGGCCCTTGGGGCTCGGATGGGTGACGCCGTGGCAGCGCAGCCTTGCCATCGCGCCGGATGGACGGATCACGATCTCGACCGGCGGCGGCGACCAGGCGGTTTACCTGCCGGACAGCCGCTATCAGGGGCGCTATTTCTCGGTGCCGGGAGACCAGGCCACGTTGGTTGCGGTGGCGGGTGGCTATCGCCACACCACGCTGGAGGGGATCCAGACCTACTTCCTCGCGAATGGACAGCTCAACTACCTCCAGGATCCTGCCGGCAACCGGATTACCGCCACTTTCACGGCTGACAAGCTGACCAAGTTGACCGCCTCCTCCGGCCAGTTCCTGAGCCTGGCCTACAATGCGGCCGGGCGGATCTCCCAGCTCACCAACTCCGCCACCGAGACGACCACCTACACCTACGACGCGGCGAACTCGCACCTGCTCGCGGTGACCGGCACCGATGGCAGGGTAACCACCTACTCTTACCAGACGACGGCGGGATCGGCGGCGCTGCACGCGCTGACTTCCATCGCCCCGCCGGGCGGCACGGTGATGAGCCTGGCCTATGACACGAAGGGCCGCTTGGCATCGGTATCCGCCAACGGCGGCCTGATCCCGCAGACCCTGTTCCTACACCGCCGGCTGCGTGAGCATCACGGACGCCGCGGGGGCCGCCACGAAGCTCTTCTTCGACGGGGTCGGCCTGCTGGCCAAGGTGGTCGATGCCACCGGCAATCCGGCCTTCTTCAGCTATGACGGCAACCACCAGTTGAGCGGCATCACCAATGCCGCCGGGATCACCTCGAGCTTCGTGCGCAACAAGTCCGGGCGCGTCACTGCGGCCACCGATTTCCTCGGCACCATCACGCGGATGGAGTATGAGCCGGCCTTCGGACAGTTGGCCAAGCTGACGGATGCGAAGGGCAACGTCACCAGCTACTCCTACAATTCCGCGGGGCTGCTGACCGGGACCGGCTTCGCCAATGGCCGGACCGAATCGATTACCTATGACACCACCGGCAATCCGCTCAGCTTCGTGAACGCCGCGGGCGAGCCGGTGAACTTCACCCACAATGCCGCCGGCCAGCTCGCCGGGGCGACCTTCAGCAGCGGCGAGGTCTTCACCTACACCTACAATGCGCGCGGCCAGATGCTGACGGCCACGAACGGGGAGGGGACCACCAACTTCACCTACGATGCCGCGACGCGCGAGCTGACCCAAGTGTCCTACCCGGGCAATCTTTGGCTGGCATTCACCTACGACAGCGCCGGGCGCCGCGCTACAATGGCCGACCAGACCGGCTTCACCACGGCCTATGAATACGACATCCTGGGGCGGCTCTGGAAGCTGCGGGATGGCGATGGCGTCCTGATCGTGACCCACCTTTACTCCGCCAATGGCCGCCTGGAGCGCAAGACCCACGGCAACGGCACCTACACCACCTACGAATACGATGGCAATGGCCAGGTGCTGCACCTGGTGAACCGCGCGCCGGATGGCTCGGTGAACAGCCGCTTCGACGCGACCTACAACGCGCTCGGCCTGAAAACCACGGAGACCAGCCTGCAAGGAAAGTGGACCTACACCCACGATGCGAACGGACAACTCGTCCACGCGGTCTTCGCCTCAAACAACACTGCGACTACACCCCATCAGGACCTGCAGTATGCCTACGACGCGATGGGCAACCGTACGGCGACGGTGATCAATGGCGTGACGACGGCGTATGTGTCCAACAACATGAACCAATACGCCAGCGTCGGAGGCGTGGCCTGCCTCTACGATGGCAATGGCAACCAGCTCTCGGATGGGACCAGCAACTTCACCTACAATGTCCTGAACCAGCTCGAGAGCTCGTCCGGCCCGGAGGGCAGCGCGAACTATGGCTACAATGCGCTCGGCAAGCGGATCTCCAAGACCAGCGGCGGAAGCACGATCCGTGAATTGGTGGACCCGGCCGGTTTGGGTGATCTGGTCGGCACCTTCGATGCCAATGGCACGGTGGTCGCGCGCTACATCCACGGCCTGGGGCTGACCAGTCAGCGGTCCGGGGGGGCGATTCGCTACTACGACACGGATGTGCTCGGTTCTGTAGTGGGCATGAGCAATGCCGCGGGCAGCTACGTGAACCGCTACAGCTATTCGCCCTTCGGTGAGAAGCTCTCGGGAGTTACCGCGGTTCAGAATCTCTTCGAGTTCGTAGGCGCAGCAGGAGTGATGGCGGAGGGCAACGGGCTTAGCTTCATGCGCGCGCGATTATACAGCGCCGGGATGGGGAGGTTCTTGTCGCAGGATCCGATCGGGTTGTTGGGCGGACTGAATCTCTATGGCTATGTGCAGAACATCCCTACTCAATTCCAGGATCCCTCTGGACTCTCTCTTAAAGGTAGCCTTATCACGGGTGGAGTTGCAATCATTGGTGGCTTTGTCGTACTTGGGTCTGCTCCGATTACTATACCGGCAGCCATTGTGGCGGGACTCGCAATTGTTGGCGGAGGCACCCAAATCGCTGACGGCATAATCGACAATCCAGAAGGGGTCGAAGAAATGCTCAACGATTTCGATCCTCCACCAATTCCTTTACCAGATATCCCACCCCCTCCCCCGCCGCCATTGCCACCGGGTGGTACGTACGGTCCCCCCGCGCCACCAGCTCCATTCCTTGGTCCGCCCGGAGACCCAGCTGGCTCTACCACTGGTGCCAATGCTGATGACCCAAACGCCCTCTATGGCCCCAGCGGCTATGGCGCGGAGAATTACGTCACGAACCTGGATGGCACCTTCGCCTACAGGATCACCTACGAGAACTTCAAGAACGCGACGGCTCCTGCGCAGATCGTTACCATCACTAACAATCTGAGCAGCAACTTCGACTGGAGCAGCTTCCAGCTCACCGGTATTGGCTTTGGCGACAACAACATCCCGATCCCATCAGGCAGCCAGCATTTCCAGACGACCCTGGCGATGACCTACAATGGTCAGAGCTTCGAGGTGCAGATGGAGGCGGGCATCCACAGTGCCACCGGCCAAGTCTATGCGAGCTTCTACTCGATCGATCCCAGTACCGGCTTGCCGCCCGCGAATGTCCTGACCGGCTTCCTGCCGCCGGAGGATGGTACCGGCCGCGGCATGGGCTACCTGACCTACACCGTCGATCCCAAGCGCAGCCTAGCCACCGGGACGGTGATCCCGAATGTCGCCAGCATCGTTTTCGACGCCAATGCCCCGGTCACCACGGACCAAAAGGATCCGCACGATCCCACCAAGGGGATCGATCCGACCAAGCAAGCGCCGGTTACGATTGATGCTAACCGTCCCAGCTCCCAAGTGCAGGCCTTGCCAGCCTATGTCCCGCCGGCCTTCACGGTCCGCTGGAGCGGCAGCGATGGCACGGGTAGCGGGATCGCCAGCTACAACGTTCATGTCTCAAACGATGAGGGCGTGACCTGGAGCACTTGGCTCGCCGACACAACGCTGCTCTCGAAGGAGTATCCGGGCACGCTCGGCGGCAGCTACCGCTTCTACGTGCAGGCCAAGGATCGCGTGGGCAATGTCCAGATCGTCAACCCGGCCACCGCGTCGGTCGGCACACGGGTACCGGAGTCCGCCGTCATTGCGGTGAAAGACGCCGCCGGCACCCTCTTGCCCGCGGGCACCGGCACGGCGGACTTCGGCACGGTTATCACCGTCTCCCGCACTTTCACCATCCTTAATGCGGGCACGCGACCGCTGGGTGGTCTCGCGACCAGCGCGACCGGTGCGAATGCGGCGGATTTCCAAGCAGGGCCGCCGACAAACGCCAGCATCGCGGGAGGTAGCACCACCACCTTCACGGCGCAGTTCACGCCATCTTCCCCCGGCGCTCGCAGCGCGACCCTTCACGTGGCAAGCGATGATCCATTGTTGCCCAGCTACGACATCGTGTTGAATGGCGCCGGCCTGCCGCCCGGGCCTCAGCCAGACATCGCCGTCGAAGCCCCCAAAGGTAAGGCGGTGGCCACCGGCGGAACGGTGGACTTCGGGACACTGGTATTCAAAAAGAAGAAGAACGGTGCCTACGCCCTGAAGAAAAAGGTTCTTCCCTTTGTTGTCCGCAACAGCGGCGCGGCCAACCTGAGCGGATTCTCAGCCAGCATCATCGGTCCGGATGCAGCCGACTTCAAGCTCGTGGCCAAGTTCCCCGCCGCGCTGAAGCCACGCAAGGCCAAGTCCTTGAAGGTCACGTTCGCGCCGCAAAGCCTAGGGACGAAGTCCGCGCAGTTGAAGATCGTGAGCAACGACCCGGATGAAAGCCCCTACCTGATCAGTCTAACCGGGACTGCGGCCGAAGCCGGTGCCACGATCAACCCGAGGTCATTGGACACCGCCCGCGTTGCGGCAAGCGGCGGCCTGATCGACCCCGAACTCGATAGCGACGGCGACCGTCTGCCTGATCTGCTTGAACTGGCAGTCGGGAGCAATCCTCGCGTCTTCTCCCCATCGCCCCTGACGGTGGAATCTGCCGACGGCAAACTGATTGCCCGGTATCCCCGTGACAAAGAAGTGATGGCGCGCGGTGTGAAGCTTCGGATCGAGTGGAGTGCGGACTTTCTCGACTGGCGGTCGGATCAGGTGGTGGAAATCGTCGAATCCGAGAATTCGGAACTCCAGTTCATGCGCTCGGAGTTACCAAGCAACGGAGCGCCCCATAAGTTTGTGCGCCTGAGGTTGATTGAAAATCGCTGACGGCGGGTTGAGGATGCTTGAAGATCAAGACCTCCGGTCGGTGACGGACGCCTGTGGGTCCGTCACCGCCCTGGATGGTGGGTGAGTCGTCCTGCCCACATGAAGGTTCAAGGTCCGCGGGATGAGGTTTCCCGATTCTACTCGACATGAATCGGCACGGCGACTACGCAGTATAGACTTATCTCAGGATATTCCATGATCCCCAATAGGACATCCCTCCCCGTCCTGACCCCGCGCTCCAGCCAATCTGCTCTCTTCACCGCGACTGTCGGCGAATCTGCCGTGCATAGGTCGAGTGGTATAGTTTTGCAGCAGCGACTCGCAGGGTCAGTGTGCTACCTTTGGATTGCCGTGTTTCTGGCGATGCTCGCGGCTTGCGTTTCCTCGCGAGCCGGCGGTGTGACGGTGATCACCCATGGGTGGGTCGAGGAACATTTTCAGTATCCGGGTTGGGTCGATGAAATGGCAGGCCAAGTCGTCAGTGCCGCTCACTGGGAAGGCAAGACTACTTCCCGTTATCGTCTCACACTCGGGGGGACTGCCACTTCGGGATTCACCGCCAGCTTGGAGAAGAAGTCCCCGTTGAGTGCGGACGAAGCGGCAGAGGTGATTCTCAGCGTTGATTGGTCGGACCTCTCGGATCATCTGACCGAAACGGGGAGCAAGGTGAATACCGCGGATATCGCCGGGCTGTTATATCTGTTCTTAAGAGATGCACATCTTCAGCACGGCATAAAGGATCCGCTCGCGACAAGGCCGTTCCACCTCATTGGCCATAGCCGCGGCGCGTCCGTCATGATGGAGACCGCGAAGTTGCTCGGCTCGCGGGGAATTTGGGTGGATCATGTCACGACCTTAGATCCCCACCCGCTCGTTGCAAATGATGGGGCCATCAAGCTGGACCCAGAAGCGCGTCTTTACGAGAATGTGATCTTTGCGGACAATTATTGGCGGAGCGACAGCGATCCGGTTGATTTTGACGGCCAGTCAATCGCCGGGGCTGAAGATATACACCTAGTGGAGTCCGTTCTTTCGGGAGTTGGGGACGGCGGGCTTGTGGAGCACTCGGACGTACATGCCTGGTACCATGGCACAATATTTGGATTTGGCTCCTATCCTCTCAACGATGGCAGCGTGAGCATCCCTGCGTCCTGGTATGGTGGCCAACATCCTCCGCGACCTGGAAGCGGCTTTTATTTCAGTAGGATCGATCATGGCAACCTCTTCATCTATCCGCCTGGTTACGGGTACGCCATTGGTTCGAAGTTCGGGGGCAACAGCGAGCGGACCGCCACCAGCCGGAGCGGCACGCAATGGGCGAACATCGGCCTCATCAAGGTTCCGAACTACCCGGCCAACCGTTATCAACAAGGGCAAACAATCGTGGCCACCTACAAGTGCCAGGACCGGGATAGCCAGATGCGCGTGGAGTGGTACCTCGACAACGACGAAAATCCCTCCAATGCCGGCAGTTCGGCAATTGCGTCCCAACTGCTGGAAAGCACCGGTGACAAGGTGAATGAAGGCAGCGTGAACATTTCCACCGTCGGATTGAGCTCCGGGATCACGCGCCGGTTGTTGGCCAAGGTCACCAGCTTGGGTGGCGACTCCAATGTCCGCTACGAATACGCGGACAATTCGATCACCATCACTCCGGCGGATTTCGTGCTGAATTTCAGCACCCCGGATACGGTGATGACGAATGCGGGGATGACGGTGGTCACGCTGCAAGGAGCGGGCTTCGGGCCGACGGACAGGGTTCTGTTTTCCAATGGCACCACGACCACCCCCGTGACGCCGAGTTCCGTGCCGAATGGGAATCAGATAGTCGCGAGCTTCGACTTCGGTTCCGTCGCGGGGACTTGGACGGTGGCGGTGGGAAAATACGTCAACGGTACGATGAGCCGCAGCAGCGATCCGCTGGAGATTGTCGTCAGTTCATCGGCGCCTGCGGGGCCGGCGATCGTGGCTGCCTCGCCGGCGGATGTGACGGTGACCAGCGGGCAGACGGGCATCTTCACGGTTTCGGCCAGCGGAAGCGGGAGTCTTGCCTATCAGTGGTATCGCAATGGTATTGCTATCGCTGGTGCGACGAGCGCGTCTTACACCACCAGTCCGGTCACTCCGGATGTGAGCGGATATACCTATCATGTGCTGGTTACGGATGACAACGGGACGAGGACCAGCCGGACCGCGGTCCTGACGGTGGTGCCGCCGACCATCGGTGTCAGCGATCCGGCGGAACCGAATGACCGGTCGACCCAGGCCACGCCGCTAACCTTGGAGCAAGCTGCGAGCGGATTGATCGCCTCGCCCTTCGACATCGATTGGTATCAGGTCACGATGGCAGCTGCGGGACAGTTGAACTTGAGCCTCGTGGTGCCTTCGGGGATGGACTACGATCTTGAGTTCTACGGGCCGGATGGCGCGTGGCTGGCCGGTTCCTACAAGATGGCCGGCGAGAATGAGACGATCCAGCGCAGCGTCGGGGCCGGCTATTACTACGTGCGGGTTTATGGTTACCCTGTGGGGCAAGGTGCCTATAGTACCTCGTTACCATACCAGCTCACGACGAGTACTTCGGTTGAGCAGCCGCCGGGGCCGCTCGCCGGACCGATCACCAGTTCGGTGATGTGGTCCGGAACGGTCGAGGTTAGTGGCGATGTCACGATTGCCGCGGGCGGTTCGCTGACGATTCTACCGGGAACGCAGGTCCGCTGCGCCACCGGGGATGGCGAGACCTCGGGGGTGGATAGCAACCGTGTGGAGATCATTGTCGATGGCGGGACGCTGGTGGCGAATGGCACGGCCGATGCGCCCATCCGCTTCGGTAGCATGTTGACGAGTCCCACGGCGGGAGCGTGGTTCGGGATCCGGGTGAAAAGCGGGGATGTCTCGCTGGTGAACTGCACGGTGGAGTTCGCCAGCCAGGGTCTGCGCTTTGAGAGCACGGACACCCGCTTCAGCAGCTATGAACTTTCGGGAGTGACGGTGCAGCGCTGCGGCGGCAACGGGGTCTGGACCACATCCGGCCAATACGCCCTGCCCGTGATGCTCGAGGGCTTCAGGCTGATAGGGAACGGCACGGGGCTGCGCGCCGAAGGCCCGGTGACGATGCAGGGCGGGGAGATCCGCAACAGCACCTCTTATGGCGTTAATGCCAACACGGTGCTGGTGATGGAAGGCACCGAGGTGAAGCTCAGCGGCAACACCGGGATCAACAACTCCCAGGGGAGCACCACCCTGACGGATTGCGAGATCAGCTACAGCCAGGGCAACGGAGTGGAAAGCGGCCTCGGGACGCTGCGGATCAATGGCTGCAGCATCGCGCACAACAGCCGCTGGGGCGTCTACGGCTACTGGTGGAGTTACAACGTGGCGGGGCGGACCGCGGAACTGGAGGACAACACGGTGCAGGACAATGCGGAGGGCGGGATCGTGCTCTACTCGTCGGCGACGGTGGGGGTGGCGGGGAACACGGTGAGCGGCAACGGCGGTCCCGGGCTGCTGCTTTCGCTTGAAGGCAACTACGGTCCCGCGGGCGTGAGCGCGACGGGGATCACGGGCAACACGATCCGCAACAACGGAGGCGCGGGGGTGGTGGTGCAGGGCAACCAGCCGCCGGTGCTAACGATTTCGGGCAACGACATCCATCTCAACACCGGCTTCGAGATCCGCAACGAAGGTAGCAGTACGGTGGTGGCCAACGGCAACTACTGGGGTGAGCCGACCGCTGGCGAGCTGCATGCTAGCGTGGTTAACCTGAGCCGGGTCTACGATCTGCGCGATGGTGGTGCGACCCGGGCGGTGATGATCACCCAATGGTACGAAGCATCCGTGGCGGGCGGCAGTCCCGGAAGCTTGCAGAGCTACAGCTATCCGGTACCGGGAGTGACCCAGACGGTCTCGGGCACGATCAGCACGGCGCAGAGCTGGAGCGGCAAGGTGCTGGTAACGGGCGACGTCACAATCACCGGTAGCCTGACCATCCAGGCGGGCACCGAGGTGGTCTTCGACCACTTGCACGACGGCCGGGCGGCGGGATCGGACAGCTCGCGCTGCGAGCTGATCCTGGATGGCGGCACGCTGGAAGTGAACGGCATGGCCGCCTCGCCGGTCACCTTCACCTCGACCGCGACGGCAAAAAGTCCCGGCGACTGGTACGGGATCCGGGTGAAGAACGGCGACATCTCGCTGGAAAATTGCACGGTCGAGTTCGCCAGCCAGGGCATCCGCTTCGAAAGTACGGACACGCGCTTCAGCAGCTATGCGCTATCCGGGGTGACGGTGCAGCGCTGCAGCGGCAACGGCGTGTGGACGACCTCCGGGCAGTATGCGCTGCCGGTGCTGCTCGATGACTTCACGCTGATCGGCAATGGCACGGGGCTGCGCGCCGAGGGACCGGTGACGATGCAGGGCGGGGAGATCCGCAACAGCACCTCTTATGGCGTTAATGCCACCACGTTGCTGGTGATGGAAGGCACCGAGGTGAAGCTCAGCGGCAACACCGGGATCAACAACTCCCAGGGGAGCACCACCCTGACGGATTGCGAAATCAGCTACAGCCAGGGCAACGGGGTGGAGAGCGGCCTCGGGACGCTGCGGATGGAGGGCTGCCGCATCGCGCACAACAGCCGGTGGGGAGTCTACGGCTACTGGTGGAATTACAACGTGGCGGGGCGGACCGCGGAACTGGAGGACAACACGGTGCAGGACAATGCGGAGGGCGGGATCGTGCTCTACTCGTCGGCGACGGTGGGGGTGGCGGGGAACACGGTGAGCGGCAACGGCGGTCCCGGGCTGCTGCTTTCGCTTGAAGGCAACTACGGTCCCGCGGGCGTGAGCGCGACGGGGATCACGGGCAACACGATCCGCAGCAACGGAGGCGCGGGCGTGGTGGTGCAGGGCAACCAGCCGCCGGTGCTGGCGCTAGCTGGCAACGACATCCATCTCAACACCGGCTTCGAGATCCGCAATGAGAGCGGGATTTCCATCGTCGCGAATAACTGCTATTGGGGCGAACCCACGGCTTCTGAAATCGCCACCAACCAAGTCAACCTGAGCCGGATCTATGACCGCAGCGACAACGCGGCCTATGGCCAGGTATTGATCGAAACAATGAGCTGGCCCCCAAATTTCGGCCACGAATTGGCTAAACTAAGCTATGGTGGCAGGCTGCGGGAGAGCTTGGGATGATCATGGTTTGCGGATCAAGGTTGGAGTGACGGGGGACTCGAAATCGGGAAGCCGTAGCGGAGGGACGAGCACGCAACGGAGCGTAGCGCAGTGGAGGGCGAGGACCGCAGCGGAGGCTTCCCGATTTCGGCGCGCCGGGGGTGTCATGCCGCTCTCGGGGCTTCGGCTGGCGGCCGGTAAACCCGCGACGGCGTGAGGTTGCCGAGGTGCTGGTGCGGACGCCAGTCGTTGTAGCGCCCGAACCACTCGCGCAGCCCTTGCTCAAGGCCGAGGACCGTCGCGTGTTCCTTGAGGTAGATCTCCTCGTATTTCACGCTCCGCCACAACCGCTCGATGAACACGTTGTCCATCCACCGCCCGCGGCCATCCATGCTGATTTCCACACCGAGGTCCGTGAGCCGACCCGTCCATTCCGCGGAGGTGAACTGGCAACCTTGGTCGGTGTTGAAGATCCCGGGGCGCGTGCCAGTTGCTCCCAAGGCCATTTCCAGGGCCTCCAGGCAAAGGCCGGTGCCCATAGTGTTGGAAACCGCCCAGCCGAGCACCTTGCGCGAGTGCCAGTCCATCACAGCGCACAGGTAGGCTTGGCCGCGCGGCATCGGCACATACGTGATGTCGGTACACCAGACTTGGTCGGGCCGGTCGATCACCAGCTTGCGCAGCAGATACGGATACTTGCGATGCCCGTCGTCCGGGATGCTGGTCCGCGGTTTGCACCGGATCGCCTCATGGCCCATCTCGCGGCGCAGCCGGTCCAGGCGCTTGCGGTTGACCTTCACACCATGATCGCGCTCCAGCACCGTCATCAGCCGCCTGCTGCCGAGGCAGGGATCGACCAGATAGATCTCGTCCAACAGCCGCTTGATGCGCAGGTCCTCCGGATCCTCCGCGACCGGTTGGTAGCCAGCGGTGGAGCGCGCCACGCCCAGCAGTTCGCACTGCTTGCGCATGCTCAGTTTGGGATGCCTCTTGTCCAACAACCCGACGCGATCCCTCACAGACCGAGTTGCTTGGACTTTTTTGTCAGCCAGTCCAACTCGACGGCCTGCTGCCCGATCTTGGCGTGGAGCCGTTCGCGCTCGCGCTCGAAGTCCTCGGCTTCGGTCTTGCCCGCGCCGCCCCCGAAGGCGCTCGCGGCGTTTTGAGCCATCGTCTTCTTCCACTCCGAGACCTGCACCGGGTGGACGTCGAATTCCTTGGCGATTTCCTGGATGGTTTTCACGCCCTTGAGCGCTTCAAGCGCCACACGGGCCTTGAACTCGGGATCGTGTCGTCTGCGTTTACCTTTCATCTCGTGCGTGTTCGGTTTGGTTCTAAGGCCACACCTGCACACCACAATCATAGCTTAGGCACTGGACCGGTTTTCGGGGGCCAGCTCACAACGCGCGGAACCACGCTTCAGCAAGCGCCCGTGTTATCAATGCATCCGATCAGCGCGGCAGTGGTGGCTGGAGGAAGTGTCACGCTATCCGCCTCTGCGGGAGGTTCGCCGCCGATCTTCTACCAATGGTATAGGAACGGACATGCGATCAGCAGTGCGACGAATACGAGTCTGGTGATGGCCAACATGGATGCCGGCAAGACCGGCACCTACCACGTGGTGGCCACCAATGGCGCGGGAAGCACGCCGAGCAGCAGCGCGTTGGTCACGCTCATCCAGCCCCCGGCCGTTCCCGCGATCATCCAACAGCCACTTTCCCAAAGTGTCGTCTTGGGTTCGAACGTGGCCTTCGCGGTGGGCGTTGAGGGCGTCGGTCCTCTCGCCTACCAATGGCGGAAGAATGGCTCGCCGATTCCCGGGGCAACTGCGGCAAGCTTCCAGATCCCCGCCGCGCTGGTCAGCGACGCCGCGGAGTACTCCGTCGTGGTCAGCAATTCGAGCGGCAGTGTGACCAGTCAAGCCGCGACCCTCGGCGTCACGGGGATCGGCGGGCCGAGCATCGTGAGGCAGATTCAGAACAACGGCAGTTCCTATACGATCACCGTGACGGTAACTCCGCCCGCGGGCACGCCGGCCTACCTGGTGCAGGAACTTCTCCCTGCCGGGTTCCCGGCCTACGGCATCTCCAGCATGGGAGCCTTCGATAGCGCCAATTCGCGGGTCACCTGGGGGCCGTTCTGGGACGGGATTCCGCGGACTTTGGTCTACACCATCGGGGCTCCGCCCAACTTCACCGGCACGGTCACGCTGAACGGTGCCGCCTTTTTCTTCGGTGCCACGGTAGCGACCAGCGGTGACAGCACCATCTCCGTCGGCCAAGTACCGCTGGCGTTGCCCAAGTTGGCGGTCGGGCGCTTCTACGGCTACGCCACGGTCATCATCCGGGGCGAAACGGGCCGTGTATGTCAGATCGAAGTCTCCGATGATCTCAGCCACTGGAGCCTCTTCCTCTCCGTGGCCCTGACCAGCGGGGGGCAGGAGTACGTGGATTGGGCCTCCTCCGGCAAACCGCAACGCTACTATCGGGCGGTCACCTCCGATTGAGGGATTTAAGCGCTCCTCCAGCACCCGTTCCGCACCTGCGAGAGGGGCGGTAGGTAGGCATGAATGACTTCCATCGTGTATGCTTCCGGGGAGGCTGCCAGGGCTGATTCGCTCCGACTCCGAGGGCCGAGTGCTGGTGGTGGCGAACCAGCGCGGCGCTGAATTCTTGGAGACAATCGCCGCTCCGATTCTCCCAATCAACGAGCGCAGTTTTCTGGAAACTGCTGAAGGCCTTCGCCGGCGAGGCCAATTCCAGCTCATTGCTGGACGCTCAGGCCTGCGCTAGGAACGGCTTCGTGATTCCGTCTTCCTTTTTTGGGAGGTAGTTCAGTGTTTGTCCTACCCCGGTATGGTTGGCTTGCTAGGACAATTCCATATGGACGCGCCGTCTGGTAGTTGTTAGGAAGTGCGAACCCCTCCCCCATGCCTGTAACATTTCTTCATCCTGCCGCCCGGCAGCTCGGAAAGCCGTTTGCCTGCGTCCGTGGGGAGGAGAAGCGTCGCCGACTCCAGCCGGAGTGTGGTGCCAACTTGGGAGCGTCCCTAGAGGAAGCATCGACGCAAGAGCCATCCATGAACGAGTAACCGTTTGAATTTATGCAGGTTTTTCCCCCACCAGTCGAACCATGGCCGTCGGCACTTCCTCGCAGGGTGGGGACTTTGGCAAGGCTTGCTCCTTTGATGGGGTTCGAGAAATCGAAGGGCAATCGCAAGCTGCCCTTGGAGCAGCACGATCTGCGGACTCTGGCGCTGATGGTTTTCGACATCGTAGTGGAAGCGATGGGGTTGGCCAGCGGTGCGACCAGGGAGGATATTGCTGCCGGGTTGACTCCGATCATCCGTTCGGCGGAGTCCGAGGCGGATCGAATCCGGATTCTCGAACTTACGGATCTGATGCTGGATCTGCTACTGAACGAAGCGGAGCGAAGGTCGGCGTTTCGCGAGGAGGTGCGGATTCCGGTCGATGGCGGCGTATATACCAGGATCATCGAGTTTCACTACTTGAGGCAGGTTCACGGTCCGAACGACGAAATGCTGCATCGTGCAACAGTGGAGGGCGTCAATCTTTACACGGGCACCTTGGGGCTCGATCTAGAAGATGCTCAGATGGCCAATGCCGCGGTACTCAAATATCAGATCGGGCGGGGGAAATATCGTGAGGCGGTAGTATCGGCGAAGCAGGCTGTGATCATCACCACGGGTTACGAGGTCAAACTTGAGCGTGCCTTGCGAGCGGCGGAGCGCGACATCACGCAGGTCGACTGGGCAGGCGAGATCTTGTCTATGCTGCAAGAGGCGCGGGACCATCTGCGCACCAGGCTGGAATCCGACGGTGAGATTTCTTCTGCGGTCACGGCGGCGAGGGACGACGCGGAGGAGAAGGATTGGCCGCACATCGGCCAGTTGCTGCACCACATTCAGGATTGCCAGCAGCGGAACTCCCGTCTGCATCAGCGCATCCTTGCCGCGAATGAAAAGTGGCTGTGCGAGCAGGCACGGCAAGCCTTTCGTCCGCGGGCGATCATCGCGCTGCCCGATCTGGAGGCTCAGGTTCTGCGGACAGCCCTAGGGCTGAGCTCGGTGGAGTTGTCTCCGGGCCAGTGTTGGGAACTGTGCGTTGGATTCCTCGGTGTAGCCGTTCCCCGTCTCATCGGACCGATCGAATTCTTCGACATGCTCTTGGCCCCGCCGCGAGACTATGAACGCGCGGAACTTCCGCTCCCGGAGTTCGACGCGGAGGAGATCGGCCCGTCAACGCCGTGGTTCTCGGAAGAGGACCATCGCAAGGTGGACCTGCGGCTCTCTGAGGTTTCCGAGCGGGAAATCAAGGTCTCGGAACTGCTTAGGGCGTCGCGCGAAGACGGCATGACCGTTCATCATCGAACCCTTCTTTATCTCAAGGTCCTGCACGAGTTCGGGGCACAAGCGGATCGTGTGATGCTTGCGGGCGAACCATTCAGTGACGATGTGTTTTCCGGCGATGATCTGATGCTGTCGCCGCTTCAATCACTATTGGAGGAAGACGATGACGGAATCTGAAGAAAGTCTGGCGGAGGAGTCCGGCCGCTTGATCGCGTTTGCGCTGCGACCCGCCGCATTGCCTGCGGGCCAACCGGAGTATCAGCAACTGCTGCGCCGCTTGCTCAGTGACAGGCGCTTCCAGCAGATGACGGAGTCGGTCCTGCGCGGGCTCGGGCTGCGGATGCTCGGCATAAGCGAGGCGTTCGGCCTGACGGTTGCAGCCGTCCCCGACGGGGTTTTCGCAGTGCGCCGGGATGACTATGGAAAGCTCCGCTCCACGACTGACCGGTTGATCCAAGGGATCGTCCACCTGGGCATCGCGGCGTGGTGCTTTCCCCGTGCGGAGGATCTGGGGGAGGCGGACATGGTGGCCGCCCCACGCCTAACGGTGGATCAGCTCGTGGAGCATCTGACGCAGTTATGCGACGAGTGCAAACGCCAGGACAGCGGCGAAGAGGCCCCGCCAGCGGAGGAGCTGCGTACTGCTTGGCAAAGCGTGCTTTCGCTGGGCAAGTATTCCGATAGCACAGGAGGTCGCGAGTCATTCGCGACACTGTCCGGAAAGATCACCCACGCGTTGGCCTTCCTTACGGAGCAAGGGTTGCTCAAGCGCGACGACCGGGACAACAAATCCGGTTGGCTGGCACGGCCCGCGTTCCGTCTCCATGTGCGCGAACTGGCGGGCTACCGCGCGTGGCAGATCGTGAGCCTCGCCGCTCAACAACTTCACCGAGATCATGGCCCGGCTTCTTAGGTTGCACCTCGCGAGCGTCGGTCATCCCGACGCCCGGTTCTCGCCGCTAAGCCTCGATTTCCGCGGGCCGGGCGGCGCGGCGGTGGATACCGTCCTCTGGCTCCGCAATGGCGGGGGAAAGTCGTCGCTGCTGAACCTCTTCTACTCGACCTTCGTTCCCCAGACGAAGCATTTCCTGGGCAAACGCTCCGACGGTCGCTCCCGTCAACTTGGCGACTACGTGCAGAGCCGCGACCTCGCCTGTGTAGTGAGCGAATGGGAGATGGCATCGTCGCCATCGCAGCCGTCGGACATCCGCATCATCGGGCAGGTAATTTGTTGGAAAGACGCTGTGCAAGCGGCCCATGACGAAAGCCGGTTGGAACGCTGTTTCTTCACGTTCCGGAGCGGCGTTGGCATCGGCTTCGAGTCGGTACCGCTGTTCGGCTTGTCCGCTTCTCCTTCGCTGAGCCTCGACCAATTCCGCAACTGGTTGGGCTGGTTGAAAGGGGAACATCGCGCGCTCGAGCCGGAGAGCCGCTCGCAGGGCCAGAAAGGCGACTGGCAACGCGTGCTGCGGGATGTCGGCTTCGACGAAGAGCTGTTCCAATATCAGCTCATCATGAACGGACGCGAGGGCGGGGCTGACGAACTGTTCCGCGTTCGCAACGCCGATGAGTTTATCAAGCTCTTCCTCGAGATCGCCTATCCGCCGCGGCTCGCCGACGAGACTGCCAGGACGCTGACCGGCGTGCGGGAGAAATTGATGCGCCTGCCGCAGCATAGCTTGGAGGAGCGCTTCGCTCTCGAATTGATCGGTGCCATCCTACCGCTGGAGGGCGCGGTGAGGGCGCAGGAAAAGGCCTCCGCCGCATTGGCGGCACGACGAAGGGAGAACTTTCTGCTGCACGCGGCCATCGGGCAGTCCTTGGAGAAGCTCAAAGTCCTTCGCAACGTGGTGAGGGAGGAAATCGCGTCGATCGACTTCGAAGCAGGCGAATGCAAGCAGCGCAAGCTTCAGCTACAGGAATACCGGTTGAACTACGAGTACCTGGCCAACGAGCTGGCTTTCACTGAAGCGGAGCAGGAACAAAGGGATGCGATGCGTGAGCAAGAGAATTCCGAGGATTCCCTCCTGCTTGCTGTCGCGGCGGAGTTTCTGGAGTCCCTGCGGCAACAGGAAGAGCACCTCGCAGGTCTTCGTAGAACCCAAGCGGCGCTTCAGGTCGAGCAACGGCCGGCGCTTGATGAGCTGGGTCGCGCGGGTGCCGTCTATGCGGCGGCGTTGAATTTGCTTCAGGTCTCCGCTGCCGAAGACTTGGCCGGTGCTCAATCGAAGCAGGCGGGCGTCGAGGAGGAAAAGAGGGTAGTTGAAGTGGATCTCAACCGTGCCGTGGCGGAAAGAGGCGGGGCTGAAGCGGAGTTCAGTGCCGTGGAGGAGCGCCTGCGACGCAGGGACCAGCAACGGGCGATCCTGCGCAACGAGGATTGGGTCGAAGACCGCGAGAAGGCATCCGCGGCGTCCACACGTTGGGAGGCGGAAATGTTGCGCTGTGATGAACTCGCGCGCCAGCACGAGAGACATGCCGTGGAGGCCGATCGCCAGGCGGTAGATGCCCGGTCGGCAGGGGAATCCGCAATCGAGAACCGCCGGCATCTTGAACGCCAGGCCGCGGATTTGAAGGCGGATCTCGACCGTGGGCGTACCGAAGAGACAGCGCTTCGCGAGAACATCCATTTGCGGGAAGCGGCATCGAGCGACACGCCCGACCTGGAATTTCCTCCGTTGGTCGAGCTGGTCTGGCAGAAAGAGAAGGTTTGCTTGAACCGGATCATTGCCACGCGGATGGACGCGATGGAAGACGAGCGGGCCGCGAAGTATCAGGAGTCGGAGCACCTCTTGCCTCCCAGTTTAGATGTCGACCGCGCGCTTTTCTGGCTGAAGGCGCAGAATGTTCTAACGGCCATGCCGGCTTACCGTTTCCTTTCGCAAAACGAGCGTGACGCGGCTGCCGCTACCGAGCGCATCCGGCAAGACCCAGCGCGCTATTCCGGAATCATGGTGAATAGCCGCGACGAATTCCGGAATCTTCATGGTAGAAGTTTGGTCATTCCGGGGCTCCGGAATCCTGTCGCCATCGCCTTGACCGGTTTCGCCCCGGACGACTTCAGCATGTCTGACACCCTAGTCCTGATTCCGGAGTCCTCTGGTGCCTTCAACCAAGCCGCGGCGTCAGAGGCGCAGGA